>CAYQOF010000291.1:0-1853 GCA_964419035.1 uncultured Anaerolinea sp. | reverse complement strand
GGCACAAAGGACGAACTCATTCAGACTACTTTGGATGAATGGGGCGAGGAAGGCTGGGAAGCCGTCAACGTGTACACGCCGTACGGCAGCGGCAAGATCACCATTGTTGCCAAACGTCCGCTGACTGAGCGCGTGCGGCGGCGCAGATCCATGCCGGGGATGGGGCAAGGCTCATAGAAGCAGAATCAACTTTCGGCTGTGTGCGAAGCGGACGAACATCCGCATGAGTCAAACGGACGTTTATATCAAGGACGGTCACACACCTGCCCCGGCGGGCGGTGGCAGGGAATTGCGCTTTTTCAAAAATGGGATGGCTCATTTTGTGACTGTGGGCGTTAAACATTAACGATACAATTGACACATGCGCAAATTACGAAACATTCCATTGATCGTCATTATTGTCGCGAGCATGGTGCTTGGCTTTTCCACCCTCACGCGCGGGCACGATTGGGGGGATGACTGGGCGTGGTACGTCATGCAAGCCAGAAGCCTCCTGCAGGGAACCACGAAAGAATTCATGGAGATCAGTGAATTTACGAACACCCGCTCCACCACCCACGTGGGACCGCTGGCATATCCATGGGGATACCCTTTAATTCTCACTCCCGCCTTGATCCTTAAGGGCGTCCATTCGCTTACGCTGAAATTGCCGGGACTGTTTTTTTATGCAGCGTTTTTGGTTTGCCTTTATCTTTTTGCCAGGACGCGTCTTGCCCGGATCGAAAGTCTGCTCCTTGCATCCCTGTTCGCGTTCAACCCGATGCTGATTCTGTTCGAAGACCAGATCCTCTCTGATATTCCGTTCCTGTTCTTTTCGACACTGACTTTGGCATTAATGACATGGAGCGGAAAACGCGGCGTGTTTCAATGTGCGCTTATTGGATTATCCATATTCCTGACAGCCTTCATTCGAACAACAGGGGTCTTGTTGCTGGGGGTTTTCTTGATCGTCGAATTTTTCAGGTTTTGGAACAACCGAAAAGACCGGAATGCTATGAGGGAGATATTCCTGGGTTCTCTCGTAATATGTGTCACATTCGCGGTTTTTTGGGGTCTCAATCTCCTGCTCCTGCCAAGCGGAGGGGAATCTTATCTCTCGCAATATGCCGGAACCAGCCTTGGTCTTGCAAGGGGATACGCCTCCGGATACTTCCGTGTTTTCGGTTTTTTCTTTGGAGAGGCTGAGGGTTGGAAATACATATATTACATTGCGGTTGTATTTTTCCTTTTGGGCACATGGGTGAGGCGAAAGGATGAACCGATCTTCATTCTCTTTTTCGTGCTTTGGATGATCGTTCATGTCACCTATCCCTACTGGCAGGGACCGCGTTACCTCTTCCCGCTCCTGCCGATTTTCATCTATTTTGCATTTCAGGGAATGAAGTTCGCCCTCGCAAAACTTCCTCCAAATTATCAACGGGCTGGTCAAGCAGTCTTCAACGCCTTCTGGCTGGTCATCATCGGCGGGTTTTTGTTCCAGTCGGGCGTCAATGCATACATCAACCTGCGCGACAACCGGGCGATAGGCGGACCTTTCGACCCCTTCAGCAGGGAAATGTATGATTACGTCAAGCAGAACACATCCCCGGATAGCGTGATCATCTTCTTCAAGCCGCGCGCTTTTTACCTGTTCACGGAGCGCAAATCCATCATGGCTCTTGAATGTGAACGCCTCCCGTTTGCCGATTATGTCGCGGTCAACAAGACCTGGGAATACAGCCAGATCCCGCCGGATCTGGTGGATGAGTGCCCGACCCCGGTCGTGCCCTTGTTCGAGAATGCCAGGTATGTCGTATACGAAATCCAAAAGTAAGGCTTGAATCCCGCCCCAAAAATCTGTACACTGTATCCAT
>CAYQOF010000290.1:0-3867 GCA_964419035.1 uncultured Anaerolinea sp. | reverse complement strand
CTTTCCAGTGTGCATCGGGCAATATTGGCCATGCTCTTGTTCGGCAACACCATCACTATCGAGTTCGATAGCCTGTCTTTCGATAGGCTATTTTGCTTATATCAGACTAGGCTGAAAACCGCTCGCACGCCTCGTCAAAGCGACATACACTAACGGTATATCGAAAAAGCAGGTGAATCATGACTGTACGCGATCCTGTTTGCGGAATGGATATTGACCCTCAAAGTGCCTTCGCTCATCGCGAACACATGGGACAGACGTTTTATTTTTGTTCGGGATCGTGCGTGGATCAATTCGACAAGGATCCCCACCACTATGTGATGACTTCAGCGACAACGGGCTTCAATCCCGAGCGAACTCTCACTCGGATCGAACTACCCCTGAGTGGATTGCTCCTTGTGAGCGATCTTTCCATCTTTGAGCAATCCTCCCGTCTCGAAAGCGCGCTCCGCGCGGTGGAAGGCGTGGATGAGGTCAAAGCCAACGTGGCGGCAGGCAGGCTGGAGGTCAGGTATGACGCGCAAAAGGTGGATGTGCCGCGGCTGGTAGCGGCGGTCAAATCCACGGGGTTTGAAGTCGGCGGGACGAGAGTCAAAATCGGAATTGAGAACCTGCGCTGCGCCTCCTGCGTGAAGTTCATCGAAGATGAGTTGAAAGCCACAGAGGGTGTTTTGAATGCAACTGTGAATATCGCCACTCAGGAAGCGACCGTGGATTATCTCCCGCAAAATACAACCATGTCCCAATTGAATGCCGCAATTGAAGAGTGGGGCTATAAGCCGCGACCCGCTACCAGTGACGCGCCCGTGGATAAACAGGAAGAGGCGCATGCGCGTGAATACCGCCGCTTGATGAACATGTTCTGGTTCGCGGCGATAGTTTCACTGCCTGTGTTGCTGTTTGCGTACCCACAATATGTGCCGTTGATTCGTGATTTATCAATGGCAACCATCCGCTGGGCGTGGATTCTTTCCGCCATAGCCACACTTCCGGTGCTGTTCTATTCAGGCTACGACTTCTTCACAGGGGCTTGGGCGGCATTCAGGCATCGTTCCGCCAACATGAACACATTGATCGCGCTGGGTACGGGCGCGGCATGGCTGTACTCGACCTTTGCCATTGCATTTCCGTCCGTGTTTCCCGAAGGGACATCCGAACCTTTTTATGACGTGGTCGCGGTCGTGATTGCGTTGGTTGTGCTGGGTCAGGCGCTTGAACTGCGCGCCAAGGGACAATCCAGTGCGGCTATCAAAAAGTTACTGGGCTTGCAAGCCAAAACAGCAAGGGTGATTCGTGACGGCAAAGAGGTGGATTTACCTGTTGAAGAAGTGCTGGTCGGCGACGTGATCCAAGTGCGCCCTGGCGAGAAAGTGCCCGTGGATGGCATCATTGTGGAAGGCAGTTCCGCGGTGGACGAGTCCATGCTGACGGGTGAGTCGTTGCCCGTCTCGAAGAAGAAGGGCGATGAGGTCATCGGCGCGACGTTGAACAAAACAGGCGCGTTCAAATTCCGCGCCACAAAAGTTGGCAAGGACACGGCTCTCGCTCAAATCGTGAAGATGGTACAGGACGCGCAAAACTCCAAAGCGCCGATTGCAAGACTGGCGGATACGATTTCAGGATATTTTGTTCCGATTGTGATGATCCTTGCGGTGTGGACGTTCGTCATCTGGTTCGTGATCGGACCTCAACCGCAATTGGTGTACGCGCTCGTCACCAGCGTGACTGTCATGATCATTGCCTGCCCATGTGCTTTAGGTTTGGCAACACCGATGAGTTTAATGGTCGGCATCGGCAAAGGCGCGGAGCATGGGATTTTGATCCGTTCGGGCGAAGCGTTACAGACCGCGCGTTCCTTGAACACGGTTGTCTTGGATAAAACAGGCACGATTACGAAGGGAAAGCCTGAACTAACGGATGTGGCGTTGAGTGATCAGTCACCAGTAACCAGTGATCAGTTGTTACGGTTAGCTGCGTCGGTGGAAAAGGTAAGCGAACATCCGCTTGCGCAGGCAATTGTTGAAGCGGCGCAGGCGCGCAAGATGGATTTGTCAGAAGTCAAGGATTTTGACGCCATCCCTGGTCATGGTGTCTCGGCAAACGTCGAAGGACGCAACATATTGATCGGAAATCTCAAGTTGATGACCCGCGAGAAGATCTCGCTTGGAACACTCGAAGAACAATCCAAATCACTCGCCGATGATGGCAAAACTCCCATGTTCATCGCCTTGGATGGAAAAGCTGCAGGCATTCTGGCAGTAGCGGATACGGTCAAGGAGGATTCTGCCGAAGCGATCCAGGCATTGAATAGTCTTGGCATCGAAGTTGTGATGATCACGGGCGATAACCGCCGTACTGCCGAAGCGATTGCCCGCAAGGTGGGCGTGAATAAAGTCCTTGCCGAAGTTCTACCCGAAGACAAATCCAACGAAGTCAAAAAACTCCAAATCGCAAATCGTAAATCCAAAATCAAAAATGTCGTAGCAATGGTCGGCGACGGCATCAACGACGCGCCCGCGCTGGCGCAGGCGGATGTCGGTCTCGCCATCGGCACAGGCACAGATGTCGCCATCGAAGCTTCGGACATCACGCTCATCAAGGGCAGTCTCAAAGGTGTGGTCGCCGCCATCGAAGTCAGCCGCGCCACAATGACGAATATTTATCAAAACCTGTTCGGCGCGTTCATTTACAACACACTTGGCATTCCCGTTGCGATGGGATTGCTGTTCCCATTCTTCGGCTTGCTACTCAGTCCGCTCATCGCGGGCGCGGCGATGGCGTTTTCCTCTGTGACTGTCGTTGGCAATGCCAACCGTCTGCGCGGGTTCAAGCCCACTGAATAAATCCGTCATTGCGAGCGATGGTCGAGCAGGGCTGAGTGTTCTTCTCAGACCGTATCGAGACCGAGCGAAGCAATCTCCCCCTGTGGTCGCGAGATTGCTTCGTCGGGAAGAACATCCTCCTCGCAATGACGATGAACGAGGTAATGAAATGACACGAACCGATACTCATTACATTCCCGCCCTCAGTTTTCGCTGGCTCACCCCGCTGTATGATCCGTTTCTCAAATGGGTCATGCGCGAAGAGACCTTCAAGCGCAGGTTGATTCAACTCGCGAATATTCGACCGAACATGAATGTTCTCGATCTCGGTTGCGGCACGGGCACGCTGACCCTCATGCTCAAGCGCGCTCATTCAGATGCGAACGTCACAGGTATGGACGGCGATGAGGATGTTCTCAAGATTGCGCGGGATAAATCTCGCGGTGCTGATATTCAATGGGATAAAGGACTCGCCTCTTCCCTCCCGTATCCTGATTCAACCTTCGACAGAGTGGTCACCAGCCTGGTCATTCATCACCTCGTCACAGACGATAAACGCCGCGCTTTCAGGGAAGTTTTCCGCGTACTTAAACCAAAAGGCGAATTGTATGTGCTGGACTTCGGCACACCGCATTCAGCGCTTACGCGTTTCATGACAAAATACATGCGCCGCCTCGAAGAAGCCGCGGACAACTTCGACGGGTTGATCCCGCGTTTCGTGGCAGAGGCAGGTTTCGGCGGAGTCAAAGAAACGGAGAACTTCGTCACGGTATTCGGTCCGTTATCCATCATCCAGGCAGTGAAAGGAGTCTGATATGTCTCAAATCCAAATCTTTGTGATTCTTTCGGGAATCGTATTGACCGTTTTAATCGCCTGGTACTTCTGGTTCGCGCCCAAAGCGCAGACGCGCGCGGCTGTGTCCACTTCGGGCGCGCAGGAAGTTGCCATCACGGTAAAAGGCGGCTACACCCCCGATGTGATCGTCGTGCAAAAAGGACGACCTGTAAAATTGACCTTCACGCGCCAGGAAAGTTCGGCGTGTTC
>CAYQOF010000289.1:0-3869 GCA_964419035.1 uncultured Anaerolinea sp. | reverse complement strand
TAATCTTTTTGATGGTCGAATTGTTCGGTGTGATCGTCGCGGGACGTATCGGGACCATAATCAAAAGCGCCTTGTCTTTTCGACAGGGCGCCTCCATTTTGACTATCTGACTATCTGACTACCAGACTATGAAACTATCCAACTAACCCAAATGCATCGGCATGATCACGTGCAGGAAATCATCCTCACCGACGGGTTTCACCACGCCCGGCGCGTTCGGCGCGGACGTTTCCAGCGCAACGTTCGGAGTGCGGATGACTTCCAAAGCCTCACGTAAAAATTTCACATTGAACGCGATCAGCAACCCGCCTCCGTCCACCGTCGCTTCGACGATGGTTTCGTTCTTGCCGGTCTCCTCTGAAACAGCGGAGATTTCCACTTCACTGGGCTGCATCTCGCCCTGCGCGGACTTGATGTTCAGGCGCGCCACGTTCGAGCCTTCGCGCGCGAAGATCTCAGCCTGCTTGCAAGCCTTCACCAAAGAAGCCGTCGAGACCAGCGTGCGCGACTTGTACGAGCGCGGGATGATCTGCTGATAATCGGGGAATGTGCCGTCAATCAACTGTGAAACGACTTCCACATCTTTGACGCGGAAGACAACCTGTCCGCGTCCCTTCGGCAGGACCATGTAGATCGGTTCCCCGCCATCGGTGGCAACGCGCGCCAGTTCCTTCAATGCCTGGGCTGGGACGATCGCGGAAACGGGAGCAGGCGCGGGCGTGGAAAGAACCGCCTTCCGCACCGAGAGTCGGAATCCGTCCGCCGCCGCCATCGTCAGTTTGTCCTTGTCCACCTGCACGAGCACGCCCATCAACACCGGACGCGCCTCATCCGTCGAAGCCGCAAACGCCACCTGGTGGATCATCTCGCGGAAATCGCCGACGTTGATCTGCACCGCTCCCTCGAAGTCGGGCACGGGCAGGGGCGGGAATTCCTGTGCATCGATGCACTTGATGTCGTTCGTGGATGTGCCGCCGCGCACGTTCAGGGTTTGAGTCTGCGCGTCGAGTTTCAACATCACCTGATCGCTCGGAAGCGTGCTGATGAGGTCAACGAACGTCCGCGCGGGCACAGTCGTTGAGCCTTCCTCTTCGATGCGCGCGGGAATCCAACAGGTGATGCCCATCTCGAGGTTCGTCGCGGAAAGCCGCAATCGCCCTTCATCGGAGGCAACCAATACATTTGCCAGCACAGGCAATGTGCTGCGCGGCGAAACAGCCTTTGAAACAATTCCCAAACCACGAGCCAGATTTTCTTGAAGGACAGTTATTTTCATGGTGCGTCTCCTCGATGGATAATAACCCTGATATTTTACTTCATAAACCTGATGTAACGGAGTGCGTCGCACCAAAAGGTCGGATGAATCTTGTCGATTCAGGTGCGACGCACCCTCCTCTAGAATCCCGTCACCAGCGATATGCCGAACGCCAGCAGGAGGAACAACAACTGTAAACCAAACAATGCCGCGAAAACGTACACGACGATCATCCACGGCGAGCGTCCCGTTTTCTGCTTTTGGATTTCCTGACCCTCAGCCAGCATCTGCACGGATTGCGCCGCCTGCGCCGCGTCGTCCGACCATACGATGCCTTTCGCTTCACTCTGGACGATGATCCTGCTTCCGCCAAACGAGCGGATCCACTCTGGAGCATCCACCGCCAACCCTCCGCTCAGGACGAGCGCGCTGAAATCACCCTGCGGTTTCTCCGACGCGGTTGCAACTGTGACCTGCACCTTTGCCCCAAACTTCGTCAACGCGGCTCTGACGGACTCCGCAAACCCATCTCCCGAATCGACAATCAACACGCTGAACGCGCCCTGTTTCTCCGCCAGCGCGTCCGAAAGCGACGCGCCATCGCGGCGCAAAACGTTCAGGTGATAGACAAGCACCACGCCAAAGAGGAATAGCAATTGCAGGAGGTTCAACAGGTTGTTTGCAAAATCACTGCCTGTATCGCCCGTAAGTATGACGCGGATGAGTTGATAGACCAGTCCAACTGCGGTCGCCATACCGCCAATGACGGAGGTAAACAAGGCAAGATATAGATACGTTTTACGAAGCACAGAGCGCCGCGCGTGGTCGCCCATCTCACCCAGTGACAGCGCGTCGGCTTGCATCGGTCGCCAGGTCAGCAGCCAGAGCGGCAAACCGACTACCAATGAGGAAATGGATGTGGCAAGCATTCCGCGCATGGATTCGCTGAATAAGATTCCCGAACGCGTCGCCATGTCAATGATGAAGTTGAATAATGTGGCAACTCCCACAAACGAGACGACCAGCCCGATGAACGCGAGGATGTAGTTGTAGAGCCGCTTCATCCCCGCCTGACGGACCGCGTCGCCCACCGCCTCGATGTGACGGTTGAGCCAGTATCCGTAATAAGCCCAGATCATGCCAAGCGGCACGCCGATGGAGATCGGTCCGCCGAGTTGTTGGATGAAATGTTGGAGAGTCCAGTCCGCGCCGAGCAAACGCGTGACGAGGATGTTCACGACCATCGAAGCAGTTGTAACCACTGTAATGACCCCGCCGAGGGCGAGCAGGTAGAGAATGCCGAGGCGGAGAGTCGAGCCCATTTCCGCGGGATCAGTTAAGGAGTCCTGAATGACGCGCCAGGCATAGATCCAGATGGGAGTCCCGATCACGAGCAGCGCCGTCCCGTTGACGACGACCTCGCGTCCGCCTTCCCCCAACACGTCGCCGGGGATGTAGAAGAGGAATCGCAGTATCTGTTGCGCGCCGAAGACCGTCATCAACAGACCATAGAGCATCCAGATGTAGCGATACAAGCGGCGGACATCGGAGAAGTTCTCTTTGTCCTTGAGCGTTCCCCATTCGCCGCGCAGGATGTTCCAAAAGTATGCCGCGACGATTCCGTTCATGAAGATCGCAATCAGGTTATCAGCGAGAGTCTGGTGCCTGAACGCACTGAAGGCGCGCTCGACTGCAAGCCCTGTGGATTGAATGAGGGCGCGGTCAATGAACGACAAAGTGTTTTGCACGATGGGGATGAGCGTACCGAGAAGGATTGCGTATAGGTAAACTGCCCGCAGGCTGGCTGTCTTCTCCTCCTCTTCACGCGCCGAGGCGCGTTGCGCCCACAGCCAGTGGATGAGGAAGATCGGTACGCCGACGAGAATCAGCGCCAGCGCCTGCGCCAGCGCCTCCGCCCCGCCCGAGACTCTCCGATCCACGACCGACCGAAGCAGACCGATCAATCCCCATACGACAACTTCGATGCTGATGAAAGCAACGAGGTAAAAGTAAAGACGGCGAATGGATTTCATAGTTAATGTCCTCCCGTCATTGCGAGTCTTTCCTGACACCGTACGTCAGGACGGTGCGAGAAGCAATCCCCGTCGCGGTGTTGAAGATTGCTTCGTCGCCCTGCGGGCTCCTCGCAATGACGTAGGTAATCATTTCGGCGGCTCCGAATACCAACTGTAATCCCAGAAGTTGTACGTCATCGAGGTTAACTTCCATGCGCCTTTCTGTTCGACCAACGTGGCGCGCTGGACATCGCGCCAACCCGTTGAAAACGGATCGCTGGGGGTGTAGATCAGCGCAACCTCCACAGAGGCAGTATCTCCGATAACCTCGGATGCGCCGATATCGAGGGTCGAAGCCTCGGGATTGGCGTATCCATTCAAAAAGGGCTGGCGGAATTGCTCGTAAGTGGGCTTGTACTCCCGGTCGGCGAGATAGCCGTACGCTTTTTCATAGTCCTTGTTCAACAAAGCCACCACGTAGTTATGGACGACACCCTCTGGTGTGTCCTCGGAAACATACGTGAGCGTATCCTTGCGCATGAAAAACACCGTCATCGCAATCACCACCAAAACGCCGATGCCGATCAAAATACCTGTCA
>CAYQOF010000288.1:0-3875 GCA_964419035.1 uncultured Anaerolinea sp. | reverse complement strand
CCACGAGTTGAACAGGTTGGGCGGGATCCATCTGCCGAACATCAGGGGCCAGGTGCTCGAAACGTGACCGGCTTTCAGTCCCGCGGTCATGCCGCCGTAGGCGATCTGGATGATGAGGAGGACGAACGACGTCAACGCGAGTTTCGACGGCAAAGACCATTTCGCCTTTTTGCTTGCATCGGGGAAGCCGAATTTATGTCCCAAAGCAGTCCACAAAGCCAGACCCAAAAGGATCAATGCGAGAAGCAGGTGGATCGTCAAATTGAAATGGCTCACGGCGGGGCGGTCAACCAATCCGCTGGCGACCATGATCCAGCCTGCGACCGCCTGCGCGATGAACAGCGTTCCCATGACGAAGTAGATGCCGAATTCCTTCCACGGAATTGCCCTCTTGAACAGGAAGTAGAAAACGGGAATCGCGTATGCAAACCCCGCCAAGCGCGCGATGAGACGGTGAATCCACTCGATGTAGAAAATGTGCTTGTATTCCTCGAGCGTCATCCCCGTGTTGACCTTGATGAATTCGGGCGTCAGTTGATATTTGGCAAATTCCGCCTCCCAAGCCTCCTGCCCAATGGGCGGAATGACCCCGCTGATCGGGTTCCATTCCACGATGGAGAGTCCCGAACGGGTGAGTCGGACGAATCCCCCGAAGACGATGAGAAACGCCACGATGCCAGTGAATAGGAAAAGCCATTTCATCACGGCTTTGTTCTGTGTTTGAGGCATGTCTGCCCTCCAGTTGAATTTGGAATGGAACAGCAATCTGTTCGAAATACGGAAGCATGCTTCCCGATTCCAAAGCGGGATTATAGCAGAAGGAAAGGCTTGCAAAACGGAACCAGGCTGGGTTGGGAATGAGGCGAAAGAAAAACCCGTCACCTGAATCTGCGACGGGTCACGGTTTATGCTTTTAATTGCATCAGGAGTTGACGGTATTGCCCGGCGTTGGGCGGGTTCATCAAAAGGATCTGGTTGATGATGACCAGCGCCTCCTCCTTCCTGCCCGTATCGAGCAGGGATTCGGCAAGCGCGTCATACTGCGCGATGGCTTCCTGGGTGCGGCCCGCCTGTTGATACGCGTGGGCAAGCGCGCGCCTTAGCACGGGGTCGTCGGGGCGCTCCTTGAGCAGTTCCTCAATGAAGGCGATGCCTCGCTCGCCCTTGTTGCCGGTTTGCAAATAGGAGAGGTAATTTTCGAGTTCGGCGGCGGCTTGCGCGGGCTGTCTCATCCTCAGGCTGAGTTCGATCAGGTTCCTGCGCGCGCCTTCGTCGTCGGGACGCAGGGTGCGGATCTGTTCATAGACGCGGACGGCTTGTTTCCAGTCCAGCCTTTGCATGTCAATATCAGCCATGCGCTGCAGGATGTGAACGTTCCAGACGCGGTCGGCGTTGGCTTGCTGGACGAAACGGAGCGCAGTCGCGTAGGTTTTGCGCGCCGTGTCGAGTTCGGCGAGGCGGTAGTGGATGTCTGCGAGTTCGAGGTATTCGTTGATGGCATCGTCCACCTGCCCGCGCGCCGAGAGTTGGTCAATGAGTTTCGTGCGGACTTTCATGTCCATGGGCGCCAGCTGGATGACGCGCTTGAGGATCTTCGTCGCCTGCGCGGCTTCACCGCGCACGCTGTATGCCTGCGCGACCGCGTTGAGTTTCGCAATGGCTTCCTCGATATGATTCTCACGGATGAGCAGGTCGCCCATCAAGGCATGCAGGGGCAGGTAGGTGGGGGCATAGGTAAGCGCCTGGAAGGCTTCGTCCATGGCAGAGCGCAATTTGCCCTCGCGCGCCAGTTGGTGGACGAGGTTGATCGCTTCGAGCACGCGGCTGGACTGCGCCTGAAGGATGACCTCCGCAAGCGGGACGGGCATGTCGCCGTCCTGTTGTTTGGGCAGTTGCTCGCGGGCTTTGTGCAGGTGATCACGCCAGTTTTTCCGCATGAGTAAATCGTTGACGTTGTCACACAGACGCTTGAGCGCGGCTTCCTCGGTCTGCGCGCTTTGTGCGGCCTGCGCTTCGATGAGCGGTTCGTACATCTGACTGATCTCATCCGCCTGCTCCGCGGGGACGATCATGGCGTCTGCAAGTTTCAGCGCTTCGAGGTATTCGATGGAGGCGGGACCAAGCCTGCCAAGTCTCTGGTTGACCTGCCCCATGAGCAGGCGCGCCGCCAGACCGAAATCATGATGTTTGACCGCATGCGAAAGGTGACGGAGCGCGGATTCGAGCCGGTCCCCCGTTGAGCGAAGCAGTCCAAGATCGAAATACAAGGCAGGATGATTGAAGCCTGCTTCGAGCGCGTGTTCGAGTTCCTCCGCGGCTTGCGATTCGCTGCCCTTGCTCTGCGAGTCGATCGCCTGCCCAAGGTGCAAAACGACCCTGGATTGTTCGCTCTGCCGCAGGGATAACTGTCCCGTGCCGCGCATGAGCGCCTGCAAGCCTCGCCTGGCTTGCGAGGCGGGGGGCGCTTCGTCGGTGGTGTAATCGAAGAGGATCTCTGCCAGACGGGTCAGGGCTTTTTGACGCGCCTCAGCAATCGGGTCCAGCCCCGAATCGGCTTGCCGCTTGGGCTGATCCAGTTGCTTGACCTGAGCCATGGCAATGGGACCCGTCCCGCCTTTGGGCCGCAGGGGCTTGGGCAGGAGTTGCCCCGAACGCAAAAGGGTTTGTGCCTGCACGGCTTCGGCGCTTTCGGGCATGATCTGCAATGCCCTCCTGACCAGTTCATTGGTCTTTTCCATGTTGCCCGTACGCTGGACGAGACTTGCGACCGCCAGGTATTCCGTGACCGCCTGAGGTTTGTGACCGAGCCGTTCGTGCGCGAGGGCAAGGCGCGAGTGCGCCATCACGTGTTCGGGATCGAGCGAGGTGACGCGCACCCAGTTCTCCAGGGCTTTATCCACGTCGCGCTGGTTGAGGAAGAGGTCGGCGGCTCTGAACGCCGCTTCGATGGCTTCCTTGAGCCGCCCCGTGCGCTCGAGCAGTTGCGCGAGTTTTTCCATCGGGACGGGGTCCTGCGGCGTGATCTGAGCAACACGTTTGTAGATCTGAAGGGATTCCTCGAAGTTTCCCTGCTGGAACAAAGCCAGCCCCAGGCTGTTGAGCGCCTTGGGGTGGTCGGGAATTTCCTGCAGGGCTTTGCGATATGCCGCCGCGGCTTTCGCCCACTCCTGGTCCCAGGCGGCGGAATGGCCCTCGTTCATCGCTTTTTGGAAAATGTCTTCTCTGCCGGGCATGGTGGGTATTATACCGTAGGGATGGGATCATTCAGCCTGTACAATTGTCTTGTTTTCGCGCAGTGAGATACGCATGCTGTATCACAGCCTGCAGATTGAGTGGGCGGCAACCGTTGAAAAGAAAATGGAGAATTTGATCGTTATTCAGCAGATTGAACGTTTATGCCTACCAACTTGCCATAGACACCATTCGGCAGAATGCGGTTCTGGGAGTCGCCCCATAAGATGCACATTGGAACTCCGGGCGTATCAATCCGTAATACGAGGACGTGATGTTTTCCCGGAGGGAGTGGATGGATTGTCATGGGGTGCCTGCTCACAACAATGCCTGCGAACGCGCCTTGCGCCCCTCGGTCATGCATCGCAAGGTCATGGGTAGTTTTCGCTCGGATTGGGGAGCGCAAGCCTATGCCGCCTTGACGACGGTTCTGAACACTGCCAAACGCAACGGGCAAAGTGCATTTCAAAAATTAGTGCAGTTGATGGGCAAGCCCGTTTTGCCTTTCCTCCGTCAATCAGTTGTGGCGTGAATAGTTACGTCTTCTTTTACATGTGCGATTCTGAGGGTTCTTACCAAGAATTGTTACTACTGAAGCCTTGACATTCCTCTCCCTCCGTCATACAATCCCGCCCAACAAAATA
>CAYQOF010000287.1:0-3890 GCA_964419035.1 uncultured Anaerolinea sp. | reverse complement strand
TCGCTTCCGGGACCGGGCACCCAGCGCCCGGTCTCGGCGGTCTTTGCCCCGAAGGGAATCTCGTAGTAACCGGCAAAGCCGCGGAAGTGATCGAGGCGGACGATATCCACCACTTTCAATACTGCGCGAAAACGCTCGATCCACCAGGCGTATCCACTCTCTTTATGCACGTCCCAGCGATAAAGCGGATTGCCCCACAATTGCCCGGTCGGTGAGAAGTAATCCGGCGGAACCCCGGCAACGACTGTTGGCAGGCTGTCGTTATCCAGGAAGAACAATTCAGGGTTCGCCCACGCATCAGCGCTGTCGTACGCGATGAAAATCGGGATATCGCCGATGATCCTGATCCCCAGATTGTTCGCGTACGCGTGCAATTTATCCCACTGACGGAAGAACAGGAATTGATAGAACGAATGGCGCTTGATATTTTCCGCGTGTTCGCGGCGCGCCTCCTTCAGGGCGGACTTTCTGCGCTTCCGAATAGACTTGTCCCATTCATTCCATGCGCCGCCGCCGTTCGCCTCCTTCAACGACATGAACAGGGCATAGTCGTCGAGCCAGGAGGCGTTCTTCGCGAGGAAATAATCGAATTCCTTGTGGAGCGCTTCGACTTTGCCTTCGGCTCCGCTCAGCGCGAAACGAGAAAAAGCCTTTTGCAGGAGGTCAAGTTTCCATGGGATGATCCAGCCAAAATCGACGCGCGAAGCGGGAAAGTCGGGTTTGTCCGCTAAATCATCCTGCGTCAGCAACCCATCATCCAAAAGAGAATCGAAACTGATGAGGTATGGGTTTCCCGCGAAAGCCGAGAAGCATTGATAGGGCGAATCGCCGTAGCCGGTGGGACCGAGGGGAAGCACCTGCCAGAGTTTGCAGCCGGTGGAGGCAAGCCAGTCCACAAAGCGATGGGCTTGCGGACCAAGATCGCCGATGCCGTACAGCCCGGGCAGGCTGGTGGGGTGAAGAAGGACTCCGCCGGATCGCTCAAATTTCATTGGGTAGTCTCCGCGTTTGAATGTATTGACCGGCGCGAATCGTGGTTTCATCGTAATCGGACTCGATAACATCCGTACCGATGGACGCGCCGGGTTCGACAACGTATCCCGCGGGCACGATACTGTTCTTTCCGACGAGGGCAAGTTTTACTTCCTTGTTTGCGATGCCGCCGCCGACGCGCGTGTTTGCCCCGACGTGAGATTTTTTATCAATGATGGCGCGCTCGACGACCGCGCCGCTCTCGATGACGGAATCCGTCAGGACGATGGATTCGCGCACGACGGCACCGGACCGCACAACGACACCGGGTGAGAGTACACTGCTTTCCACGCGCGCGTCCGCTTCGATGATGCAGCCGTCGCATAACATGCTTGCATATACGTGCGCCAGCGCGGGCAGGCGTGCTGGTGCACGTCTCTCCGTACGCGTATGGATGATCCAACTGCGGTCGTAGAGTTTGAGGAGAGGGTTCGGGGCAAGCATATCCATGTGCGCCTGCCAGTAGGATTCGACCGTGCCAACGTCCATCCAATACCCTGTGTATGGAAAGGCAAAAACCCGCGCTTTCGACTTGACAAGACGAGGAATGATATCCTTGCCAAAATCGTGTGCTGTTTTTCTGCGTTTGCTATCCTCCCACAGGACGCGGTCGAGCAGGTCGCGGTTGAACACATACACACCCATGTTGACAAGATTGGACGGCGGGTTATCCGGTTTTTCGAGGAAGGAGGTGACGTTGTATTGATCGTCAATATCGAGAATGCCGAAGCGCGAGGCTTCCGCGATGGGGACGCGGATCGCGCCGATGGTCAGGTCCGCCTGATGGTCAATGTGGAACGAGATCATGGCGTCATAATCCATGGTGTAGATATGATCGCCGGAAAGGATAAGGACGAAATCCGGCTTGCCCTGTTTGATGAAGCCGAAGTTCTGCTGGACGGCATCCGCCGTGCCGGCGTACCAGTCCGAGTCGTTGCGGGCTTTATAGGGAGTGAGAATTTTGATGCCGCCGGTGAAGTCCCGGTTCAAGTCCCAGGGCGCGCCGGAACTGATATGCTCGATGAGGGATTGCGGACGATACTGCGCCAGCACCATCACGTCGAAGATGCCGGAGTTGACGCAGTTCGACAACGGAAAATCAATGATGCGATATTTTCCCGCAAATGGGACGGCTGGTTTTGTGCGTTTTGCCGTCAGCACACCCAAACGGGAACCTTCGCCGCCTGCAAGGATCACTGCGCGTGTTCTCATATCAACCCTCGCTCAAACTTCTTCCGACGGGAGCCGGAACATGTTCCACCAGTTTTTTGTACAACTCGAAATACTTCTTCGCCGAAACACTCCACGAGAAATCCTGCGCCATGCCGGCCTTCTGGATTTCCGACCAGCGCGGGCGATCGGGATACAACTTTAACATCCGGCGCACCGCCTCGTTGAAGGATTTGACCTTCGCATCCACAAAGACGAAACCTGTCTCCATTTCTGTGACTGTATCGTGCAGACCGCCGACCGCGCGCACGAGCGGGATACAGCCATAGCGCATGGCGATCATCTGCGAGATGCCGCACGGTTCGTAACGCGAAGGCATGAGGAACACGTCCGCGCCGCCGTAGATCTGCCGAGCAAGTTTCGCGTCATATCGCATCTCCACGCGTACGCGGTCGGGCAGATCCTCCTGCAATTTGCGCGCCTGCGCTTCGAGTTTTGCATCGCCAGCACCAAGCAAAACCAATTGCCAATCGAGTTTCGTCAGCATCTTCAATCCTTTGAGGGCGATGTCAATGCCTTTGGCTTGATCCATGCGTGTGACCATGCCAAGCAGCGGCACGCCGGGATCGGAGGGCAAGCCCACGCGTTCCTGGAGCGCGGATTTGTTGCGCGGGCGGACGGGTAAACTGTCGGCGTTGAAATTTGCCGTCAGCGCGGTATCCGTTTGCGGGTCGAAGGAGGCGGTATCGAGTCCGTTCAGGATCCCATGCAAAGTCTCGGTGCGGTTACGGAAAAATTCCATCAACCCGGACCCAAATTCCTCGTGCAGGATTTCATTGGCGTACGTTGGCGAGACAGCCACCATCGCGTCCGAAGCCCACAGACCGAGCGGCATCGGCATGACGCGCGCCCAGGCGGGCAGGTCGGTGCTGGCAAGCGGCAAGCCATATGCCTCGAGAATGTCGCTGACATCGGGACCGAGAAACGGGAGATTGTGTATCGTCACAAGCGAGGCGATGCGGTTCTTTTTATCCTCCCAGCGTTTGACGAGGTTTCCATACGCCGCAAGCGCGGTGTGCCAGTCGTTGACGTGAATAACGTCCGGATTCCAGTTGATCTGGCGCGGAAGTTCCAGCGCCGCCAACGAAAAGAACGCATACTTCTCAGCATCGAGTTTGTTGTTGGAAGAATAGACGGAACCGCTGGCGCGAATAGGGTCCCCATTGATGAAATAGACGGGCATTCCGTCCAGCGCGCCTTCATGCGCCTCCGCCTGGACCTCAGACTCGCCGCGCGGGATCGAAAAGATTCCCAACGGCTTGAGCGTTTCGTCGCGGATCACCGCGTGCATCGGCAGGACGAGGCGCACGTCCAGTTTGACACCGCGCGTGGATTCAGGGCTGAGCGCGCGCAGGGCTCGCGGCAATGTGCCTGCCACATCGCCCAAGCCTCCCACTTTGACAAAAGGTTCCGCCTCTGCGGCGAGGAATAGAATGTTGATAGTCTGGGACATGTGGTTATTTTACATCGAAAATCAAGAGGTCATTGGGTTGATTTCACAAACAAGACCTCCGAGTTCTTCGAGAACTCGGAGGTCTGTATGTTGGGGAGCCTGATCCCGCAAGGGGACGATGTGGGTTTTCGCGAAGCATCCTCGAAGAGGACGAACCCATAGTATCCCCCCCGAT
>CAYQOF010000286.1:1905-3950 GCA_964419035.1 uncultured Anaerolinea sp. | reverse complement strand
ACCGCGCCCTCAGCCTTGTAAATGGGGGAAGAAAAATCGAAACCGACCTGTTCGAGGGCTTGAGGTAACTTATTCGGGTAATTTCCTCATCCGCTTGACCTCCATCTGAGCGCCGAGTTTGGAGAAGATATGGCTCGCTTCGCGCCACAACATCGCGCCCTGTTCCCTGTTGCCTCTTCCGTATTCGTAACGCGCCCACTCGCGCAGCGTGCGCGCCTGTTCCATTTCTATCTCCGCCCCGGAGAGTATTTTTTCGCTGGCGCTGAAGCAGGCGGCCGCGTCGTGTTCCTTGTCCTGATGCGTTTGACGGTCTTTGATGCGGATGGGATTGCCGGTCTTCCCTGCCACCATGCCCAGCGTTCTCCATGCCATGCCGATGTATTCCGGCGTTTTATCCTCCTCCGCCAATGCAAGAGCCTGGCGGGCGGAGTAGAGCGCCTCCTCGTATCTTCCCAATCCGATCAGGGATTCGGCATGATAGTTGAACGTGATGGGCATGCACCACGAGCCGGTAATTCCCGCCATGCGGATCGCCTGTCTCAGGTCCGCTTCAGCCGCCTCGTAGTTTTTCAATGCAACCTGTTCACTTCCGCGGTTGGTGAGGAAGACGATCTCGCCATCGCGATACCCGATCTCGCGTGCGATCTCGAGGGCGTTGTTGTATCTCTGGAATGCCGTGTCGTAATCCCCGCGGGCGTCTGCAATCACGCCGAGGTTGCTCGAAAGGTCCATGCTTTGCTGGCGGTTGCCCAATTCCTGGAAGATCTTCAAGGCGTTTTCCCAATAGTTTTCCGCCTGGTCGTATCTGCCCGATGCGTAGTGGGCGGCGCCCATCAGGTTCAGGCTTCGAGCCATTTCGTTCTGGTTGTTCAATTCGGCGGCGATCGCCAGCGCCTGTTCGCCCAATGCCAACGCCTTTTGCGGTTCGCCGAGCCTGTAACGGGCTGATCCCTGCGTCCATAGCGCCCTGGCGATTTCAATCCGGCCATTTGCGTCCCGTGCCAGGGTTTCAGCATCCATCGCGCTTTCGAGGGCGGCGCGGTTGTCTCCCAGATAGCCAAGGGAGGTGGCAAGTCCCTGCAAGGCGCGCGACTGGGCAACGGAATCATCGGCATCCTTTGCGATGCCCAGCATGGCATGATAGGTGTCTATCGCCTCGGTATATCTCGCCTGCCAGTTCAACACCTCCCCGAGGCGGGGATAGATCTCCAGTTTTTGCACGACCCGCCCGGTTCCCGCGTCCTTGTTCAGAAAATCAAGAGTCTTTTGATAATAGCCGATGGCGGACTCCGGTTCGTAGGTGTCCTGCGCCTGCCTGCCCGCGCGCGCATACCATTCGGACGCTTTGAGCCACTCGCCGGCGCGTTCGTAGTGTTCGCCTACGCGTCCGGCATATTCGCTGATACGTTCGCCGCTGATCCCGATCAATCCCTCCGCCGCCTGCAGGTGATAGACCGGGCGCAGTTTCAACAGCACGCTTTCATAGGTGACATCGTGGAGGATGGCGTTCTTGAAGATGAACTCGGGAATTTCTGAAGATGCCGTTTCATCGTAACGGAATACGAGTTCCTTTGCCCGTAAAATTCCAAGCCTGTCGTTGATCGGAATGGACGATCCCGCTGTTTGGGACTCCGGGTTTCGCATTTGTTCCACGACGTTCGTCCAGAAAATGCGACCGACCACGGAAGCCTGCTGCAGGGTCTCGCGGACTGTTGGATTCAGACTGTCCAAACGCGCCTGCAATAATCCGGTCAATGTCGCAGGGACTTTCAAGGCGGAGAGGCGGTCTGCTTTCGCCTCCCAGGTTTCCTCGCCTCGAATAATGATCCCGTTCTCGATCAGCACCTTGATCAATTCCTCCACGTAGAACGGGCTTCCCTCCGCTTTTGCGACGATGAGGTCGGTCAGCGCGGGCGGGATGACCGGCACCTTTTGCAGGATCTCCGCGACGAGGCGGCGGCATTGATCCTCCGATAACGGGAGCAGGTCGAGGCGCAGGCTGTGAGGCGTGCCGGCACCCCAGTCCGGTCGCTGCTCGAAAAGGG
>CAYQOF010000286.1:0-1805 GCA_964419035.1 uncultured Anaerolinea sp. | reverse complement strand
CCGCGTTCCAATTTCTGGCGCGCGACCGAGGCGGGATCGTTATCCCCGATCTCGAACGCGGATGAAAGAATATCGCGGACCAATGCATACGGGATTTGCGAAACTTCCTGTGTGGCGCGTCCCTTGAACAGGTGGATGGGACGTTCCTGATTATTGAGCCATTTGTTGAATTCATACAGCAGGCGCGATTTCCCCGTGCCCGCCTCCGCAACGATGTTGACCAGATGAAGACGACCTTGCTCCGCGGTTTCCTCGAACGCGGCTTTCATCTTCGCCAGTTCCTCTTCACGGCCGATGGTGCGCGTCTCGATCCCTTCGACGCCTCGAGCTGAAACCCTGAACGAACGAGGTTTGAGGCGATTTACGGTGTAGACCTTGACCGGTTCGCTCTTGCCCTTGATGCTCATGGGTTCGAGGGCTGTCGTTTCGAAAATGCCGCGCACGTGCTGATAGGTGTCGTGCGAGATCAGGATGCCGCCGACCGGCGCGGCATGTTCCAGCCTGCTGGCAAGATTGACCGTATCACCGATGGCGGTGTACTCACCGATCGTGCCGACCGTTCCAAGCAGGGCAGGACCGGTGTTGATCCCGATCCGCAGATGGATGTTTTGAGTCTTGGGTTGCTGGTCGAACGAGGAACCGTCGAACTCCCGCTTCCAGTTCCGGACCTCAGCCTGAATCTGCAGCCCAGCGCGGATGGCGCGCTCCGGGTCGTCTTCGCGGGCGGCGGGTGTGCCGAAGATCGCCATGACCGCGTCGCCGATGTGTTTGTCAATGCGTCCGCCGTGATCGTGGATCGCCTTGTCCACGCGCGACCAGAGCGAGTTGATCACGCCGCTGACGATCTCATGATCCATGGTCTCGGCGAGCGCGGTGAATCCAGAGATGTCCGCGAACAGGATGGTGACCAGTTTGCGTTCCTGGGGTTCGTGAGAGCCGCGGCTTTCCGCAGCCAGGTTTGTCAGTTTTTCCCGAATGGCTGTAATGGAAGCATCCACCACTTCATTTCCAAGCCTTGCTCTCTCCGCCTCGAGAGCAAGCAGGGCGCGTTCGAGGTTTTCGCGTTCGCTTGAGTAGTATTTTTTATCCGAGGAATTCATGGAATCAACGGGGAGCGCCGCCGCAATATTGTAACCTTTTCATCATTCAAATATCTTAACAATAAGAGTACAATTTATCCAATTATCGTTCATTTTTCGGTTCCGCGCAATACAGGAGAAGGAGGTGCGTTGAAGATAACGTTCCCGATTCGATGAATGGCCAGGATCCAATAAAGAGAATGAGGAGACACATGAAAAAGACATTTCTTTCCCTGTTGACAGTGCTGATCGTGAGCGTCCTTGTGGTCGCGTCCGTTGCGGCGGGAGGCGCTGTCAAGTTATCGGGTGTGACGTTCCAACTGGGCTCGTTGAATGCCACCGGCACGTTTACCGGGCTGGGCGGCTATAGAGAGGGTGTCACAGTTGAACTGACCGCGGGCGGTATCCCGCTTGTCACCTGCACCAATAACGGAGGCAACCAGGCTCCCGGTCAAAACCCGCCCAAGGTGACAGCCAGCGGCGTTCAAGACATCCCGTTCTATGTGATCACCAAGAAGGGCACTGCTCCATTGGACGTTACCGCGGAAGCGGCTCCGTTCCTCTCCGGCACACAAGGCGGATGTCCGAACGACAACTGGTCAGCCGAGATCGTCTTCGTCTTTTGGACGAACGCCGCGATCACGGTGACCGATAATGTCACCGGAGCGGTATTATTGATGCAGGATTACACCTGCGTAACCACCCGCAACCCGGACAGTGTGACCT
>CAYQOF010000285.1:0-3972 GCA_964419035.1 uncultured Anaerolinea sp. | reverse complement strand
TTCAATGGTCAGCCAAGCGATTGGATTCAGTTCAACATCAACAACCACTCCTCCCATCCACCCGCCCCCACAAGCACGCCTCCATCCACACCCACATCCCCATCCTCTGGTCCATTCGTATCCACGGAGGTCAACCCGGCAAGCCTGAATATCGGCGGGACCGCATCGGTCAGTGTCAGTCTAAATAACGTCCCTGTTGAAGGGTATAAGAGCGCAGAGTTCACCTGTACCTACAATGCAGGGTTGGTCGAGAAAAGTAATATTGTTGCCGCCAATCTCTTTGGCGCGGATCCGGCTGTCGCGATCCACGATCCGCAAAATGGGACGTTCATCGTTGCAGTGGCTGGTACGAACAACAATCGAGCCACCGCGAGCGGTCCGGCATTCACCTTTAGCGCAAAAGGCTTGCAGGCAGGGCAGTCCCAGATTCAGTGCGCAGCGCGCGTCTCCAAAGGTGATAATGTGCCCATTGATCTTCCATCGACCGGCGCCAGCCTCACGGTTCTGGGAACCGAGTCCACCTCGACGCCTCTCGCGCCTCCCACATCAACTCCGGGTGATCACATGCACCCCACCGCAACGAGCACGCCGATCGAATCGCCGACGCCGACTCTTTCACCCAATGGCTTGCTAAACGGGCGGGTGATCGCCAGTAAACCTGTGACTGTAAGTTTATTGGATGCCAACAATGCGGTGATAACCTCTGTGGCTGTCAACCCTGATGGGACCTTCAGCCTGACGCCGCCTCCCGGAGCCTATACCGTGACTGCCACAGCCAGCGGCTTCCTCAGCCACCAGGGATCGGTGACCCTCACCGCAGGGAATACCGTTGTATTGCCCGCTGTCAGTCTGCTGGCAGGCGATGTTGACGGCAATAACGTGATCGATCAGTTCGATGCCCTGACGATCGGCATGAGTTACACCACCTCCACGCCAGCCGCGGCGGACCTGAACAATGACGGTGTCATTGACTTTCTGGATCTGGAACTTCTGGCGGAGAACTATCGTAAGACCGGTCCCTCAGCCTGGTAGTAATTGACTTAATCACTGATATTACGCACCGTCCCGAAGGTTCGAGCGACTCAACAAGGTTTTTCGGAAAACCTTCGGGACGTTCTGCGTAAGGTGAGTTAATCAATAGATGATACGCAGGGCGCACAAGGTGGTGTGCGCCCTGTAACGGAGTATTCCATGAAACGAATTATCGCCTTTGCCTTTGCGTTTCTTACCGTCCTTGCTGTAACCATCAAGGCGAGCGCACAGACCGCCGAATCCATCTGGATGACAGCCAACACGACGGCGTACAAAACCGGGGAAACCGTGGTTGTTACACTCAACGCCTCCTCCACCGCGCCCATTCAGGGATTCACGTTCCAGATCCGCTACGATCCCTCGTGCCTTAAGCCTGTGAATGCGTCCAGCCCGATCCCCGGCATGAACGGACTGCCATTGCCGCAACTTACGGGCCTGGTGGATGGTTCCTATGCAAGTACAACGCCGCAAACTGTGAACGGAGTATTGGCGGAGGTCAGGTTCACTGCTCTGAAGGGATGCCAGACAGGCTTGTACCTCGAGAGCGCCGCGCTTGCCATCCGTAATGCGGAAGGGTTTGCCGCGCCGTTGTCGGGCGTGGCGATCGGGGAGCGGAATGTCTCCCTGGTTGTTGACAGGGAAGTGGGAGTCTCACAATCCTCCCAGCCCGAAGGATCAATTCTGTCCCTCGATCCGCCGAAAGCCAACCCGGTAATTCCAGGATGGATCATCGGGATCATCGGGATCACGGGACTCATGCTCGTGATGCTGGTCGGTTTGGTGATATTTGGCGCTTCCAGGTTGTTTCGACCCCGAACGGCTAATAAGACGAAATCTTCCAAGCCGTCGCATGGAATGGCGAAAGCCGCCTTGTATATCAAGCATGGTCCACATGCCGGGAAAAGTTTTGCTCTGAATAGATTTCCCATCCTGATCGGGCGTGACCCGCAAAACGATATCTGCATCAACGACCCTTATGTCATCAGCCGCCATGCCCAGATCTATGCGGAGAGGAATGGTTACTATCTCAGGGACATGGGCGGCGGGACGTTCATCAATGGTCGCGCAGTCAACAGCGGCACTGTTGCCCTGAATCGAGGAGATGTGGTGCGGCTTGGGAAGAGCGTTTTGTTCGTGTTTGGATAATGTCCTCGAACAGTCTCAGTAACTCGCCTTACGCAAAACGTCCCGAAGGCTTGTCCTGAGCCTGTCGAAGGGCTTTCGTGAATCGAGCCTGGGTTAAGGTAAAAGCCTTCGGGACGGTGCGTAACATCGGTCAGAAAATCAAAAAAGCCGACCCGCTTCGCCATTGGGTCGGCTTTTCGTTCAACTCGTTTCAGCGCGATGGATCACAAACCTGCCGCGCTTTTCAATTCCTCCGCCCGGTCGGCGCGTTCCCAGGGGAACTCGATGTCGTCGCGTCCGAAGTGACCGTAGGCGGCGGTCTTGCGATAGATCGGTTTACGCAAGCCCAGGTCACGGATGATCGCGCCGGGACGCAGGTCGAAGTAATCGTTGATGAGCCCGGCGATGTGGTCATCCGGGATCTTTGCCGTGCCGAAGGTCTCCACGTTCACCGAAAGCGGATGCGCCACGCCGATGGCATACGCCACCTGTACTTCGATGCGATCCGCAATGCCCGCGGCGACGATGTTCTTCGCCACGTAACGCGCCGCGTACGCCGCGGAGCGGTCCACCTTGGTGGGATCCTTGCCGCTGAACGCGCCGCCGCCGTGGCGCCCCATGCCGCCGTATGTATCCACGATGATCTTGCGCCCGGTCACGCCCGCGTCGCTCATCGGTCCGCCGACCACAAAGCGCCCGGTCGGGTTGACGAAGATCTTGATGTCCCTGTCCACCATGTCTGCGGGGAGCGCGGGCATGATGATCTGCTCGGTGACGATTTCGGTGATCTCCGCCTGCGAAACGTCCGGGGCGTGCTGCGTGGAGATCAGGACGGTATCCACGCGGACAGGTTTGCCGTGCGAATACTCGACCGTGACCTGGCTCTTCGCATCGGGACGCAGCCAGGGAATGCTCCCGTTCCTGCGCAGTTCGCTCTGCCGACGCGTCAACTTGTGCGCGAGATAAATGGGAAGCGGCATGAGGGTGGGCGTTTCGCTGCAGGCGAACCCGAACATCATGCCCTGGTCGCCCGCGCCGATGGATTCGACTTCCTCGTCCGTGAGGTGGCGACCATCGCGCGTTTCGAGCGCGTGGTTCACACCCATGGCGATGTCGCCGGACTGTTTGGCGATGGCAACGAGGACGCCGCAGGAGTTGCCGTCGAAGCCCTTGTCGCTCGAGTCGTAGCCGATGTCGGTGATGACCTTGCGCGCCAGTTCATCGTAGTTGAAGACGGCGTTGGTCGTGATCTCGCCCAGCAAAGCGACGAAACCGGTCTTGGTGGCGGTTTCGCAGGCGACGCGCGAGCGCGGGTCCTGCTCGAGGCACGCGTCCAGCACTGCGTCCGAGATCTGATCGCACATCTTGTCGGGGTGTCCCTCTGAAACTGATTCCGACGTGAACTTCAGTTTTGGGGAGGTCATGAAGGTGTTGCTCATTGTTCGTGTTTCTCCTTAAGAAAAAGATTGCCCCTTCAGACGAGCAGAAAGGGCAATCGCATATTTTGCTTGAAGCCCTCTCATCTCCCAGAACATCCGTCTGTCGGAATTGGCACCGTGTGTTTGGTCGCTTGGTCGCTTCGTCTCATAGTCGGTCGTTTTTGACTATTTGACCAGCAAACTATTCGACCACAAGACTAACACCGGTTGTCGAGGCATCGCAGGGCCGTTCCCTCCGCCTCTCTGGATAAGAGCGCCTTGTGGGGCTATTGAATTGTGGCGGGATAATATCATACGGGAGGTGGAAAGTCAAATACTTGAAAAAAATGCATTAAGTTGTATAATGATTTCAGGATTTGGGAACGCGGCAGGCTCA
>CAYQOF010000284.1:2585-3995 GCA_964419035.1 uncultured Anaerolinea sp. | reverse complement strand
CTGCAGCGCGCTTCGTACATTTCCGAGGCGCCGACGATCACGACAGGGTCATCATAACGCGCGGGCTTGCCGTTGACCAGTCTTTGCGTACGCGAGGCTTCGCCGCCGCAGACCATGCAGATGGCGTGCAGTTTATCAACATTCTCCGCCATGGACATCAGGATGGGCATCGGTCCGAACGGTTCGCCGCGGAAATCCATGTCCAGTCCAGCCACGAGGACGCGCATTCCGCGTGTCGCGAGGTCCTGTGCAACCCGGACAATTTCAGGGTCGAAGAATTGCGCCTCGTCAATCCCAATGACGGTCGTATCGGCGTCCAGTCTTCCACGGATATCCGCGGCTTTTTCCACAGGGATGGCGTCGAAATTCGACCCGGCATGTGAAGTGACCTTTTCCACGGCGTAGCGCACGTCAATGGCTGGCTTGAAGACCTGCACTTTTTGTTTGGCAATTTTGGCGCGCACGAGTCGTCGTATCAACTCGTCCGTCTTGCCGCTGAACATCGAACCGCAGACCACTTCGATGGAACCGTGTGTGTGTTTCATGATACCTCTGGTCATTGCGAGGGCGATGCTCTTTCGCCCGAAGCAATCCCCACGCATAAGAGAAGATTGCTTTCCGAAGGTCGCAATGACATCATTGGATAAACAAAACAGGCATGGCGCGTATTTGCGTCATGCCTGTAAGTTTACCTGAGAATAGTTGTTTCGGAAATGTTACGCCGCCGCTTCGGGGAGTTCGTATCCGAGCGAGCGTAATTTCTTCTTCGCCGCCGTCAATGAAGCCTGACCAAAACCTGCGATCCCCAAAACCGCTTCGTTGCCGCCGCTGAGTTTTTCGAGGAACTGCCCCACGTTCTCGATGCCAGCCTTCTTGAGGGCGTCCATTGCGCGGGTGGTGATACCCAGTTCCTCGATGGGGCGCAGGGGCGAACCCTTGAGTTCCTCCTTGGCTTTCTGCTGTTCCACGTAAGCCTGGCGGACGGAAAGTTTCTTGTAGAAGCGATCCACCTGACCTTCGATGTCGAGGATGCGCTGCGATTCGCCGGTAAAGAAGGGATGACAGTTCGAGCAGATGTCCACGCGGATTTCCTTTTTGGTCGAACCTGTCGTCCACGTGTTGCCGCACGAGCCGCACACGACCCTCGCTTCCGGGTAATAAGTGGGATGGATGTCTTTTCTCATCTCAGCCTTCCATCTGCGGGACGATGTTCACGCGCTTCTGACCGCGCACCACGTCGTACATCACGATGCCGTCCGCGGTTGCGAACAGGGTGTCGTCCTTGCCAGCCTTCACATTCAAGCCCGGCTTGATCCTCGTGCCGCGCTGCCGCACGAGGATGTTGCCGGAAAGTACGAACTGACCGGCGAAACGCTTGACGCCCAAACGCTGGGCATTGCTGTCGCGTCC
>CAYQOF010000284.1:0-2485 GCA_964419035.1 uncultured Anaerolinea sp. | reverse complement strand
CTGCTTCTGTTCCTCAGCCTCAGGCATCGCCTCCGCGACAACGTCTTCCGCTTCGATCTTCTCTTCGCCTGGGATCTCTTCGACCTGCCGCACGTCACCGGGCTTGCCGATGAAATCCACCATCAAGCGCGTATATTGCTGGCGATGTCCGCCGCGTACGCGGATGCGTTTCTTCGGGCGGTAGCGAAACCGGTCGAGCTTGGGTCCTTTGATGTGGTCCACCACTGTGACCTTGACTTCGACGCCGCTGATGGTGGGCGTCCCGACCATGATCTCGCCTTCATCTGCCATGAGCAGGACGCGTTCAAGGTCGAATTGTTTGCCCGCTTCGACGGGCAGGCGGTCCACTTCGATGGTCCGCCCTTCGACGGCGCGGTATTGCTTGCCGCCGCTCTCAACGATTGCAAATCTCATTTTTTATTCTCCAGTCATTCACTTCGCCGCGCGCCTGCGGGTGTTTGCATCAAACCATCGCCTGCGAACGGGGAAGCTGGGTCTCGATGTCTCTCGACATACAACCGCCCCAGCGAATCTTACTGCTGAGGCAGAAGCGAGCGGTATTATACATGCGGGGTGGGGATGTGTCAACAGCCGCGCGGAGATTTTTGATAGCGGGAACAAACCATCCCTGCGAAGGAGGCGATGACATATTGACAAACGACGTTCCATCCTGTACCCTCGTTCCCATGTCTGATCCTTCGTTCGGATTCAGCCTTAGCCTGCTTCAGCGTCAAGTGATCGAATCTCCCCTTGACTCAAAACTCTTCGTCGCGGGTCCCGCAGGGACGGGGAAAACGACCGCCGGAGTCGAGCGGATGCGTTATCTGCTCGCTCGAGGCGTGCCGGGCGAAACGATCCTCATGCTTACGCCGCAACGCTCGTTACAGGAACCGTATCTTGACCTGTTGTATAGCCCCGAACGCGGCGCAGGCGGCGAGGTGACTCCTGCCACGGTCGGCGGTTTGGCGCGGCGGATGTGTGAATTGTTCTGGCCCCTCGCGGCGGAATCGGCAGGGTTTGCTCGCCCGGACCAGCCTCCAGTTTTCCTCACGCTCGAAACCGCGCAATATTACATGGCGCACCTCGTCCGCCCGCTGCTGGATGAGGGCTACTTTGAATCTGTGGCGATTGACAGGAACCGTTTATATTCCCAGATCATTGACAACCTGAACAAAGCCGCGGTCGTTGGCTTTCCGCATACCGGGATCGGGTCGCGGCTCGACTCTGCGTACTTCGGCGACCCTGCGCAGCGACGCGTCTATGCCGACGCGCAGGATTGCGCGAATCGTTTCCGTGAGTATTGCCTGCAAAACAACCTGCTCGATTTTTCACTGCAATTTATAATTTTCACAAACATCCTTTGGCGGCAGGACATTGTGCGCGATTATTTGACGCGGACGTATCGTCATTTGATCTACGACAACGTGGAGGAGGATGGTCCGCGCGCGCATGACATCATCCGTGAGTGGCTGCCGGCGTTCGACTCAGCATTGCTGATCTACGATGAGGGCGGAGGCTATCGCTATTTCCTCGGCGGTGACGCGAGGACCGGGCGCGCGTTAAGCGAGTTATGCGATGAGCAAATCGTGTTCGAGGAATCGTTTGTAATGTCGGAGGGGGTTGCTGATTTGAACGACTCGCTGGTGGAGGCGATTTTACCGGGTCAAAAGTTGCAGGTCGAAGGTCGCAGGTCGCAGGTCGAAGGTCGGGCTTCATCCAATACGCTCGCCATCATTCAATCCCATTTTTATCCCGAACTCCTCGATGCGGTGGTGGACGAAGTCCAGTCTCTGGTCTCCAATTCACTCATTCCTCCCTCTGAGATCGTCATCCTCGCGCCTTATCTATCGGATTCCCTGCGCTTCTCGTTGACTCATCGTTTGGAGGCGCGAGGAATCCCCTGGCGGTCGCATCGCCCCTCGCGTTCGTTGAAGGATGAACCTGCCTCCCAGGCGCTGTTGACTCTCGCCGCGCTGGCGCATCCGCACTGGAGCATCCATCCCCCGCGCTTTGATGTTGCTTACGCGTTGATGAATTCCATCGAAGGGCTCGATCTGGTCCGTGCGCAGTTGCTGACGGAGATCGTCTATCGTCAGCGCGATTTGCGGCTTTCCTCGTTCGATGAGATCAAGCCGGATGTTCAGGAACGTGTCACTTTTTTGCTTGGCAGCCGTTATACGGCTCTCCGCGATTGGATGTTGAATTACCGCGAAGACGATCCGCTGCCGCTCGATCACTTCCTGAGGAGATTGTTCGGGGAGGTGTTATCTCAACCCGGATTTGGCTTTCATTCGGATTTTGACTCGGTCCGCGTTGCCGCGAGTTTGGTGGAATCAGTGAGAAAGTTTCGTGTTTCGCTCGAATCAGACCTCCGAGGTCTTAAAGACCTCGGAGGTCTTGGCCGCGAGTACATCCAGATGCTCCAGGATGGCGTGATCGCCGCGTCCTATCTCGAGGGCTGGCAGACCGAGGACAAGGATGCGGT
>CAYQOF010000283.1:0-4028 GCA_964419035.1 uncultured Anaerolinea sp. | reverse complement strand
TTTGCAAGGGGCGTGCCAACTATGTGTTCAGAAACGATTCTTTGGAAAATATCCCTGTGCGGGGTGTTATACGGACTCGGTTTGTATAACAGGCTATATATAACATTATTATACGCCTTTGAAAGGCGACTGGCAATCCAACCCCAACAATCAGATTTTTGTTAGAGCCCGCGCCTCCCGCCCTCCTTATGCAGTACAATTTCCAAACAATTGGAGAAATCAAAATGAAACTCGTTACCGTATCCCAGATGCAAGCCATCGAAAAGGAAGCCGACGCGGGCGGTTTGACCTACGACCAGATGATGCAAAACGCCGGTCAGGGACTGGCGAACATCATGCTTGACCTGTTCCTCGGCGAAGATGAACCTGAGGTCGTCGGGTTGGTCGGTCCCGGCAACAACGGCGGCGATACGCTAGTAGCCATGACCGCGCTCCTCAACGAAGGCTGGAAGGCATACGCTTACCTGATCAAACGCAGGAAGGACGATCTCGTCAAGCAGTTCACCGAGGCGGGCGGAGAGATCATCTCCGGCGAGACTGCTTTCGAGAAACTCGCCGAATCCATCGAAGTTGCCGATATTCTTTTGGACGGCGTGCTCGGCACGGGCATTCAACTCCCATTGAAGAAGGACGTTGCCGAGGCGCTGGCGCAGGTCAATGACATTCTCGATGGGCTGGATATGGCGCCTCTTGTGATCGCGGTGGATTGTCCCTCCGGCGTGGATTGCGATACCGGCGAGGTCGCGGAGGAAACGATTCGCGCCGATCTCACGGTCACAATGGCGGCGGTCAAGCAGGGATTGCTCAAACTGCCCGCGTTCGAATACACCGGCGAACTCGAAGTGGTGGACATCGGCTTGTCCGATGATCTCGAATCGTTTAATGAGATTGAGACCGAAGTTGCGGAGGAGGAGTTCGTCGCGGCGTTATTGCCGGAGCGTCCGCTCGATTCGCACAAAGGGACGTTCGGGACTGCGCTCATCGCCGCAGGATCGGTCAATTACACGGGAGCCGCTGTCCTTGCGGGAGAAGCGGCGTACCGCGTCGGCGCGGGACTCGTCACATTGGCTGTCCCCGCGCCCCTGCACGGAGTTCTCGCCGGTCATTTCCCCGAAGCGACGTGGGTTTTGCTCCCGCACGAAGCGGGCAGGGTCTCTGAGAACGCGTCCGATGTGCTGGCGAAAAATTTCGAGCGCGCCACTGCGTTGTTGATCGGGCCGGGCTTCGGCATTGAGACGACCACGAAAGTCTTCATCGAAAACCTGCTTGCGGGGAAGTCCGCGCAGAAGAAGTCCGCGGCGCGCATCGGCTTTGTGCATGGGGAAAGCGAAGCGCAGGAGGACGCCGAAAACAACCTGCCGCCTATGGCCATTGATGCGGACGGCTTGAAACTGCTCGCGCAGATCAAGGATTGGGCGTCGAAACTCCCCGCGCTTTCGATCCTGACGCCGCACCCCGGCGAGATGTCTGTGTTGACCGGGTTGTCAACCGAGGAAATTCAAGAGGACAGGCAGACGGTCGCGGGCAAATTCGCGAAGGAGTGGGGACACGTCGTTGTACTGAAAGGCGCGTTCACTGTGATCGCCTCGCCTGACGGGCGCGTGACCGTGATCCCCGTTGCCTCGCCCGCGCTTGCCCGCGCCGGGACAGGAGACGTTCTCGCGGGACTGATAACTGGTCTGCGCGCCCAGGGCTTGGACTCATTCGACGCCGCGGTCGCGGGCGCATGGATCCACGCGCAGGCTGGCTTGTACGCCGCGGACGATCTCGGCGCCACCGCCTCCGTTCTCGCGGGCGATGTGCTGGATTCCGTTTCGGATGTGATGAGCGATTTGGAATAACCCGCAAACCCGGTGGTCGAGTAAGGACGGCAGGTCTCGGTACGCCCCTCGAAGATCACTCAGGGCTACTCGACCACCGTATTTACCAGTAAAAAAAAAGACCCTCCGCTCTGGAAGGTCTTTTTTGATTCACCGATTACGCAATATGCAGTACGCAACACGTCAACTCTTCAAAAACTCCTCCAACGCCTCTTTGCTGATGCGATAGGCGTTGCCGAGTTTTTTGGCTTTCAGGTCTCCAGCCTCGATGGCGGCTTTCACGTCCTCCTCCGAAACCTTGAGGATCGAAGCGGCTTCGGAGGGAGTCATCACATCCGGGATTCCCGCCGCGGCTTGCGCTCCGCCGCCAGATTGCTGTTGCTGCTGCATCGCGCCGGAGGTCGCCTGCTGCATCAAGTTGCCGATGCCCATCCCTGCGCCGATTCCCGCCGTGAGACCCGCGCCTCCGCTCGGGTTGGACGCCGCGTCGCGCATCGCGTCCGCGGCTTGCAGTTGGGTGTAGGTTGCCATATCGAGCATTCCCATGTCGCGCAACTCCTGAGCCGACTTGCTGGACGGCTTGAGGTTGCCAATGTAGAAACTCTTGAGCGTCATGCCGAGCGCTTCGAAATCATCCTGTCCCTTCGCCCGCACCGCCGCGCCGACCTCCTCGGTCAGCCCGATCAGGTCCACGACGCTCTTCGCGGCTGTGGTCTCGCCCAGCACGTCCTGAAGTTTGGAGAGCAGGATCGTCTTGAGACGGTCTTCGATGTCGGACGTGCGATACTTTCCCTGTGTGCCGACGACCTGCGTGACGAACTGCTGCGGGTCCTTGACCTGGAACGAATACGTGCCGAACCCCTGAAGCAATGCGACTCCAAGCCCCATGCCCGGGTTGCGGACGATGATCGGCTGCGGCGTGCCCCACTTCTCGTTCGCGAATTCCTTCATCGAAACGAAATACACCTCGGCGGGGAAGGGAGTCCGCTCGTTGAACGCCTTGCCGATGAAATTGATCAGCAGCGGGATGTTCGCGGTGGTAAGGGTATGCCGCCCCGCCCGGAAGACGTCCAGCGCGTTGCCGTCGCGGAAGAACACCGCCGCCTGCGCCTCGCGCACGATCAACTGCGAGCCGATGCGGTAATCGCCGATCCCCGTTTCGGGAAAGCGATGGACGATCTCATCCTTCATCTCGCTGGGGTATTCGATCACATCAAAAATTCTAGCCATGATATTCTCCTTTTGAAGTCGCCTCGATTATAGTCCAATTTTCTAGCGCCGAGCGAAGTCGAAGCGTCAATCAAATATACGGAATTCCTCCTCAAACGTTTCCAACCCCCAGTCTCCAATTCTCCAGTCTCTAATTCCAAGTTTCTCCGCTCATCCGCTCCTCTACTCTCTTTCCTCTTTTACAAGCCTCTCCTCGATCCTCATCGCCTTCCCTGTTCCCCTATCACGCAGCATCAGGATTTCCGCCATGATGCTCACTGCGATCTCCTCCGGCGTCTCCGCGTTCAACTCCAATCCCATCGGCGAATGGACGCGCGCAATCTTCTCCTCGGATACGCCCTTTTCCTTCAACGCCTTGACCGTGGTCAACCACCTGCGCCTCGACCCGATGACGCCGATGTACGCCGCCTCCGACTCGAGCAGGGGAGGCAGACCCGCCGCGTCCACACCGGACCCGCGGCTGGTCACCACCAAATAAGTCCTTCGCGTCACTGACAGATGATTCGGCAACTCCGCCATCGGGCATGGATGATACGCGTCCGCGCCCGGCACGGACTCGGGATTGCAGAATTCCTCGCGGTCATCGCTGACGGCGACGCGGAATCCGAGCCACTTCGCCAGATGGACGACCGCCTTGCCAACGTGTCCGCCGCCGATGACGACGACCATTGCAGGGGGCAGGATCGGTTCCACGAACACCTCCACAGTTCCGCCGCACACGCCCGGGTCGCCGCGGCTGGGGTCCACCATCGAATACGACAACGTGCGCGGTTGACCGTCGCTGATTGCCATCCATGCCTCGTCGAGGACGCGGTGCTCCAAGTCTCCGCCGCCGACCGTGCCGATGAACTTCCCATCCGGGTAGACGAGCATCTTGCTCCCCACGTGCCGCGGCGTCGAGCCTTCGCTCTTCACCACCGTGCATAGCGCGGCGGATTGATTGTTCTTTTCGATTTCAGAGAGGGCTTGGTAGATGGA
>CAYQOF010000282.1:2399-4054 GCA_964419035.1 uncultured Anaerolinea sp. | reverse complement strand
TGCGGCGAATCTGCCGCCAGGATTCATCCTCGGTCGCGTTGAACGCCTCCACGATCTCGTTTCGCTGCACATAACCCAGTGATTTGTACGTGGTCGCCGGTCCCTCACGGACGTGCAGCCTGTCGGCTGTAATGCGGTACTTTACTCCAGGCTGATCGCTGGGCGGTGGAGTTGCAATCACGCTCAGATACCGGGCGGACGCCCAGCCCGTCAAACCGTCGCTTCGGCGAATGCGTATCCAACTTTTATCCGCATTGGTTTCGAGCGAATCCACCACATCGTTTTTGCTTACGTAACCGAGCGACTTGAAACTCGTTCCAGGTCCCCCGCGCACATTCAAGCGATCGGCAGTGACCTTGTATTTGATCCCGGTCGTATCGCCGGGAGGAGGCGGTTCGTCAGGCGGAGGCGGACTGATCAGAACCAGATAAGTGACGGAGCACCAGCCCGTGAGCTGATCGGTGAGACGCCGGATACGCTTCCAACTTCCACTCGGGTTTGATTCCAATTCGACGACGATATCGTCCTTCCTTAGATATCCCACCGTTTTGAACGTGGTCGCCGGTCCCTCGCGGACATACAACGCGCTGGCTGTGACGCGGTAACGCGCGCCTTCACCGGGGTCGGGGGGAGGGGGAGGCGGAAGCGGCGGTTCAGGCTGGGGCGGAGGAGTGAGGCGCAGGAGGTATGCCGCAGAGCACCAGCCCATCAATCCATCTGTTTTGCGGCGCACCTGCAGCCAGGTCCCGTCGGCATTGGATGCAAACGCCTCCACAACGTCGTTTCGTTGAAAGTAACCGAGCGCCTTGAAGTTCGTGCCGGGTCCCTCCCGCACATACAACGCCCCCGCGGTGACAACATAGCGGTTGCCAGTGGGGTCCGGCGGGGCTGGATGATCGGGGACAGTCACGTTGAAACGCCGCTCAAAAGCCTCAATATCCCCGTTGAAATAGTTCAGGTCAATGCGGCTGCTTTCCACGCCGTAAACAGGACCGTCACCCATCGCAGTGAATTGCCAGAACAGCCACTCATTTGCCGCCCAGGGCTTGGGAACGAGCGGTTGCTCTACACCATAGTTTGCGATCCACAATGGATAGCGATGGAAGTATTCGAGGTCACTGGGCTGTGTTGAAGGGTTTGGCGCGTTACTGACCCAGTAAAAGTAGGCGGTATAGATGCCAATCTCCTTCGGTCCCACCAACGCACGAAGCCGCTCGAGAAATTGCCTCCAATGTGTCCAGCCTCTGAAATCCCCGCCGTATGCTTCCTCCAGATCGGCGAAGAGAGGCAGTTCGCCCAACTCGCCAGCCATCGTATTGACCCAAAGTTCAGCCTGCTGTCTTGGATCCGCGCGGCTGTCGTAAAACCAGTATGAACCGCGCGGCAAACCCGCCTGTTTTGCCGCGCTCCAATTCACCCTGAAGTCACGGTCAACCCACAGGTTTTGCCCGGCGCGGACGATGACAAAATCCGCAACCTGTCTCATGCGAACGAAATCAATTCCCCGCGGCGTGCCCGGGTCGTCCTGGTAGAAACTCACGTCGGTTCCGATGACTCTTCTCATGCCTGTCTCCTTGTATGAAACGTGTGATGAAATTGTACCAGTTATTGCATGGGCAATCGCAGGCGAAATGAAGGCAGAGAGGAATGATATA
>CAYQOF010000282.1:0-2299 GCA_964419035.1 uncultured Anaerolinea sp. | reverse complement strand
ATATATTACCGGCCCCGCCCCGATCTCGGAACTGTCGTTATGCAGAAACCCGGCGTTAATGCAGGAATAAGCAAGTTGAGGTAAGATTACGGCGTCCTGATCCAGGAATGGCAGGCAAATGCAAATGGAGAAACAGAATGTACACCGTGTTGATTTTCGCCCTCATCGTAAGCGTCATCCTTTGGAGTTTGTCCAGGACGACTGAAAAAGTCCTTGCAATCCGTCAGAAGCAAAGAGAAGAAGGCAAAAAGCCGATCATTTATCTATGATTTTGCCGCGGCAATAAGGAATGACCTGAAAAGGCTTCGGATGTGAACTCGTTCGAAGCCTTTTCAATTACAAGGGATTGAGTACGAACCTGTTGATCGTCGCCTTTGCTTTCGGTGCTCTTGCCCCCGCGGCGCAGGCGGCGCCCAGTGGCAATACCATTGTGGATGTGGCTCTGGCGGCAAATGCCCAGACAGGGGAATTCTCGATCCTGATCGCGGCATTACAAGCGGCCGATCCGGCAGTGATCAACACCTTGAGTGGCAAAGGACAATTCACTGTCTTCGCCCCCACTGACGCAGCGTTCGTCGCCCTGCCTGGTGAACTCGGTGTGAGCGCAGATCAACTGTTGAGCAACAAGGCGCTCGTCACGCAGGTTTTGCTCTACCACGTGGCACGCGGCAACCGTGAGTCGGCTGACGTGCTTGCTTCCAGCCGCATCCGCACCCTTAACGGCGGCTTTCTCTTCCAGAGTGGCGGCGTTCTAACCGACGCGAGCAGCCGCACCTCCAACATCATTGCCGTGGATATCAAAGCCAGCAACGGTGTCATCCACGTCATTGACCGCGTCGTTCTCCCATAATTCTCTTCTCTCCTTTGATTGAAAATCTTAGTGGTACGAGAATCATTCACCCCGACCTATGGATCGGGGTGAATGATTTTTTTCTCACACCCTCCGCACCGCCAGCATGGTTAGATCGTCGGCGGGAGGCATGTCCTGGACAAAATCCAGAAGGGACTTCTCGACAATATCCATCAACTCATGGGCTGAGGAACAGTGATTGGCAAGGATCGCCTCCACGAGACGCTTTTCACCGAAGAACTCGCCTTCATTGTTGAACGATTCGGTCAAGCCGTCGGTGTAGAACAGGATGTGGTCCTCCCGCTGAACCGGGATCGTACGTTCATCCATGCGCGCGCCTTCCGCCGCGCCGAGCGCGACGCCGGTACGCCTGAGGCTCTCGACCGATCCATCGCGCTTGACCCACAACGGCGGGTTGTGCCCCGCATTGACATAGGTCAGTTCGCCCTTCTCCAGATCAAGCACGGCATACACGGCGGTTACAAACATACCCTGTTTGGTATCGGGCAACAACAATTCGTTGACGCGTTTCAATGCCTCGGCGGGGGAATCGGTTTCGATGACGGCGGCACGCACCAGCGTCCGCGTGAGCGCCATGAAGAGCGCCGCGGGAACGCCCTTGTCCGCGACATCCGCAATGAAGAGTCCGAGCCGTCCGTTCGGCAGGTCGAAGACATCGTAGAAATCGCCGCCCACCTGACGGGCGGTCTTCCAGCGCGCGGCGAGTTCCCAGTTCTCGAATTTCGGCAGGGTCTCAGGGATGAACGTCTGCTGGATCTGGCGCGCCAACTGCACTTCCGTTTCGAGGCGTTCGCGCAGCACCGTCTCCTTTTGCAGGAGGTCGTTTTGAATGGCGAGCGCGACCTGCTGGGCAATACCGGTGATGATCTCGAGGCGGCGGGCGCGGAACCGCAAACCGCCCGAGGCTTCCTCGATCAGCATTACGCCGTAGAGCGCGTCCCTGACCGCGATGGGGACGGCGAAAAGAAACGCGCCCGAACTGCCAAGGTCTGCCTCCTTGTTCGGGTCGAGCGATAACCATTCCACCAAACCGTGTTGTCCCTCGATATCCAGTTGGCAGGCGCGCAGACCGGTTTCATTGCGGCAGGAATCCAGGAATGCAAATTCGCCGGGCGCAAAGGACCGCTCCCAAAATACCTGCTCATCGCTATCGCTGAGACCGTATTGTTGCGCCGGGCGGAAGAGATTGCGTTCAGGATCCCATTGATAGAGCGCGACGCGTCCCACGCCCACAAGGATGGGCAGAATGCGGATGATCGTACCGAGCGTCTCATCGAGGTCGTTCAGACTCACCACCGCCTGTGCGACCTGCAACAATGCGGCGGAGGCGTACGCCTGTTCCTGCGCCTCGTCATAGAGACGCGCGTTCTCGATGGCGACCGCGGCGTAACTGGCAAAAGTTTCGGTCATCGCCTGCGCTTCGTGACC
>CAYQOF010000281.1:0-4059 GCA_964419035.1 uncultured Anaerolinea sp. | reverse complement strand
ATATCGCAGAGTACAAAAGAAAATCGCAGAGAAGAAAATTGTTTCTTTTAGTCGTTTTTTTGACCTGCCTCGCTTACATCGGATTCTCCGCCGCACAAACGACTCTGACTCAATCAACTTTCTCCTTTTCTCCGACGGAACACGCATCACTCCCCGTGTTAGCCTGGTCCGGTTTAAAAAGCGGATTGCTCACCTTCGGCGGCGCGTACACCGTCATCCCGTTTCTACAGCATGACGCGGTGCAGGTTGGCGCGTGGATGACCGACGCGCAGTTCCTCGACGGGCTGGCAATCTCGAGCCTGCTCCCCGCGCCGCTGATCATCTTCTCCACGTTTGTCGGCTACATTGGAGGCGGTCCGCTGGGGGCGCTCATCATCACGGTTGCCATCTTCACGCCCGCCTTCTCGTTCACCATGATCGGACACAACCACCTCGAGCGACTCGTGGAAAACAAATCCGCCCATGCGTTTCTGGATGGCGTCTCCGCGGGTGTGGTGGGCTTCATTGGCGTCACCGCGCTCGGCATCCTGAATGCAACCGTCATCGGTCTGCACGCGTGGATCATCTTTAGCGTCGGCTTGATCGCCCTCTTCCGATCGAACTCGAAGTGGATCGTCGCGGCGGTCATCCTTGCCGCGGGTTTGTATGGGGTGTTCCTGGCGTAACTCCAATGGAACTGTCAGTTTTCTTCCGGGGGCTTGATGGCGCGAAATTCCCTGAACAACAACAGGTCATAGACGATCTTAAGTCCGCCGGAAAAGAAAAACGGCGCGCTGAACAGCACAGGGATGCCGAAGAACAAGCCCGTCAATGACGGGGAAAGCGCGGCGCCCACAGAACGCGCGATGGCGGTCACGCCCGAAGCGGCGGAGCGTTCGTCGGGGTCCACAACAGCCACGGTGTAGGATTGACGCGTCGGCACGTCCATCTGGGAGATGCTGAAGCGCAGGAGCAGGACTCCGATGGCGAGCGGCAGGGCCGGCATCAAGGGAACAAGGATCAACAGAATGTTGGATGGAATATGCGTGAAAACCATCGTGTTGATGAGTCCAATCTTTTCGGCAAGTTTGACCGCCAGCAATGCAGAGACGCCCGCCAGTATGTTCGCGCCGAAGAAGATGCTCCCGAGAATCCCGGTATCCACGCCGAATCTAACGTGAAACCAATACGCCATCATGCTTTGCACGAGCAATCCGCCCGCGAAGGCGTCGAGGGAAAACAAGGCGCTCAATTTCAAAACGACGCGCCGCGAGCGATGCAAGCCCAGCACCTTTTTCTTCTGTGTCTGTGCCGGCGCGGCTTCGATGGCGGGAGAAACGCCCAGAAACATGACCGCCAGGGTCAAGCCGCCCAGCGCGTACCCCATCAGGATGAAACGATACGACTCGAACGGCGTCCAGCCATGTGACTGCAAAGCCTGCGCCAGCCACCCGCTCCCCAGCGCGCCAAACGCGGACGCAAACGACCCGCCCAGGTTGTACCAGGCAAAGAGTTTCGTGCGCGATTGATCGGAAACGAGTTGGGTCAAGCCTGCCTGTTCCACTGCCAGAAATGGACCGATCTCCTTGTCGTTCGGGCTGATGACGCCGATGATCGCCGCAACCGTGAGGAGGACGAGATTCCTCGTCAGGATAAAGACGATTCCCGCGCCGAGCATGAGGAGCGCGCCAATCAACAGGGTGCGCCTGCGTCCGAAACTGTCCGCATGAGTGGTGAGCCAGAGCGTAATGCCGGCGTCGCCAGCCAGGGTGAGCGTGAACAACAAGCCGACCTGTCTTTCGGAAAGCCCCGCTTCGGTCAGGTAAAGCGCAAGGATCACCGCCAGGAATCCATAGCAAAACATGCGGATGATGCGCGTGGTAAACAAAAGGACGATGTCAGTTTTCATCGCTTGATCGGTTTGTTGAACGGACCGGGCGGGCATCAGAACAAACCGCCTGCCATACCGGCGCCAACCAGGATCAACATCACGCCTACGATGATTTGCAGGGTCCGCAGGGTGATCTTCATCATCAGCCGCGAGCCGATGAACGCTCCCAGAAAAGCCGCGAGGGTGGCGGCGATCACCAGCCCCAGGATTTCCTTTACCCCGGCGAAACTGGCGGTATAAAAACTCAAGCCGTAGACCAGCAGGCGCGCCGCATCCACGATCACCGATGCGACGACGCCGGTGCCGATAAAGGCTTCCTTGCCCAACCCCGCCTTGATCAAAAACGCAGACCGGAGCGCGCCTTGATTACCCGATAAGCCGCCGAAGAACCCGGAAAGCAGTCCGCCCAGCGGCAGGTAATTACGCTCGAACACCAGGCTGGCGAAGAAGGGGATCAACTCAAACAATGCAAACAGGATTATCAGAAGCCCGATGACCAGTTTGAGCGCGGTCACTTCGACCGCCTTGCCGCCCAGTGAATATACAAACAGCGAGGGGATGTCTGCAAACAGATTCAACAACATCGCCCCGAGCATGGCGGCTATTGCGGCAGGCAAGGCAAAACGCAATACCACGCTCCAGTCCGCCTGCCTGCCGACCAGGATAACTTTGAAAATATTGTTCGCCAGATGCACGACCGCGGTCGCGGCGATGGCAACCGGCAGGGGAAAGAACAATGCAAAGGCTGGCATGAGCACTGTTCCCAAGCCAAATCCCGAAAACAAGGTCAGGGCGGAGATCAGGACTGCCACAAGAGAGACGATGAAATAATCCATGGTGAATTCCTCAGCGCGGTTTTTTGTTATTGCCCAATTCTACCCCCCGCGTCCGGATCCGCACCATACAATGCCGGCATAAAATCCGTGGATCACGAAACTCCTGCATGGGCTGCCTATTTCGCGCAGCATGCGGATTACGCCGCCCCTCTTATGAAAAAGCGCAATTTGCGGCCGGGATGAGTATAATTCCCGCTCAATAGACATAATCGCCTATCTCGAACGCATCGGATACCCGAATCACGTAATGCCAGACTTCCAAAACTTGCGCGGGCTGCACACCGCGCATGCGCATATCACCAGGCATCGCCAAAATCCAGTTTCACGCGCGAGAGCATCGTCAGCCGCGCCACAGCCAATGGACGCGTCCCGCTGGAGGATGGATGACTTATCCTCATGGAGAACGGTCAACGCACGGAGCGTCCGCTCAAGGACAGGGATGAATACCAGGCCCTGTTGAAACAACAGTTCGACATCATACTATTCGAGGAGAAAACATGACCGTTGAAAATTATCTTGCGGAGGCTGGCGCAATCGCGACCCTGGCGGGCATCCTGGCGGGGTTCGCCATTTCGGCAGTGATCCAACTCCTTTCGACGAACACGGAGGGCAAACTCGTCACCGCGACCATTGTGACGTTCTCCGCCTCCACGGTGATGTTCCTGTATCCGCTGATCGTCTTTGTGCTGGTGTTCGCGGCGACCGCGGAACAAAACAGGATCATCGAACAACTGGACGCACTGGGAACCATTGCCCTGCTCGTGCTCTTCGCCGCCGTGTTCGTCTTCATGGCAGGCATCGGGCTGGCAGGCTGGATACGCTCGAAAGTGACGGGCATCCTTACCACAGCGTTTGCAGTCATCACCATGTGCCTGACCTCGGTTGCCATCATCCAGGTGCTTGCTGTGTTTGAATGAGCGGTGAATCGAAAAAGGACGCTCTGGACTGTTTCAGAGCGTCCTTTTTATATTTTGGTGGCTATGCTACCGTATCTTGAACATCTGCATCATCTTCATGGCAAGGTTCAGGTCGCCGCCCAGTTTGAGTTTGCCCTGCATGAAGGCTTGCATGCCGTCCAATTCGCCCGTGAAGATCTTGACGTAATCGCTGGAGTCAGCGGTGAGAGTCATGGTCGCCGCGCCGCCGGGAGCGCCTTGCGCGACCTCGCACTTGCCGTCCGCGATCTTCGCGGTCCATTCACCTGCTTCCGCGCCGGTAAACTTGAAGTGAATGGTTGCGTTCACACCCTGCGCTTTTTCAGGCAGGAACGCGCCGGGCATTTTTTCCATGAGTTGCGCTACTGTGAGGGGCATTAGTTAGTCTCCTAGTCTGTTAGTCTTATAGTCCTATAGT
>CAYQOF010000280.1:1598-4105 GCA_964419035.1 uncultured Anaerolinea sp. | reverse complement strand
GCGATTATACTCTTGGATGGAAAAAAACAAGACAGACACCCGGCTTCCCGGCGCCTGTCTTGTTGAAGCGGCAATGTTCGTTTTTGAGTTGCGATGGATTCGGTCTGGTTTCTACGCGGGCTGCGCGATCATTTGCGCGAAGTTGGTGTTCCTCAAACGGGTCACCAGTTCCTCCTGCGCTTCGCACCACACAGGTTTGATCGGGCAATCCTCCTCGAAGGAGCAGACGCCGTTATCACCAACGCACTCGTTCAATTGGATGGGTCCATCAATCGCCTCGATCACATCCAATAATGTGATTTCCTGCGGGTCGCGCGCAAGCGTCACGCCGCCCCGCGCCCCGCGCGAGGTATGGAGCAGACCCGCAATGGAAAGCTGTGAAATGATCTTCGCCAAAAACGATGGTGGAATTTTCTGTTCCTTGGCGACCGTACTGGTGGCGGAGCGCTCCGCATTCCCCACGCGCGCCAGATGCAGAACCGCACGGACGGCATAGTCAGCCTGACGGGTGATTTGCATAAGTACCTTCCTTCCAGAAAAAACAGACAAACCTTGTCTCTAAACACGATTTTAGTGACAGTGCCAGCGAACTGCAAGTGATAGAGGTCACAGATGAATTGTGACCTTTTGCTCCGATTTTATCAACGAAAACGATCCAAAAGCAGGCATCTTTTGGGTCGTTTTCGTTACCACACAAATGTCATTGCGAGATCCGAAGAGTCAAGGCGATCTCCCCGCCAACAGGGGGTTGCTTCGGGCTTCGCCCTCGCAATGACATTTCAGCGCTAATCTGTGAGTGACAGACTGCCTGCCGCCATCTTCACGATGATCGTCAGCGTCGGTCCCTCGCCCGTTTGGGTGTAGATATTCCCGTTTTGAGCCCAGGACGAATCGTGATTGATATCCAGAGCCGCGCCCTCGATGGTCACCCGGGCGTTCACCCCTTCAGGGATGACGAGGTCCACATCCCCGAAACCTGCCTCGATGGTGACGATCGCGTCACGCTGGAGTTCGCCGTCGAAGCCGAGCGTGTAATTGCCCGCGCCGCCGGAAAAGATCAGCGTGGAAAAGTTCGCGTTGGCGAGACCGGACATTTTCACGGTCGAAGCGCCGGTCTCATAGCGCAGGATGGACATCTCGACCCGGTTCAACTTGGAGAACGAAAGGTCCACCCTCGACGCACCATCGCGCACAGTCAGGCTCTTCAACGACAGACCTCCGAGTTCAAGGTCCGCTTCGTACGCGCCAGCCTGGATCGTCAAATCCATCGGGGCGCTTCCCAATTGCAGATCCCATTCGTTCTTCACATCCTTGAACGCCGGCAGGTTTTTGAGATTGCCCTGCCTGATCTCGATGCGATCCCCATCTTTGACAATTTCCGGCTTCAGGCTTTCGACGTTATAGACGACTGTCCCGTCCACGAGATTCTGCGCGCCGGGGGATAAGGTCAACGTGCCCGCGCCGAACGAGATGGTCAGACGCGTCTCATCGGACGCTTCGTCTCCGCTCAGCGCGGGGTCTTCCACCGATAGGGTTTCTGTGACATCCGGTCCCGGCTGCAACCGGCGGGGCAGGTCAACGCTGAAGCCGCACGCCAGGGATGCGAGCGCCAGCACAAGTATTACTGAGACGATCTTGACGTTCATTTGGAAATCTCCTTCTATGTGGTATACGAAGGAGTTTCAACCTGGTTGCGAATGGGATTAAGCCATCTTCCGTCCCTTTGGGAGTTCTCTCGATACCGCCAACGCCGCGTTCAACGCCTCATGCAAGGACCTGACCTCGATGACCTCGATATCTTTTGTCCAGCCTTCGCCCTTGCGGATGGCTTTCGGGACGATGGCGGTCTTGAAGCCGAGTTTCGCGGCTTCCTTCAACCGCGCCGGCATTTGACCGGGCATCCGCAACTCGCCCGCCAGACCGATCTCGCCGATCAACGCCGCATCCGCTTTGACGGGGATATCCTTCCATGAGGAGGCGATTGCAACGGCGATGGCAAGGTCGGCGGCGGGTTCGTCAATCTGGATGCCGCCCACCACGTTGACAAAGATATCCTGCTCGGCAAGTTTCAACCCCACTCGGCGCGTCAACACCGCCGAGATCAACAGCAGACGATTGAAATCAACTCCATTCGCAGTTCTGCGCGCATTGCCGAATTGCGTGGGAGAGGTGAGCCCCTGGATCTCGACAAGGATGGGACGCGTGCCTTCCATCGTCACGGCAATGGCAGAGCCAGCCGCGTTGATCATGCGTTCCGCGAGGAATGCCTCGGAGGGATTCGTCACCTCGACAAGCCCGCCCTCACGCATCTCGAACACGCCGACCTCGGAGGTCGCGCCGAATCGATTCTTTACGGAACGCAATAAACGATATGCCTGGAAGCGATCCCCTTCGAGGTAAAGCACCGTATCCACAATATGCTCCAGCACGCGCGGACCGGCGATCGTGCCTTCCTTGGTCACGTGCCCGATGATAAATACGGAAATTCCGCTTGCCTTCGCCAGTTC
>CAYQOF010000280.1:0-1498 GCA_964419035.1 uncultured Anaerolinea sp. | reverse complement strand
ATGGAGCCCGGCACGATCCCGCCGCCAAGCACGCGCGCAAACTCTCCGATGGGCAAGTTGATGCGGTCTTCCGCGTCTGGGGAGACATCGCCGATCGAGCGCGGGGCAGACCTCCCCGTAAGTCCGCGAACCGCAGAGGTCTTCTTCGGAGACTCGTCGTGGATGACCTCCTCCACCATGCTGTTGAACGATCCGCATTGCGGGCATTTTCCCATGTACGACGCGGCGACGCGCCCGCATTCCTGACAGACGTAACGTGTGTGTGATTTAGCCATTGAGACCTCTTATGCCATCGCCGCGTAGACCTGATTCAACAACTCCAAAAATTCCCCGGCGGGACGTTCCTTCAAGATTTCCTTGCGCGCCTCTCTGTCGAGCGTTTTCAACAGTAAATATTGCACGGCATACTTGCGGAAGAGCCGCTGCCCGTCCTGCTCGCCATAGAACTGAATGCTCTTCTGCAAATGCTCGCGCACGGTCTCCTGCAATAATTCGTGCGGGACCTGTTCGCGGTCATACCCGGCAAAGATCCACGGATTGGCAATGGCGCCGCGCCCGATCATGACCGCGTCGCAGTTCGTATGCTGTATCATGCGCTGGATGTCCGCGACGGTTCTGACGTCGCCCGAGCCTGCCACCGGTATCCTGACCGTTGACTTCACCTCGGCAATCGCGTCCCAATCTGCGTTGCCCGCGTAACGCTGTTCCTTCGTCCGCCCGTGGATGGCGATCAACGAGCCACCCTCCTCTTCTACAATGCGCGCGATCAACTTGTAATTCCTGTTTCGATCCCAGCCCAGGCGAATCTTGCCGGTGACCGGAACTCTCAACGCGGAGGTCAACTTCCTGAACGTACGCGCGATCTTCAACGGAGTCGGCATCATGCCCACGCCGGCGCCGCGCTCCGCGACGGACTTGGCGGGGCAGCCCATGTTGATGTCAATGATGTCGGGATTCAACTCCTGCACTTTCAACGCGGCTTTGAGGATCAGGTCCGGGTCGTCGCCGTAGATCTGGAATGTGATCGGGCGTTCGGCTTCCTCGAAATACAGCCGCTTGGCAGGCTCCTTCGAGCGACTGAGGATTTTCTCCACCTTTACGAACTCGGTGTAACTCATGGCGGAACCGAGGGCGCGGCAAATGGAACGGAAGGGCCAGTCCGAATAGCCATCCATCGGCGCGAGGATCGTATCCCCGAGAATGGGGATGTCGCGGATATAAAACTTGGGGATCAATGTTTCATTCATAAAGCGACGGCAAGTATAACAAAAAAACACTTGCTGGTTGAGTAGCCCCGAGCGTTTAGCGTTTGAGCGTTTGTTGCGAAGGGCATATCGAAACCAGCAAGTTGACAAGAATGTTTATGTTACCTGGTGGTTTCGATACGGCGGGCTAACGCCGCCTACTCAACCACCATATCCCATCAGTTAAGCCGTTTGCTTCTTCAACAATTCAAGGAAATGCTTGCGGAACTTGGAAACCTTCGGCGCGACGACCG
>CAYQOF010000279.1:0-4105 GCA_964419035.1 uncultured Anaerolinea sp. | reverse complement strand
CCCGCGATCTCGGCCTTGACAGGGCCGCATGTTAGGCCGCTACACCACGGGACCAGTTTTATCGAAGCGGGGCGTAGTTTATCATACGCATTAAGGTGTGTCAATACGCCCAGTCTGGATAAAGCGCGGGATCGGTGGGTGTTTGTCCGGTTGTATCGTAGACGTAAACATAATCGCCTTCGCGCGCCCAATTGAACAGCCAGTGCGAATCACCCACGGACAGGTTTACACACCCATGCGATTGGGGATACCCGAAGCGCGTGCGCCAGTACGCGCCATGCAATGCGCGTGCGTTGTCATAGTACATCGTCCAGGGGACGTTATCGAGGTGATAATAATCGGTCGGGTCGCTGTTGCGCATGGTTTCGGTCTCTTTTTTTGAATAGATCTGGAAAAGCCCGGGCCGCGTCCAGTACGGTTCGAGTCCACTGGCGATAACCGTGGCAAAGACCATTTCTCCGTTATCGTAGGCCGCAAGCGTTTGTTCCGCCAGGTCAACGTCTATCCAGCGATTGTTCGTGACCCCATCCGGCGGGACGGTCTTCGGAGTCACCATGGCAAGCACACGCGCTTCCACCCATTCATTCGGACCGATCATATTCCAATCCACGCCATCCGCCTGCTGTGTATCGTAGACCTGAACGATGTCAACATAGGGATAAAGAACTTTTTTGGTGATTGGCGCGCTGTAACCGGGCGCCCTTCTGACCGGTATGCTGTCGCTGTAAAAAGGCAGTGCCCATGCAAACGAGTTGCGCGGCATCGAACTGAACTGCATCCCTTGGAACAATGAATATGACCCAATGCGCGACCCCATGCCCGGTATCCATGCCCCGGATTCGAGCAGGTAATAGATGCCCTGTCCGGTATCCACGCGGTCTAGGTAGGAAACGTAGACGAACCCCGGCAGGTATCCCTGCCCGGTGGGATCGCCGGCAGGACCGTTCAGGATCGGTACATGGTCTTCATCGAGCCGAAAGTAACGATACGGGAGGCTGGTGAGGGAGGTGTCGGGCTTGTAGGCAGGCAATGGGCGGGGAGGGAACGTCAGTCCCAGTTTTGCCATGTCCGTAATGAACGTGGATGGACCGAGCGGCAGGCAATCGTCCGTCGCACCCATATAGACGTCCGGCGCGCAGACAACCGCGCCGCTGTCCGGTTCCACGCTCTGCGCGGCGGTCAGAGATGGTGGAGCAATGCCTGACATCAACGCAATGCCAAAAATGAGGAAGAGAAGTTTTTTCATGAGCCTGCAATAATACCAGACGATTTTAACACGAAGATATTTACATTTCTGTAAGCGAAAAGTTCCCTTCCGAGGGGCTGGCTTGACACATTTTCCCCCCTATGCTAAATTATCCGCAATTCATTTTGAATCTCATCAGCGCGAAATCGGCTGAGGAACATCTCTGTGCAGGAGGGCTGTCTTGTCCAAATCACGTACGCAACAAATGGTGGATCGTCTGAGGGAACTTCAGGCTTCGTCTCCTGACATCGAGGCTTCGGCTGTCGTCAGTGTGGATGGTTTGAGCATCGCCTCCGCCCTGCCCCAGGGGGTTGAGGAGGATCGCGTCTCAGCCATGTCTGCCGCGATGCTGTCGCTCGGTGAAAGGATCGCAACCGAATTGGGGCGCGGCTCGCTCGAGCAGGTTTACATCAAAGGGGAAAAAGGATACGTCGTTCTCATGTCGGTGGGGGAAGAGGCTGTTCTTACCGCCCTGGCGCGTGAGCAGGCAAAATTAGGCTTGATCTTCCTGGACATGCGTCGCGCCGCTGAAGATCTGGCGAAACTGATCTAAGTGGAGTCGCGTTATGAGCCCTGTTCAGAAGACCGGTCTATATTACCCCAACAAATTCGGACTTATCATCATCAAATCGCTCGAAGAGGTGATGGGCAAAAACGGACTCAACGCCATCCTCAACCTTGCCGGCTTGAACAATTACATCGAGAGTTACCCGCCGGATAACCTGGACAAGGGCTTCGATTTTGCGGAACTCTCCGCAATCGGTGTCGCGCTGGAGGATATGTACGGTCCGCGCGGCGGCCGCGGTCTGGCTCTGCGAGCCGGGCGTGCCACCTTCTCTGACGCCTTGAAGAACTTCGGCGCTTTGGCGGGCGCCGCGGACCTGGCATTCGTGGTGCTTCCTTTACAATCAAAATTACGCATTGGTCTACCGGCGTTCGCGAAAATATTCTCGCAACTCAGCGATCAGTACAGCACCGTGGAGGAGAAGGATTCTGAATTCATTTGGACGATCCACAAATGTCCCGTGTGCTGGGGGCGTACGAATGTGGACAAGCCCGTGTGTTACATTGCGACGGGTCTCCTTCAGGAGGCGCTCAAGTGGGTCTCGGGCGGGAGCGAGTTTCGCGTGAACGAGTCGAAATGCGTTGCCGTCGGCGACGCGGTCTGCGAATTCGTCATTCAAAAAGAACCCATCACTTAAGCGGGGGAGCGACGTGGCAGACGCCAAACCGAAGATCCTGATCGTCGAGGACGACCTCGATGTGGCAGAAATGCTGAACGCCTATTTTCGCGTTCAGGGATACGAAGTGTTCACGGTCAACTGGGGGGAGGACGGTGTGCGCGCCGCACAAACCACTTCCCCAGACCTGGTCATCCTCGACATCCGCCTGCCCGATATAGACGGGTTTGAAGTTGCAAAGCGATTGCGCGATGACCGCCGCACGCAGGAAATCCCCATCATCTTTCTAACCGAAAAGCGCGAACGGGCGGACAGGTTGATGGGATTCGAAGTCGGCGCGGACGATTACATCACCAAACCCTTCGATGTCCAGGAGTTACGCCTGCGCGTCCGTAATGCATTGAAGCGCGTAAGCCAGGGGACCCTGACCAACCCGGTCAGCGGTCTGCCCGAGGGACCGCTCGTGGAGGAACGCCTCTCCGATGTGATCCACAAGAGCGGATGGGCGTTGCTGCACATCTCCATCCAGCACCTCGATTCATTCCGCGAGGCGTACGGCTTCGTCGCCTCGGACGATGTCCTGCGCGCCATCAGCCTCATGATCCACAACACCATGAAGGAAACCGGCGCATCGGACGATTTCCTCGGTCACATCAGCCCGACGGATTTTGTGGTCGTCGTCCCGCCCGCGCACATGCCTCCGTTCCAGGAACGCATCCGTTCCCGGCTCGAACAATCCCTCGATTATTTCTATCCCATCAAGGATCGCGAACAGGCTTCGAAAAGCCCCAACCGACTTTCCGTCAATGTATTTGAAGCTCCCTCTGTGTTCGGACGTTTCTCCAGCGTTGACCAATTGAAGAAGGAACTGTTGGGCAGGCAGGAATGAAGATCGTCGTCGTTCTACCAACCTATAACGAAGCGGAGAACCTTCCCAAACTGGTCTCCGCTTTATTTTCGCTTCCGTTGGATTTGAACATTCTCGTTGTGGATGACAACAGCCCCGATGGCACCGGCGGGATCGCCGACGATCTCGCGAACGAATATCGGGGACGCCTCCACGTCCTGCACCGCGCAGGCAAGACCGGCTTGCGCTCCGCATACCTCGAGGGATTTCAAAAGGCTTTCGAATTGGGTGCTGAGGGTATCGTGCAGATGGATGCGGACTTTTCCCACGACCCGACCGTTTTGACGGAGATGGCGCGTCGCATCGAATCCTGCGATGTGGTGATCGGGTCCCGTTATATAAAGGGCGGATCGCTCGCCCGGCGCTGGTCCGCCTGGCGGAAGGCTTTATCCGCGTTTGGCAATGCCTACGCGCGGACGATCCTGGGTTTCCCCCTGCGCGACGTGACAACCGGATATCGCATGTGGCGGCGCGAAGCCCTTCAAGCGATCCCGTTGGATCGGATCCGCTCGAACGGTTACATCTTCCTCGTCGAGATGGCGTATATTGCCTACCTCAAGGGATACAAGATCGTGGAGGTGCCAATCCACTTCGCGGACCGGCGGCTGGGCAAATCGAAGATGTCCCTCAAGATACAACTCGAAGCGGCGGTTCGTGTGTGGGATGTCTGGTGGCATTACCGCGACCTGAAGACTCGATCCCGGATCGGAAGAATTATCAGGTAGGAGCAATGTACGTAAAGTTGGGGAATCCAGGCGGCAGGAATGGAGG
>CAYQOF010000278.1:0-4106 GCA_964419035.1 uncultured Anaerolinea sp. | reverse complement strand
GGTTAAGTCTTCGTGTTTCATGCCGTGATTTCCTTGATTACCATGATTGGCGTGATTTCAATCATGGTAATCCTCTAATCCTTCTAATCAAGGTTAAGACGTTTTTCTTTTCTGTTTCGAGGCAGCATGGTCTTTTGGCACAAGGAACTCCCTGCCCTGACTCTAAGGGATCGTAAATTATTATCTTCCCTCATGTCGTTGCGAGGAGGGCGCATTTCCCGACGAAGCAATCTCCCATTGCCTACGGATTTTCCTGCAAAGTGGGGATTGCTTCTCGCAGATCGCAATGACATCCATTTCATGAAGAGTGAGAGTTTACGGCTTCGCGAACACGATCACGTAGAACCCGTAGTTGTTGAAGAAGGCGTAACCCACGCCGATCTCGGTGTACGTATCGCTGATCAGGTTCAGGTTGTGGCGCGCATCGGTCTTGTCGTTGATCCACCAGTTGACGACCTCCTGCGCGGATAATGGCGGGAAACTGCCGTAGACATTTTCAGTGACAAATGACGCGGAGTAACCGGTCGCGGCAACGCGTGATCCCACTGTGGAACCGTCAGAACCGGTGTGACCAAATAACTGGTTGCAGGCGATGTCACCGGCGTGGGCTTGCGCGGCTTGCGCCAATCGTGAGTTCAAGGTGTAGGCGGGTTTCCCGGATCGTGTACGGTACGCGTTGACGGCATTGAATACATCGGTCAGCCTTGTGTTATCCGTTGTAAAAGCGCACGTTCCTGCGGCGGGAGCAGGGCTGGTGGCTGGAATGGTTGTCGCTCCGGCCACGGCAACTGTCGCCGTGGAGGTGGCGGTCGTGCGGACACTGATGATGAGCCACAGCCGCGAGTCGTCGTTGATCCTCATGATCAAGCCCGCCGGGTTCTTGATGACAAAATCGCCTCGATGCGACCCGGTGCCGGTCGGCGCGGTCAACTCTACGGAAACGTCCAGCGTCTGGCCCTGGTTCGTAATGCCAAGCGGCACGGCGTCAGGCGCGCCCATGCGCTCGTTGGAGTAATGGGTGAGGGTATAGTCAGGTCCCCAGACGCAGGTGCCGGTGTTCATGATCCGCCACGTCTTGGTGAAGGTCGTCCCGCCCACAACTTCAGTGTTGTCGGGGATGGTCACGTCGCTGACAAAGGATGCGCTGTTCGTGCAATCGGGCGGATTGGTTGGTCTGGGCTGATTGGGGGTGGAGGTGACATCCGCTGAAGCCGTGGGGGTGGCGGGCGCTTCGGTCGCGGTACTGTCAAGGACCGAGGGCGCCACAGGTTCGGTGAGTGTGGCCGCCGGGGTATCCGCAGGGGACTGTCCATTGCAAGCCGAAAGGATCATGACCACAAGCAATATTAAAGTGACGATAATCTTTCCGTTCATTTTTCGCATCCTTTTCCAAATTGATCAGGCTTCTCCAACGCTTGCTCCATTGTTTACCTTTCCGATACTGTACCACGTGTTTGAAAAGTCCGGTCAGGTCAGAGGCAAACTAATATTGATAAAACCCTCTTCCCGTCTTCCTCCCCAAATACCCCGCGTCCACCATCTTCCGCAATAACGGCGCGGGGCGGTATTTATCCTCGCCCAGGTCGCGTTGCAACACTTCCATGATGGATAGCACCACGTCCAGCCCGACCAGATCCGCCAGCGCGAGCGGACCCATCGGGTGATTCATGCCGAGTTTCATCACCTGGTCAATGGCTTCCTTCGTTCCGACCCCCTCCTGCAGGGCGAAGATCGCTTCGTTGACCATCGGGCACAGGATGCGGTTGGAGATGAAACCGGGCGAATCGTTGGCTTCGACAGGTTCCTTGCCCATCCACTTGCAGACCTCGAGCGTGGTTGACAGCGTGTCGTCCGAGGTCCTCAGTCCGCGGATCACTTCGACCAGTTTCATCAATGGCACGGGATTCATAAAGTGCATCCCGATGACCTTCTCCGGTCGCCGGGTTGCGCCCGCGATCTTGGTGATCGAAATGGATGACGTGTTGGTTGCCAGGATGGCGTTGACGTGCGCGGAGGCATCCGCCTCGCGGAAAATCTTGAATTTGAGATCGGGGTTTTCCGTTGCCGCTTCGATGATCAGGTCTGCCTCGCCGATCGCCGCCATATCCGGGACGAATTGGATCTTCTCAGTGGATGCCTTTTGCTCCCCGGTGATGACTCCTTTTTCAAGCAGTTTGCCTGCCGATTTGGCAATCGTCGTTCTGGCTTTCTCGAGCGCGGCGGGAAAAACGTCCATGCAAGTGACCTGATACCCCGACGTTGCCGCGACCTGCGCGATGCCGTTGCCCATGGTCCCTGCGCCGATGACAAAGATGTGTTTGATGGTCATGTTGGTCTCCTGGTCTGTTGGTCTCATAGTCGCTTTGTCGCGTAGTCACGTCGTCAGGAAGTCTCGTCGTCACTTGGTCGGTCCGCGCTTTGATCTTCGCAAATAGGCAATGAAGGCGTTAATGGACATTTTCGTTGTTGTTGCCATATCATAAACCCGTTGAAAATCCTGCGCGCTGATGTATTTGCGGTCGAGCGCCAGATGAATTTCGGACTGGACTTCGCTGGCTGAACGCCGCGAGTATTTCAGGAAGTGGATGAACTCAGCGTCGGAGCCGTCATCGAATCCTTCGGCAATGTTGTGCATGATGGAGCCCGCCGCGTCGCGGATCTGGTCACGCAGCCGAAAGTCCCTTGCGAAATTGCCCTGCTCTGTCAGATCGTAAATCAGATTCGTCAGTTCCCGTGCCTGCTGCCATGCACGAATATCCTCAAACTTCTCGATCTTCATCTCTCCTCCTGGTGCCAACTACTTGACCGTCTGACCATGCGACCACTCGACTATAAGACTATCCGACGACGCGACTACTCGACCTCCACCGCCATCGCCACCGCTTCACCGCCGCCCAGACAAAGAGATGCAATTCCTCGTTTCAGTCCGCGGTCTTTCAGCGCGTGGATCAGCGTCGTCAGCACGCGCGCGCCGCTCGCGCCGAGCGGGTGACCGAGCGCGATCGCGCCGCCGTTCACGTTGACCTTGTCCCAGTCCCAGCCCTGGTCGGCGAGGGCGTAACCATCCGCGAGCACCTGCGCGGCGAAGGCTTCGTTGAGTTCGATCAGGTCAACGTCTGCGAGCGTCCAGCCAGTCTTCTTCAGAAGTTTGGGGATTGCGTGCGCAGGCGCGGCAAAGAGATATTTCGGCTCCAGCGCCGCCTGTGCGTAACCAACAACCCTCGCCATCGGCTTCAACTTATTCTTTTCCGCGTACGCGCGCGACGCGATCACCACCGCCGCGCCGCCGTCACTCATTTGAGATGCGTTGCCGGGACTCACCTTTCCGTCCGCTTTGAAGGCTGGCTTGAGTTTTGCGAGCGACTCCAGCGACGTATCTTTTCTTGGACCTTCGTCCACATCCACAACGGTGACCTCGCCTTTGCGTCCCTTGATTTGTACGGGAACGATCTCGGATTTGAACCTGCCCGCTTCTTGAGCCTCGACAGCCTTCTGGTGGGAGCGAAGCGCAAACTGATCCATCGCCTCGCGCGTGACCTCGTACTCGTCCGCGATGAATTCAGCCGCGTTGCCCATCCCCCAATTCTCGAACGGATCCCACAGCCCGTCGTTGAGCAGGGCGTCGGTCATTTGCTGGTTGCCGAACTTCAACTCGCCCATGCGGCCGCTGACGAGGTGAGGCGCGCGGCTCATGGACTCGAACCCGCCTGTGACGAAGAGTTGCGCATCGCCCGCACGAACGGCTTGCGAGGCGATCATCGCGGCTTTCAAGCCCGAGCCGCAGACCTTGTTGATCGTGCTGGCCCCGACCGTCGCAGGGATGCCGGCATGGATGCCCGATTGACGCGCGGGCGCCTGTCCCAACCCCGCCGAGACGACGTTGCCCATGATAACTTCCTCGACCTCTTCTGGGTTGATGCCTGCGCGTTCGACCGCGGCTTGGATGGCGATTGCCCCCAGTTCCATCGCCGGGACACTGCACAGCGTTCCCTGAAATTTTCCGATCGGCGTGCGCGCCGCGGACAGGATAACGGCTTCGGTTTCCTTGGTCATGGTTCCTCCTGTGTGATTTTGAACAATCCCATTATAAAGCCGATTGGTACTTC
>CAYQOF010000277.1:2104-4107 GCA_964419035.1 uncultured Anaerolinea sp. | reverse complement strand
TCATGTGCGGCATCTGCGGTAAATACAGTCCCACTGGCGTTCAACCCGAAGAACTCAACCACATGCTCGATACCATCGCGCATCGTGGACCTGATGATTCGGGTGCCTACCTGCGCGGCAAGATTGGCTTGGGCAATCGTCGTTTGAGCATCATTGACCTGCACAGCGGCAAACAACCCATCAGCAACGAAGACGGCACGATCTGGGTCGTGTACAACGGCGAGATGTACAACTTCCCTCGTCTGCGCACGCAACTCGAAGCCAAAGGTCATACCTTCCGCACGAACTCCGATACCGAAGCCATCGTGCATCTCTACGAAGATTTCGGCGAGCGCTGCGTCGAACACATCGGCGGCATGTTCGCCTTTGCGCTCTGGGACGAGACTCAACAAAAACTTCTCCTCGCCCGCGACCGCATCGGACAAAAGCCGCTCTTCTATGCACAGGACAGATCAGACTTCCTCTTCGGCTCGGAGATCAAATCCATCCTTGCGCTTCAAAAACGGACGCCCGAACTGGATCCGCTTGCGATGCACGACTACCTCTCCCTGCGCTTTATCGCTCCGCCCCGCACCATCTTCAAGGGCATCCACAAACTTCCGCCCGCCCACATGCTCACCTTCCAGGACGGCGAGATCACCCTCCGCCGTTACTGGCAGTTGTCCTTCCGTGAAAAACTGACCCTCTCCGAAACCGAGATCCTCGAAGCCCTGCGCGATCAACTCAAACGCACTGTGGATTCACACCTGCTCAGCGATGTGCCCGTCGGCGCGTTCCTCAGCGGCGGATTGGACTCATCCATGATCGTGGCGGTTCTCGCGCGTGACCTGGGGTTGACTCCACAAACCTTTGCTGTTGGCGTGGCTGAAAGCGACTTCGACGAGACTCCGTACGCGCGCATGGTGGCGGAATACTACGGGACGAATCACATCGAGGAACGCGTCGCGGCGAACCTGATTCAGTCCCTGCCGAAGATGATCTGGCACCTCGACGAACCCTCCGACCCGATCGCGGCATGCATGTATCAGGCGGCGCGGCTGGCGTCGCAACACGTCAAGGTCGTTTTGGGCGGTGACGGCGGCGACGAACTCTTTGCTGGCTTCGACCGTTATGTGGGCAACCGCTACATTGACATGTACAGCCTCATGCCGCGCGCCCTCCGCCAGGGACTGATGGGATCCGTGCTGGATCGCCTGCCCGATAGTTTCACCTACAAGAGCCTGACCCAGAAAGTGCGCTGGGTGCATCACCTCTCCATGCAGTCATCTGCCGCGGAACAATACGCCGAAGCCACGTGTTTCTTCCGCTTTACGCATGAGGATAAGCAGGAGTTATATGGCGAGTCGCTTTGGAAGGAACTCGGCAGTCGAAACTCCACTTCCTCCATCACTGAACCATTCAACAATGCCGAAGCCGACGACCTGCTCGACCGTATGCTGTACACGGATTTCGTCACACGCCTGCCCGAACATTCCCTGATGCTCACCGACCGCATGACCATGGCGCACGGACTCGAAGCGCGGTCACCGTTCCTTGACCATGAATTGGTTGAATTTCTGGCAAAAGTTCCCGCGAATATCAAGGTACAGAACCACCAGCCCAAACACCTGATGCGTAAACTCGCCGCGGACTATCTCCCCGCGCCGATATTGCAACGCGAAAAGCAGGGTTTCATGCTTCCGATCGCGTATTGGTTCCGCACGGACTTGTATCCGCTCGTGAGTCAGACGCTGGAAAATTCCCAGTTTGTGAAGCAGGGTTGGTTTAAGAAAGAGGCGGTTCAACGTCTCTTGGCGGAGCATCGCAGTAATCGTCACGATCATCATGTGCGGTTGTGGATGTTGCTGAATCTCGAACTCTGGCATCAACTGTATATCGAAGGCGCAAGCCAGGCTGAACTTGCGGAGAAGTTGCAGGAATTATGCCTTCCCCAATAGCGCATCTCGGCGTGGGTTACGCCATTTATCGTCACTACAAAGACAAGTTGCCGCAGGATCAGCGCA
>CAYQOF010000277.1:0-2004 GCA_964419035.1 uncultured Anaerolinea sp. | reverse complement strand
GGCTGGTTCAGTCCCTGGCATTTGTTTACAATCCTCACCGAATCCCTTTTCGTGGGGATCGTGCTGGTTGCAATGAATTATTTCGATAAGAGAAGAAATAAGAATACCAATCCAACTTAATCCGTCATTGCGAGAGCGACAGCTCGAAGCAATCCCCAACACAATCGAGGAGATTGATTCGCGGCGCTGCACTTCGTCTCCACTGCGTTCCGCTTAGCGCGAGCGCCACTCGCAATGACGAAAGTTCAAATTCAGGAGGAACACATAATGATCGTTCTAGGCATAATCGACAGCAAACCTTCCTCAGCCGCCATTCTGAAGGGCGGGCAGATCCTTTCCGCCATCGCAGAGGAACGTCTCTGCCGCATGAAAATGGCGAGCGGGATGCCGCGTCAAGCCATCAAACAGGTGATGACGGATGAGGGAATCACGCCTCAAGAAATTGACCTTGTGGCTGTTTCGCAACGAGTGAGCGTTTTCGAGCCTGAGCCGATTCCGTGGAACGGCTGGTTCGATCCAAAGCACGCGGGTAAACCGCGTCCATTCGAGAAGATCAGCGGCGCGTTGGCGCCTGTGGCGGGATACATTCCCTTCGCCCAAAAAGCCCATCACCAGATCAAGGACTTGCTCTCACGCAAGCGGCTTTCACAAATTCCTGAATATCTTGAAAAGGAATATGGAATCACCGCGCCCGTCAAATATTACGACCATCATTATTGTCACGCCACGAGCGCGTATTACACGAGCAATTACGAGGAGGCGTTGGTGGTCACTCTCGATGGCGGAGGGGATGGATTGTCGGGCAGTGTGTACAAGGGCGAAAACGGACGCTTGACGCGCCTCTCCGCCGTGGACAGTTTCAACTCGCTGGGGAATTTCTATTCCTACATCACGCATCTGTGCGGGTTCAAAGCCGAAAGCCACGAAGGGAAGATCACGGGGCTCGCCGCGTTGGGCAAACCGACCTACATCAACATTTTGCGGGAGTTTGTCAGTTATGCGGAACCTGGTCAGATTCAATATTCCGTGCCGATGTATCACCGTTCGGCGTTGAAGCAGATCGCCAGCCGCCTGCCTGAGAATTTCGACAAAGCCGACCTCGCCGCCAGCGTGCAACTTCTGCTCGAAGAGATCGGCATCCAGTTCATTCAATATTGGCTGAGGAAGACGGGCATCCGTTCGATTGCGGTGGCGGGCGGCGTGTTCTCGAACGTCAAGTTCAATCAGCGGGTACACGAACTGCCTGAGGTGGACAACTTCTTCGTCCACCCCGCCATGGATGACAGTGGTCTCGCCGTTGGCGGCGCGTTCGCGGCGTTGGCGGATGAATCGGGCGCGGACCCGAAGACTCTGTGTCAGCGTTTGACCAATGTCTATTTTGGAACCAGTTACGGGGACGATGAGATCCGCAAGTCCATCGAAGGGTTCGGGTTCGAGGCGACGCGCGAGTCCAATATCACGGACGTCATCGCAAAACTGCTGGCGGAGGGACATGTCGTCGCACGCTTCACGGGTCGCATGGAGTACGGACCGCGTGCGCTCGGTCATCGCTCGATCCTGTATCAGACCACCGATCCTTCGATCAACGATTGGCTGAATGAGCGGCTGTTGCGCACGGAGTTCATGCCGTTCGCGCCTGCGACCTTGCAGGAATACGCCGACGAATGTTTCGAAGGACTCGACGGCGCGCGCGACTCGGCGCGTTTCATGACCATCACATTCAACTGCACCGAGAAGATGCGGGCACAATCGCCTGGCGTGGTGCACGTGGACGGCACCGCCCGCCCGCAGATCCTTGACCCCGATACCGCGCCCGATTTTTACAAGATCGCGGTGGCATATCACAAACTGACGGGCATCCCCTCGCTGATCAACACCAGTTTCAACATGCACGGCGAACCCATCGTCTGCACGCCCGATGACGCCTTGCGTTCGTTCAAAGATGGACGGCTCGATTATCTTGCGATTGGGGATTGGCTGGTGGTTAATCCTGAGTTGAAGAAC
>CAYQOF010000276.1:0-4140 GCA_964419035.1 uncultured Anaerolinea sp. | reverse complement strand
AGCGTCTTCTTATCTGTGCTGACGCGCTTGCGGAACATGTAGTACGTCCAACCCTGGTAGGCGAGGACGATGGGGACGAAGATCAACGCGACGATGGACATGACCGTGAGCGTGTATTGCGATGAGGAGGCGTTGTAGATCGTGAGGCTGTACGCGGGATCCGTGCTGGAGATCATCACGCGCGGGAACATGAGCGTGAAAAACGTGACCTGCGTCAACACGATGTGGAGCGAGGTCATCACGAACGCCCAGCCTTCCGTCTTGCGGTTGATGAAGTAGATCGTGACCAGCAGCGCAACGTAGGAGGCGATGGGCGTGATGCCCGGATTGACGCCGAGTTTGGTGCGGATGTCGGTGTAGATGTAGGTGGTGATCAGCAACAAAGTGGTGACTGCCACTGCGGCAATGTACAGTTTTTTGGAAAACGCAATGACGCGTTCCCGCATTTCGCCTTCCAGTTTCAAGCCGAGGAAGTTCGCTCCGTGCAGAAGGAAGACGACCACCGTGGTCAGACCGCCGATCAAGCCGTAGGGATTCAACAGCGTGAACAGGTTGCCCGTGTACATCATATCCGCGTTGATCGGGACGCCGCGCGCCAGGTTTGCGAACGCCGCGCCAAGCAAAAGCGAAGCCATGAACGAGCCGACGGCGATCATCCAGTCGAAGCGGTTGCGCCACTTGGGATCCGAATCCTTCGAGCGGTATTCGAACGAGATGCCGCGCAGGATCAAGCCGATGAGCAGAAGGAACAGCGCGAGGTAAAAGCCGCTGAACATGGTGGCGTACCAGTGCGGGAACGCCGCGAACATCGCGCCGCCCGCTGTGAGAAGCCAGACTTCGTTGCCGTCCCAGGTGGGTCCGATGGTGTTGATGATGGCGCGGCGTTCCTCGTCCTTTTTGCCGAGGAAGGGCAGGAGCATACCCACGCCGAAATCGAAACCTTCGAGGAAGAAGAAGCCGATCCACAGGATGGCGATCAGGATGAACCAGAGTGTTTGAAGAAATTCGTAGGACATAGTTTTCTCCTGTCATTGCGAGGAGCGTTCTTTGCGACGAAGCAATCTCCCGTTGGAAGGAGACCGCCACGCGCCAAAGAAAGGCGCTCGCGGTGACATCATTAATCATCCGCCCCCGCGAACGACGGGGCAACGTCAACCGACTCGTGCATGGCGGCGTCGGGACCGGCGATGGCGTATTTTTTCATCAGGTAGAACATCGCGCCCGCCAGCGCGCCGTAGACCGCGGTATAGCCGATGAGTGAAATGAGCAGGTCGAGGGTCGTCAGATTCGGTGAGACCGCGTCCTGCACCGTGAGCAGTCCCTGCACGATCCAGGGCTGGCGTCCCATCTCGGTCAGGATCCATCCGCTGGTGTTGGCGATGTAGGGCAGCGTGATGACCCACGGGACCCACTTCATCCATTTGGCGTTCTCGATCGGCTTGCGCAAGGCGAGGAGGAAGAGGAAGGACAATAGAATCATGATCAACCCGACGGTCATCATGAAGCGGAACGTCCAGTAGGTGACGACCATCAGCGGGACGTAATCGCCGGGACCGTACAGCGCTTCATACTCCGCCTGAAGTTGATTCACACCCTTCACCTCGCACTCGAAATTGTTGCACGCCAGGAAACTTAACACGCCGTGGATGCCGAACGCGTCCGTACGAAGAGACCAGACCTCCTGTTTGCCGGTCAGGTCGCCGATGGTGAGGATGGAGAACGCCGCGGGCGCGGAGGTCTCCCAGTGCGCTTCGATGGCGGAGAATTTCATCGGCTGCGTCTCGAACATGTACTGTCCGTTGGTGTGACCGCCGAGGAAGACCAGCGTGCTGGAGATCAACCCCACGATCGCCGCCATCTGGAAGGAGGCTTTGAAGATCTTCAGGTTCTGCTTGCGGAGGATGTGATACGCGCTCACGCCGAGGATCAGGAACGACGCGGTCGCAAATCCCGCCGCGATGGTGTGCCAGAAGAACAGCCAGCCCTTGGGGTTGCCGATCAGGGCAAAGAAATCCACCAATTCCGCGCGGCCCGTCACCTCATTGATGATGTAACCGACCGGGTGCTGCATCCAGCCGTTCGCAAGCAGGATCCACAACGCGGACAGGTTCGAGCCGATTGCCACGAGCCAGATCGAAGCGAGGTGGACTTTCTCGGGTATGCGTCCTTCGCCGAAGATCCAGATGCCGAGAAACGTGGATTCGAGGAAGAACGCCAGCAGCGCCTCGATGGCGAGCGGCGCGCCGAAGATGTCGCCCACATAACGCGAATACTCCGACCAGTTCATGCCGAACTGAAATTCCTGCACAATGCCGGTCACCACCCCGATGGCGAAGTTGATGAGGAACAGTTTTCCCCAGAACTTTGCCATCTTGCGATAATCCTCGTCCCGCGTCTGGTAATAGCGCGTCTGCATATACGCGACGAACCACCCCAACCCCAGCGTCAGCGGGACGAAGAGAAAGTGATAGACAGTCGTCAGACCGAACTGCCATCGTGAAAGTGTGATTGGATCCATAGGGTCTCCTTGAAGATTGATACCGTCCCGAAGGTTTTTGCCGCGCAGCCAGCCCACGGATCAAGCCTTCGGGACGATGTATTTCCCTAAACCAAACTCGGCATCATCAACGGAACCCCCAGCGCCTCTTTTGCCAGATCTTCGAACGTGATCGCCGCCATTTCGTGCATCATCGCCGCCTGGACGCGTCCCCACTTCGAACGGACCGGGCAATTGGATAGGAACGGGCAGTCATCCTCACCCCTGACCTGCAAACACTCCGAGAGCAGGATCGGTCCCTCGAACGCCTCCACCACATCCATGAGCGTGATCTGCGAGGCGGGGCGGGGGAGCATCAAACCGCCCTCGCGGCCGGGGAAGGTGCTCAAGAGTCTTTCACGCGCCAATTGCGCCACGATGCGCGGCATCAGCGCCCGCGGAATCAACATCTCGCGCTGGATCTCGCCGCTGGAAAGGCGCGCTCCCTCGCCGCGTTGGGCGAGGGCAAGAATGACACGGACGGCGTAATCGGTCTGGCGGTTTATTTTTAACATGGAGTTGTTCTCTCAATCGTCCCGAAGACTTGTCTTGAGGATCAGCCTTCGGAGCAGTTCAATACTTACTTCACTTGTAAACATTGACTCAAATTGTAAGCATTTCCATTATACTGTAATGTGTAAATTATCACAAATGCAAGGTGATGGATGTAATGAATGAATTCATCCCTGTTTTGTCTGAAAGCCTCCCGATCAGGGTGCGTCGCACCTTCATGAAATAGACACGTCTAAAGGGTGGATTCGTCTGTTTTTGTGGGTACATCTGCCTGTATGGTGCGACGCACTGCGTAAGGTGAGTAAATAAACCATCGGGTGGTTCATGTCCCGGATGATATAATGCCTGAAAACTTTTCATCGAGGTATCCATGATAGACCCTGTAATTTTTTCACGAGAAATATTCGGCGTGACGTTCACCCTGCGCTGGTACGGCGTGATCGTGATGATCGGCGTGATCGTCGGCTCGTTGTTCGCCGAGCGCGAACTCAAACGGCGCGGCGAGAACGGCGACCGCATCTGGGATGCGCTTGTCTGGATCCTGCCCATCGGCATCATCGGTTCGCGTTTATGGTTTGTGGTGAATGCCATTTTGGGCGGGAACCGTTCCTATCTCGAAAATCCCGCAAGCATCTTCAGAATCTGGGAGGGCGGCTTGCACATCTTCGGCGGATTCCTGTTCGGGGCGATTGCGTTATTGCTCTTCCTCCGCCGAAACAACCTCGACCCCTGGCTGTTTCTGGACGCGGCGGGTCCCGCCGTGTTGATCGGTCAGGGCATCGGGCGGATCGCCAACTTCATCAACCAGGAACTCTACGGACCGCCGACGACGCTTCCGTGGGGGATTCCCATCGAGCCTCAACACCGCCTCGCTCAATACTCGAATTTGGGTCAGTATCCCTTCGAGACGACCCGCTTTCACCCGACCTTTGCCTACGAGATGCTGTGGAACTTCGCCGCGGCGGGATTCCTCCTGTGGCTGGCGCGGCGATACGAAAAGGATCTGAAGCCCGGAACGCTTTTCGCTGGCTGGCTGCTGCTGGCGGGATTTGGGCGCGTGTGGATCGAGTTCTTCCGACCGGACCAGCCGA
>CAYQOF010000275.1:0-4146 GCA_964419035.1 uncultured Anaerolinea sp. | reverse complement strand
TGGAGGCATTCGCGAAGGTTGGGAGGAAGTTGGGGGTGATTCAGTGAGTGATGAACAGTGACCAGTGAATAGTGATCAGTTAGCAGTTAGCAGTGAGCAGTGAATCGACCTCCGAGCCAAAAACTCGGAGGTCGGTTTACCTGTGTACATGTCTACGTGTTTACCTGTCTACCTACTTCGCGTACGCGTTCAAAAACTCATCCCATCCTGTTACCAGCGCAAAATCCACCGTTGACCGATAATACGTGTAATCCGAATCCTTCTGCGTGGCTTTCGAGATGTGATAGATCGTGATGCCGCGCACTTCGGAATACGCGTTGACGTGCCGTTCGTGCAGAACCACCGCCGTGACCGCGTCCATCACCGCCTGACTTTTGTTCTTGATATTCTGGTCGGGGACAAGACGATTGATCTCATAAGCCATGTCATACAAGTCCTTGTCCATGGGTGCCTGCCAGAAGGACCGTGTGGCGGTAAACGCCTGGTCGTATTTCTTGCGGTGCGCTCCCAGCCCAGCGTTCAACGCCGCTGACCATTGATCCACTGCGGTGATCAGAGTGTCGAGACGGCTGTCCACAGCCATCGCAGACCAGGTCTTATCGGCGGTCGCGCTCTGGCTGGTCGCAATCGCCACCTGATCGGCGGTCATGTTCGGGTTGGCGGCTAATTGCGCGAGGACGAGGTCATATTGAATGCCCTCCCCGCCGACCCATTCCTGCGAACTGGTGAAGGCGGTGGCACGCCCGCGCCAGAGTTTGAGCATTTCGATGGACGCCATGTTACAACCATCATACCCGACCACGTCAATGAAACCCAACTGCGGAATCGCCGCCTTCGTCTCGTGATAATCGAGCGTGTCGGCGTTCGTGTCATCCTCCATCACCCAGCCTGGGTGCCAACTCCAGCCGTGACCCCAGAAGTAGAGCGCGTAACGGTCGGCGGGAAAGTTGGCTTTCGTCCATGTGACGAAGTCAATCAGCGTTCGCGGGTCGCCGAAGTTGCGCTCGCCCCAATCGGCGAGGGCGTTCTCGGGCGTGGCTGACATCCCTTGCGTGACGCGGAACAATTTGGTGGTCTGCCAGTCGCCGCGGCTGGTGTCGTAGCCGGGCGCGCGGTCCGCCAGCGCGATGACCTGCACGTTCGCGCTCGATCCGACCGCGCCGAGTTCTGTTTCAATATCGGGAACAACATACGATTCGAGATTGTTATCCCCCGAGATGTACACCATCACCGTCCATTTGGCTTTGGGCGCAGGCGGCGCGGCGGCGACGCTTCCCGTCAACACGACCAGCAACACGAACACTGATGCAAGCGAAACGATCCAACGAGATGACTTGCGCATGGCTCCTCCAATTTGCAAAAAGGCGGATACGATGTCCAACAAGCGCAGTGTAGCACAACAGCGAAAAACTGCCCATCACCAACTGGTCACTGCTCACTGATAACTGATCACTGCTCACTTTCCATTTCTCACTTTTGACTTCTCAGCCTCTCCCTCCTCCTCTTCCTCCCTCTCATCATCATCGCCTCGATCCACGCTGCGAGCGGTTCAGGCGGTGGATAAGTTTGCACATCGAATTCCTCCAATCCACGCGCGCGTAATACGCGGTTCGCGGCTTCGAGTCCCGTCACACAGGCGCGCTCCAAAAAGAAGGATGGGTTCTGAAGCCACACCCAATCGCCCGCGCAAAAGAAATTTTCCCAGGGCGTGTCCACGCCCAAATGCGTGCCGCGCGAACCCAGCGCGGGCAGCGTGTGAGTCGCGGCGTTGCGTTGGATGTGCGGCTTGACGAGGTGCCCCTTCAACTCAGGGAAGGCGCGGTAAAAATCGGCGAGCAAATTTGTTATCAACACCGCATCCGATTGGCGCAATACTTCATCGGGTCCGTACACATGCACTTCGATACACGATCCGCCCGTCTCGTCATGCCACTCGCGATACGCGTCGTAAATCTTATCGAGCCAGAAAAAATTGTGCATGATGAAATCGCCGCTGAAAATGCCCGCCTCGGCAGTCTTGCGCGGCTGCGTGTCGAACCATAATCGAATCACGGCGTGCGCGAGTCCGTGCGGGAAGAACATGCAGGGGCGGGGTTCCCCAGCCTGTGCTGTGTCAGATGGGAAACTGCTTTTGATAATGGATTCAGCCGCGGGCGAGTCGGAGGCGAGGATGACATAAGGAGCCTTAAGCGACTCGTGGACTCCATCCGACTCAAAATGCACGATCCAATCCCCGTCCTTTTCCATCCGCTTCACGCGTGACTTGAGCCTGATCCCGCCTCCGAGTTCTTTTACCCTCGCTGACAATTTCTCACAGGCAGCACCGCCGCCGTTCGGCAGATACTCGAACGCCCACGCATCGCGCCGCATGATCGTATAAAAACGGAGGAATGCCAGAAACCCAGCCAGCGGAACTTCATCTGGATTCGTGGACAAACCATTGCGCGTGAGACCGAAGAACAGCGCGCGAAACGCGGGACCCCAACGCTTGAGGGATTTGCCGAATGTCAGACCTTCGAGCGGCTGATCTTCGACGAACGGATCAATGCCAATGGACATGAGCAGCGTTGACCAGACGTTGAAGATGCCCAGCCAGTCGCGGAGATCGAGCATCCACAGGAATTGCGGGAGGGCGAAGAGTTGGATGTAATGAAGCGGCGCGGGCAGTTTGCTGTCCCGAATGACCGAACCAATCGGTGCGCGCCCGATGAAGTTTCCATCGCGGTAAATCCATTGTTCTTCGATGGCGGGCGTGAGACGCTCAATGATGTGATGCCGCCGCAGCATCGCCTTGAGATTCACATACGACGACCATATCCCATGCACACCATGTTCGTTCGGGAATTTCCAACCGTTGATCGAGATTTCTGCTTTCCCCGCAAGCCGACCACCCACACGTTCATCGGCTTCGAGGATGAGCGGCTTGAGTCCGCGTTCGGCGAGATGGAGCGCGGCGGTCAGTCCCGCAATCCCGCCGCCGATGATGATCGCGTTGTGGTTGTGATGGTGGTCGTTGTTCATGACGGAATTATAGTTTGATTTTTATGACTTTCTACCCTTATCAACGCTCCCGCTCGGATGTATCATTTTCAGCATGTCTCACGAACCTGCACATCCAAACGATGTCATGCAGGCGCGCGCTTCGCTGACCAAATTCGCCTGGCTGTCCATCGGCGCGGCGGTTGCGACCATCGCGCTCAAGATCATTGCCTATGTGCTGACAGGCTCGGTCGGTCTCTTATCCGATGCCATCGAGTCGCTGATAAATCTGGTCGGCGCGGTCATGGCATTGACCATGCTGGTCATCGCGGCGCGACCCGCCGACCGCGATCACGTGTATGGGCACACCAAAGCCGAATACTTTGCCAGTGTGACGGAGGGCATCCTCATCTTCGGCGCGGCGATTGGCATCATTATTACAGCAGTTCAAAGATTGATCCAGCCGCGTGAACTGGAACAGTTGGGGATCGGTCTGGGAGTCTCGATTGCCGCTTCGATCATCAACCTCATTGTGGCGCGCATTTTGCTGAATGCAGGCAGACAGTGCAACTCCATCACGCTCGAAGCGGATGCGCGTCACCTGATGGCCGACGTTTGGACCTCGGTCGGGGTGATCGGCGGCGTTGCCATCGCAGGGTTTACAGGCTGGCAAATACTCGATCCCCTCATCGCCATCCTTGTCGCGCTAAACATTCTGTGGACGGGATACCAGCTCGTCCGCCGTTCGGTGATGGGGCTCATGGACGCGGCTTTGCCCGAGAACGAACAAAAACTGATCCAGCAGGTGATGGATACATACCGCGAAAAAGGCATCGCTTTCCATGCCCTGCTAACGCGTCAGGCGGCGGCGCGCAGGTTCATCTCGGTGCATGTGCTGGTGCCTGGCGATACGACGGTCCATGACGCGCATCATATCGTGGAGGACTTCGAGAACGACATCCGCGCCGCGCTGGGAGGCGCGGTCACGGTCTTTACGCATCTCGAACCCGTCGAAGACGAACTCTCGATGGATGACATGTATTTGGATAGATAAGCAACCGCGCGCAGGTCGAATCCAACCGCGCTTCGTCTACGCTGCGCTCCGCTCAGCGCGATGAGATTGATAAAGATGAGATCAAAGTCAAAGCACGGCGATCAAATCAAATG
>CAYQOF010000274.1:0-4153 GCA_964419035.1 uncultured Anaerolinea sp. | reverse complement strand
ATCGCAGTCATTGCGGTGATCTTTGCCCTGCAAAACGCGATCACCGTCACCATTTCCTTTCTGGCGTGGGAGGTGACAGGCTCGCTCTCCCTTGTCTTGTTGATCACGCTTGCCATCGGCGCGGTCATTGGTTTGCTGGTGCTTGCCCCCTCTGCGATCAAAAATTCATTGACCGTTTCAAGCAATCGCAAACGTATCGGCGCGCTCGAACATGAACTCAAGGAGCAAAAAGCACGAATCGCCGACCTGGAAAAGCCCAAACCCGTGACACCTTCGTACGAACCTCCTCAACCCACATCCGCGCCGTCTTCGTCTGTGGAGCCTCCCGCCAAACTGTGACCTCGCGCGTCGTTGCCATCATTCAGGGGCGGATGACCTCGTCCCGCCTGCCGGGGAAGATCCTTGCGGACATCGCGGGACAGCCGATGTTGCAGCGCGTCTTCATTCGGACCTCGCGCTCTGCCACTGTCTCCCAAACCATTTTCGCCACGACGACCGATCCCTCCGACGACCCCGTAGCCGAATACTGCGACTTCAGCGGAATTCCCTGCACACGCGGCAGCCTCTATGACGTGCTGGATCGTTACTACCAAACCGCGAAACAGGCAAAGGCGGATGTTGTTGTGCGTATTACTGCCGATTGTCCTGTGATTGATCCTGGCTTGATTGATGAAGTAGTGAACACGTTATTGGAGACTGGAGATTCGAGACTGGATTTTGTCTGCAATCGTCTGCCGCCGCCGTATCAGCGTACCTATCCCATTGGCTTGGATATTGAAGCATGTACCTTCAAGGTGTTGGAAAAAACATGGAAGGAAGCGAAAGAACCTCAGCATCGTGAGCACGTTATGCCTTACATCTACGAAGGCGTGGAACTGATCACTGATAACCGATCACTGCATACTGGCACTTCCCCACGCGGCTTCAAAATCGCGCTCCTCCATCATACAACAGACTTTGGCGGCTACCGCTGGACCGTGGACACCCCCGAAGACCTCGAATTTATGCGGCAAATCTACAGTCACTTCGATGCAAGAGATGACTTCACCTGGAAAGAAGTACTCGATCTGGTTCACAACAATCCCGAATTGATGAAGATCAATGCGGGTGTGCAGCATAAAACGTTGAAAGAAATTGATAAACGAGCCCTCAAAAAATAATCCCGTCATTGCGAGACCTGCGAAGCAGGTCGAAGCAATCTCCGTCACTGTGTTGGGGATTGCTTCGTCGGCAACGAACGCCTCCTCGCAATGACGGAACTGTTCACTGATTACTGTGTCACTGATAACTCTCTTCTCCGCCCCCAAACCCTTTACCGATCCGCACATCGCGATGATCCAGCGCAATGCCATCAAATCATGGACTCTGCTCCCCGATGTGGAGGTCATTTTGCTCGGCGAGGAGACAGGTCTCGCCGAAGCCGCGCGCGAACTTGGAGTGAAGCATATCCCTACTGTGGAGCGTAACGAATCAGGCACGCCGCTGATCTCATCCATGTTTCAACTTGCCCGCGAAAACTCGAAAGGCGACCTGCTCTGCATCATCAACGCGGACATCCTCCTCATGCCCGATTTCGTCGAAGCGGCAAAGCGAGTCAAAGGTCAAAAGTCGAAATTCGTCCTTCTCAGTCAGCGTTGGGATTATGACATCTCCTCGCCGCTCGATTTCGCAGAGGGATGGGAGTCGCGGCTGAGGGAATCTGTCAGGAAACAGAATCAACTTCACCGTCCGATGGGAAGCGATTTTTTCATCTTCCCCAAACCCTGCTATCAGGATATCCCCGATTTTGCCATCGGCCGCGCGGGCTGGGATAACTGGATGATCCACAAGGCGCGCAGGGATGGACTGCCCGTGATTGATTGCACGCCGTCGGTGATGATCGTCCATCAAAACCATGATTACAGCCACCTGCCCGGAGCGAAGCCGCATTACGACCACCCCGAGACGGATGTCAACATCCGGCTCGCGGGCGGACGCGCTGCCACCCGTTTCACGATTCTCGATTCCACCCATCGCCTGATCGGTGGTAAACTGACCCGCCCGCCGCTGACGTCGCCCCGCTTCGAACGCAAACTGGAATTGTTTCTGCGTGCCGTCTTTTTCTTTCTGCCCGAGGAAAGAGTTGAGAGCTATGCAAGACCTGACCTATGGCGGAAGCGGATACAAAGATTGTTCAAATGAGCTTGAGGTCGAATGTCAAAGGTTGAAGGTTCAATGTCGTGTGACCTTCGACTTGCGACCTCTGACTCAAACCTGGAACTTGAAACCTCATGCGCAAAGGACAAAACCCCGCCAAATCTGCAAAAACCGTTGCCAAGCCCGAACGGATCACGGTTGCTTTGCTTAACTACATCCCCTTCCTGAGCGGATTCTACGCCGAGACCCTCGATGTCCTGAAAGTGTGCATGGATTCGATGAGGAACGATGCGGGTCTGCCGTTCGACTTGATGGTCTTCGACAACGGCTCGTGCGCCGAAGCGCGTGATTTCCTTGTGAAAGAAAAAGAGGAGGGACGAATCCAATATTTGATCCTCTCCGAGAAGAATATGGGCAAAGGCGGCGCATGGAATGTCATGCTGGCAGGCGCGCCCGGCGAGATCATTTCATACACCGACAGCGACGTTTTGTTTTCCCCGAAGTGGCTTTCGCGTTCCGTGGAAATTCTCGAGACCTTTCCAAATGTTGGCATGGCGACCGCGCGTCCGTTCCGCACGCCGCCTGAGTTTTACGAATCGACTCTCAAATGGGCGCGTGACGCGGAGCGTGCCACACTTGAAGAAGGTCAATTCATTCCATGGGAAACCTTTTTGGAATTCAATCTATCGCTTGGGCAAACTGAAGAAGAGAATAGGAAAGTGTATGTGGAGACTAGAGACTGGAGAATAGTTTACGAACCGTCATTGCGAGCCCCGGCAGGGGCGAAGCAATCTCCGCCACCATCAAGCAAACCGATTGTCGCGTATGCAGGCGCGTCGCACTGGCAGTTCACCGCGTACAAATCCACGCTTCAGCAATTCCTACCCTTTGACATGGACAAGCCCATGGGGCAAGTCCGCCAGTTGGACAAGCGCATGAACGATGCGGGCTTGCTGCGCCTGATGGTCTCCGACCCGCTGGCGATGAACATGTCCAATACGCTGGGGTATTTGCGCGGGGAGTTGGGAAAAGAAAGAGGAAAGACATCGTCTCCGGCGGGGAAGAAAGAAGTTTCCTTTGGGAAGCGGGTATTGGAACTGGCGCCCGTCAAGAAAGTATTGCTGGCGGTGTATAACAAGATTTTCAGTTGGTATTACTCGTAATTCACTGGTGATACAATTAACCCGAGAGGTGACCCATGGAACGGATTATTGTCAACCCACAGATCCACTTTGGCAAGCCCATCATCAAAGGGACTCGTATCACCGTGCAAAATGTCCTTGAGTTGATCAATGAAGGCTTGTCTTTTGACCAGATCATGAGGGATTACTATCCTGATTTGAAAAAGGAAGATATACAAGCCTGCCTTCGGTATAAGGATGGAAAAGAGTAAATCCCAGCCCGTTTTCGCCCGAAGACGGGCTTATTCTCGCTACTCGTTTTCCCTCTTCCCGCGGGAGAGGGGTAGGGGTGAGGGAGAGACCTGCCTCGTTTGGAAAGCGCGTGCTGGAAGTTGGAATTATCAAAAAGATTTTGCTGGCGGTGTATAACAAGATTTTCAACTGGTATTACTCGTAAGTTCATAACCCAGTACATTACTGCCTAGACATATAAACGCAACTCGACGATTTTTTAAAGGCGTGAACATGAGGAATGATTACACTCATTTTATGGTACGGCCGAACTTATTTAGCGAACGCGAAAAGGAAGTGGTTGAACTTCTCTTGCAGGGCAAAGGCAATAAACAAATTGCACTAGCATTAAATATCTCCAAAAGCACCGTTGAATTTCATTTGAAAAATATTTATCGAAAACTCGGCGTCATTTCTAGGGCGGAAGCCATTTTGCATCTCTCAAATAACCACCTACGTGAAACCACAGGAAATACAGCTAAAGGCAACCTATGGCTACCCACAGGTGAAATTACCAGCAAACTTGAGTACAGTTCTCAGGCAAAACAATTCTTTGATCCAAAAGAGGAAAAAGCCATGAAGAACCGTACAATGATTTCCATTTT
>CAYQOF010000273.1:0-4157 GCA_964419035.1 uncultured Anaerolinea sp. | reverse complement strand
TGGGCCGAAGGTTGAAGATCAAAAGTCGAAGGTCGAAGGTCGAAGGTCAAAAGTCGAAGGTCATTCGGCTTGCGACTTCAGGCTTTCGACGAATTTCTTTTCTTCCTCGGTTAATGCCGCCTTTTCCAACATATCCGGGCGTTTTCGAAATGTGCGTTCCAATGCCTGTTCGCGCCGCCATTTTTCGATCCTGCCGTGATCGCCGGAGAGCAGCACTTCGGGCACCTTCCAGCCGCGGAATTCGGGCGGACGGGTGTAGTGCGGATATTCGAGCAAGCCCATGGCGTGCGAGTCGTCTTCCGCGCCGGTGGGGTCGCCGAGGACGTCCGGGAGCAGGCGGGCAACGGCGTCAATCAGGATCAGTGCGGGGAGCTCGCCGCCGGTCAGCACGTAATCGCCAATCGAGATTTCATCGGTGACGAGGTGTTCGCGGACGCGTTCGTCCACGCCTTCGTAGCGTCCGCAGATTAGCGCGATGCGTTCGTGATGGGATAATTCATCAGCCACGCGTTGCGTGAAAACACGTCCCTGAGGAGTTAGCAAGATAACGGGGACAGTCGTCGGCTTGGAGTGAAGCGCATCGAATCCCAAAACGGATTCGACCGCTTCGAAGACCGGTTCCGGCTTCATCACCATCCCGCCTCCGCCGCCGTAAGGCGTATCGTCGGTGGTGTGGTGTTTGTCATGGGTGTAATCGCGGATGTTGTGGACGCGCACTTCGATCAATCCCCGCTGGCGGGCGCGTTGAAGGATGCTGGATTCGAGATAAGGAGGGAAAACTTCGGGCAGGAGGGTGAAAACCTCGAACTGCATGGGTGAATTGTAGCATAAGAGGCGGGTTAGAGTGGTTTTCCGCCGCTTGACGCTGGTTTCCCGCAAATGGTAATATGAATCCATGTATTTGCCGCGAAGCACGAAATGGCGCATGACCCGCCGCAGAAGACGTCCGAATATTTTCGGCTGGGCGGTTTTCGGGCTGGTTTTGCTCTTTGGATATTATTTCAACCAGGTGTACCTGCCGGCGCAGCCGAACCCGTTCGAAGCGACGCCCACGCCGACGCGCCCGCCCGAATCATTCGTGACCGAGGCGCAGGAATTCTTTGCGGCGGGAAAATTGAACCAGGCTATCGAAGCGTACAAGCAGGCGATCAACGCCTCGCCCCAGGATTCAACCCTGTACGTCAGTTTGGCGCGCGTGCAGGCATTCGCAGGTTTGTATGCCGAGGCGCAGTCGAACGCGGAGAACGCCATCCTGCTGAATTCGAATAATTCGATGGCGCATGCTGTGCGCGCCTGGGCGTTGAATTTTCAGGAGGGAAGGAATTCTGAGGCGCTTTCTTCCATCGAAGAGGCGTTGCGGTTGGACCCGAACAACGCGATTGCCCACGCCTATCACGTGGAAATTCTGATCGGAGCTGGTTTCGACAGTTACGCCAAGGCGATTGACGAGTCCCGCGTGGCGGTGGCGCTTGCTCCCGATCTTTTGGAGACGCGCCGCGCCCGCGCCCTCATTCTCGAAGCCACGGCGAACTACGAGGAAGCCATCCGTGAATATGAAGCGGCAATCGCCATCAACCCGAACATCCCCATCCTGCACATCGAGGTGGGACGGAACTATCGCTTCCTGCAGGTGTACGACAAGGCGATCACCTCCTTCACGCGCGCCAACGCGCTCAACCCTTCCGACCCGCTCCCCGACCTGCTCACTTCGCGCACCTACGCCACCATTGGAGAATATGCCAAGGCGCTGCAATACGCGGAAACAGCCATGCAGGACCAGCCGGAAAACCCGCGCTTGCGCGGCAACCTGGGCGTGATGTATTATCGCAACCTGTTCTGGCCCGAAGCCGTGGGACAACTTGGGTATACGATCTACGGCGGGACGACCGAGGATGGGGTGGAGATCAAGGGCATTCCGCTGAGTAACGATCTGTTCATCGCAGAATACTATTACACCTACGGGCTGGCGCTGGCGCGCACCAACAAATGCGGAGAGGCGCTGCAGATCGCGCAGGAGATTCAATCCAGGATTCCCTCGAACGAGAACGCGGTCTTTGCGGCAAGCGAGATCATCCGCATCTGTGAAGAAAAACTCGGCGGCGGCTGACCCAAATGAACATCTACCCGCGCCGCCCCCTCTTCAATCGCCGACCGCAGTCGAACATCTATCGCATGTTCTTCTGGGTGTTGTTGATCCTCGTCTTCGTCTGGATGCTGCAACAGATGAACAAGGGCGAGATCCAGCACTTGTTCCAGGACACTCCGGTTCCCACACGCGCTGCGGACTCATATACGATGGAGGGCGACGCGCATTTCAGCGCGGGAAACGTGGAGGCGGCGATTCAAGCCTACCGAGAGGCTGTGCGCGTGGAACCGAACAATGCACAAACCTGGGCAAAACTGGCGCGCATCCAGACTTATTCCTCCGCCTTCCTCATCACCAACCCTGAAAAGAAGGCGCGTTTGCTCGAGGCGCTCGAATCGGCGCGCAAAGCGGTTGAACTCGCTCCCGACGACAGCACGGCTCATGCCATCCTTGCCTTTACGTTGAATTGGAACGCCAACAGAAACATCTACAGCGATGACCCTCAACAAGTGGAAAAATTTCTGCTCGAAGCCGAACAGGCGGCTGTGCGCGCCCTGCAATTGGACAGCACGAACACGCTTGCGCTGGCGTACTATGCCGAAGTGCTTCTGGATCAACAGAAGTGGAGTCAGGCGGAGCAATACATCAACCAGGCGCTTCAGCGTGAGGACGCCGATCAATACATGGACGTATATCGCGTCAATGCTTTCGTCCTTGAAACCCTCGGTCAGTACAATCTGGCGATCACGGAATACGAGAAGGCAATCAAGATCGAACCGAACTTTACGTTCCTCTATTTGCGCGCAGGAGCCAATTATCGCCGCCTGGCGTTCGATATACCGAATCCAGAATCAGCGCGCGATGTTTATGACAAGTCATTGGATTATTTCGATGACGCCGCGCGCATCAACGAACGACTCGGTGTGAAGGATCCCGTTCCCTATCTTTCGATCTCGCGCACCTATTCGCAACTCGGCGAGTTCTTCGCCGCCGCCATCAACGTGCGGAAGGCGTTGAGTTTCGAGCCGACCAACTCCGACATTTACGGGCAGTTGGGCATTGTGTACTTTCGCGCCCGAAATTATGAAACTTCGATTTTCTCATTGAAGTGCGCCATCCGCGGTTGCTCGGGCGAGGAGTCCTGTTGGGGGCGCGGGCTGGATAGGTGCTATCCCGACCTGGGTCAGAATGAAGTGGACGTGCCGGGACTGGCGATTTCACCGAACACGATCGTCTATTACTACACCTACGGCTCGGTGCTTTCCGCGTTGAGCCGTCCGCGCGACAATAAATGCGGCGAGGCGATGCAGGTGCTGTCCGAGGTGCGGACGGAGGTCAACTCGAAGCCCGACCTGTACGCCGACGGCAGGGAAACGATCCTGGGCATCGTCCAGGCGGGAGAAGCCATCTGCCAGTCATTGGCGAATAGTGCCGCGCCAGCCTCCTCGTCGGGGGATGAGGCGGGGATGGGGACACCGACGCCGAATCCGTAGTCAGGCTTTGTCGCCGCGAAGGCGCGAAGAAATAAAAGTAAAAAACTTCGCGTTCTTCGCGGCTTCGCGGTTAAGTAGTTCTGTCTGCCCTGTATCAGAAGTTCGTAAGAATTTTTTCATTCCCCTTGACTTGACCTCCCGAAATGGTTATGATTGCGGTTAGCACTCGAGCATTTAGAGTGCTAATTTCGTGATTATCAAAAATCCAATCAGGAGGCATACACATGGCAGGTAAGTTGAAACTCAAGCCCCTTGGCGGACGCGTGATCGTGGAGCCGATCGAGCAGGAGGATATTACCGCCGGCGGCATCATCCTTCCCGAGACCGCCAAAGAGAAACCGCAGGAAGGCAAGATCCTGGCGGCAGGACCCGGGGAGCGCGACGAAGATGGAAAGCGCGTGCCCTTGGAAGTCAAAGTCGGGGACAGGGTGCTGTATGCGAAGTATTCCGGCACCGAAGTGAAAGTGGATGGCAAAAAACTGCTCATCCTGCGCGAAAGCGACATTCTGGCCATAGTCGAAGGCTAATCATTTCCGCGTAAGCAACGTTCTCTAACGCTGCAGCGCGCAAGAGAGCGC
>CAYQOF010000272.1:0-4164 GCA_964419035.1 uncultured Anaerolinea sp. | reverse complement strand
TTTTTGCCCTCATGGTGATACACTGTGGGGCGGCAAAACGATTTCCAAACCATGCAGGTATTTAACCACAAAATCCCCGGCAGGATAAAACCTTTTTGAGCCGGTAAAGACTCTGTGCTCTCCGCGTCTCTGCGGTTAGAATCCATCCAATGAAAACGACCATCTTCAATACTCCCATCCTCAGCTGGTTCTATCACCATCTAGCCAAATTCCTCATGCGACTCGCCGGCTGGCGCGTAGACGGGAAACTTCCCGACCTCCCCAAATTCGTCCTGATCGGCGCGCCGCACACCTCGAACTGGGACTTCGTCCTCTTCCTCGGCGTGATCTTCAGCCTGCGGGCAAATGTCCGCTTCATGGGCAAGGCGGAGTTGTTCCGCTGGCCCATCGGCTGGTTCTTCCACTGGTGCGGCGGGATTCCCGTGGACCGCAAAAAGTCAACGGGACTTGTCGAGCAAATGGTGGATGCGTTCCACCGTTCCGACAAGTTGATTCTCGTCATCGCCCCCGAAGGGACGCGTCATCACGTGGTGGAATGGAAAAAAGGTTTTTATCACATCGCCAAAGGCGCGGGAATCCCCGTCGTGATCGCGGTCGTGGATGGCAGGCACAAGGCCGTCCGCATCGGGCAGGTCTTTCATCCCACCAACGACATCGAAGCGGACATGAAAATGATCAAGGGGTTCTTCGAGGGAGTCGCGGGGATCAATCCGAGGCGGAAGTATATAACGCTGAAGGGTTGATCAAATTTCGGACGGCACAAGATTTTATGGTGGTTTCACCGGCATGAAAAAGCAAGGAGACGCTCTTGAACGGAGCGCCTCCTTGTGATGCCGTTTCCGATCTATGGAATTTTATCGGGTCGTATCAGGGACGACCAGCAGGCGGACGACCCACACCTGCCGGTGGACCGGCGAAGTCAGGTTTCCCGTCACCGTTCTGGTCATTGGGCGGACCAGCATGATCGGGTTTGCCGCCGCCACTCTCATCGTTGGGTGGAGCGGCGTGATCAGGTTTGCCGTTGCTGTCTGCATCATTGGGTGGACCTGCATGTTCAGGTCGCCCGATGAGATTCAATCCCTGCCAGATCTCACCCCACCCCGTGCCTGCGCGCCGAAGTTCAAGCAACTCTCCGGGGTCATCTTCGGTGATCTTGCCGGTTTGCAGCGCCAGCATGATCTGTCCCCAGCCAAAACCGTCGCAGAACCAGGCTTGCAGGGTGGCATAATCCACCTCATAGCGTTCAGCCAGGATCGCCCCAAACGGATGCTGGATTTCAGACTGCACGCAATAAAAACCCTCGGACGGGTCATCTTTCGGATCGTCTGGCGCTTCACCATCCTCCTCATCCACCGCGCCCTCAGCCAGTATGATATTAACTCCAAGCCGGAAGGGCGTGTTGCTCGTCCCGCCGACGCCGCTGACTCGCAGGTGCAGGTTGGCTTTCATGCCCTCGTCCGTTTGCACCAATTCGTACGTGCCGCTGACTTCGAACGAACCGCCCGCGCCCGGAGCCAGGGTCAGGGGCAAGCCGCTGGCTTCAGCCGTTGCATTCGGCGCATCTCCGCCGGGTAGAGGAGTGGTCAATGCAAGTTCCGCCGATTGAAGCACAACCGACTCTGTGCTTGTTCCATCGTTTTGAACATTCACCGTGATCGTGAACTCACCTGTTTCAGGCGCATTGGGGCAGGCGAACGCGCTGTCCCAGGTCAGTGTCACCCCCGCTATGACTTCTTCCGTGCTTGTATCCGCGACAGTGCAAACTGCCTCCTGCGCATAGGCCGTGCGGAAACCAGCCAGTGCCAGAGCAACAGCTGCCAGCAGCGCAAACATTGTTTTGGCGATCATATTTGTTTGTTTCATGTTGTACCTCCGGTTCCAAACTCCTTTCAATGGGTTTCCTGTTTTCAGAGACTTTTGCCCGTCATTTGTGGACGGCGCAGCGCGTCCTGTGGACCTGCTCACTCAATGAAACCGACTTCCCTCCAGATTTCCTCCCATTCCTTCTCGAGAAGCATCTGGAGCAACATATCTGCTGGAACATCAACTGCCTCGCTGGTCTCCAGCGCAATCAGGATGTTTTCAAAACTGTAGCCGCTGCAGAACCAGGTCATCACCTGCTGGTATGACACCTCGTAGGTTGCGGCGATGCTTTCACCGATTGGATGGGGATTGCTGTCCGTGCAACTGTAACTGTCCGCGGATTCAACCGGCGCAGCGTCACTGGGTTGAGGAATTTCACCGGCAGGAGGCGAACCCGGCTGGATGCTCACATTAGGCGCTTCACCGTCGGGCTGGGAAACGCCGCAGGCAACCACTCCCAGCAGCACCAATGCCAATAACCCTGTCAGCAAATGTTTCCTCGAATACGGTTTCATCCTGTTTACGATCCACATGGTCGCAACTTCTATAACGAATGATCTGCCGATTCGTAACAGCGCCGGGCGGGATTGGTACCTATGTCCTATCAGCCGTATTTTACGGTGCAGGAAGGATATCACGAAGTGCAGGCTCATATTGAATCATCCGGCCTGCTATGACGGGTCGAATGATTGTCAACTCGATTATGGCTTGCCGCCCGGCACCCCTGTAGGCGGACCGGGAACGCTGCCTGGCGGTCCTTGGGCAGGGGCGGTTGGGGTCAAGGCAGGACTTTCCTCCGGTGGATTGTCCCCGGATGGGGTTGCGGCTGGACCGGGAACCCCCGCCGGTGGACCTCCGCCGGGTGAACCGCCCACAATCACCTCCTGAACGACATTCTGCCCCTTGCTGGAAACGATGATGGCACGCTCAATGGCCGGCTTTGCCTCAGCAGGCACGGTCTCCAGAAGCAAGTTTAGTTCCTCTGTATCGTAAACCAGCATCTGTTCGACCTGGAACGCCAATTGGACGGCGCGTTCGGGATCACTTTGGGCAACCTCCGCCAGGGACCCTGTGGCGACAGCGACCCTGTTCGAGAACATTTCCGCAGCCAGGTGCAGATCTTTTTCCCGATGCGACTTGATCAGATCCCGCATCTCTTCCACACGGGTCTGCGCAAACCCGGCAGCCAGCGAAACATCTTCCACATCGCTGGCAAGAAACAGGCGGGCATCTTCAATGAGCAGTTTGACCGGGTACAACGCATCGCCGGGGAGCGCGATATTGGAAGCATACACGGTTCCGGCGCCGAGCGAGGACACTGCCAGCACAAGGACAGCCGCCCAGAGCGCGGCGAGTCTCCTTGAAAATACGGGATAAGTCTTTTGCCTCGCATGTTGAGGCGACTGTCGAGAGGTTGCGCTGAGACGTTTGAGCAAACGCGCCCGGCTGGCAGAATGAAAACCGGGACGCGGCGAAAAACCGGCGCGTTCCCGTACACCAGCGGCGGCGCTTAGGAGGAACCTCAATTCCTCCCGCTGTTCAGGATAAAGCGCCAGGCATTCTTCGACACTGCGCTCCCCCCGTTCGATGGAATCCAGGCAGGAAGCGAGGATGTCAGACAGATTATTTCCTCTCATTCGTTCTCCAGCAGTTCCCGCAGTTTTTGCAATGCCCGAAGTTGCCGCACACGCACGTGCCCTTCCTTGATGCCCATGATCTGCGCCGTCTCGGCATGGCTCAACCCGTTGACAAACCGGCAGACGATGATCTGTTGCAGGTCGGCATCCAGGGACCGGATGAGAATGGCAAGCCGTTTTTGTTCATCACGATCCTGAATCTGGCGCTCCGGATTCGGCTGGGCGTCGCGCATTTGTTCAGCGGAAAGGTCCGTGGTCAACTTGTGCGTGCGGTAATGATCTATGAGGGTGTTGTGCGCAATTCGATACAGCCAGGCGCGCAAGTTGACATTGGATGACTTGAAACGAGGAAGCGCCTCCCAGGCTTTGAGGAACACCGTTTCGGTCAAATCCTCCGCATCGTGGCGATTCGCAACACGATAGAAGATGTAACGTTGAATTTCATCCAAATAACGCTCGTATAAATCGCCAAAGGCATCGGTATCACCCTGAAGCGCGCGCGCGAGCAATTCCTGATCGGACAGTTCGTTGTTTTCGGACGGCATCATCTGGGTGCAAATTATAAGACGAATGTCATGGGAATTCGTTACAACTCAGGAGATGAATTACTAACTGATGTTACGCACCGTCCCGAAGGATTTCCTGCAACCCAGTCTCGTTCCAC
>CAYQOF010000271.1:0-4208 GCA_964419035.1 uncultured Anaerolinea sp. | reverse complement strand
ATTCACCCCACAGCAAAAGTTAAAGTAAAATCATTGTAAATGCACACGACCAATCCCCTCAAATGTATACGGAACTGCCCGATCTTGACAAAGGGTTTGTACTGCATCGCGGCTATGAACGCCGTTGATGCCATTGATGCAGTTTTCATTTAAGCGCGGTGTATGCCGCAAACATCATACTCGAGGAGGAGTATCATGAAAATTCGATTTACGTTCGTGATTGCAATGACCCTGCTGGCGCTCGCGCTTTCCTCGTGCGCCGGCATCGGCCAAACCCAGCCGGTCGTGCTGCGGGTGGGATGGGCGGGTAGTCCGGACACGCTCAACCCGGGTGCGGCGGTGCTTTCCGAAGCATATACCATCTTCACGCTGGTATACGATACGATGTACCAACTCCAGTTGGATGGCTCGTTCAAATTGAGTCTCGCCGAAAGCGTCAGCGTTTCGGATGACGATCTGGTCTACACCTACAAGATCCGCGACGGGGTGAAGTTCCACGACGGCCAGCCGTTGACCGCCGAGGATGTGGCGTTCACCTATCTCCTGTACCAGAACACGGAAGGTTATCCCTGGATGGGGGATTACACCTATTATTTCGAAAAGATCGAAGCCACCGCGAACAATGAAGTGGTGATCACACTTTCCGAGCCGATCCCCAACATCGATGCGCAACTGGTCTTCCTGTACGTGCTGCCCAAACACATCTGGGAAAACGAGGATCCGGTGGAGTTCGAGAATATTGCCATGATCGGGAGCGGTCCGTTCAAGATGGTCGAATACAAGCAGAATGAATTCGTCCACCTCGCCAAAAATGAGGACCATTTCGCCTCCGTGCCGAACATTGACGAGGCGGTCTTCCAGACCTTTGCGAACCAGGACGCCCTCGTACAGGCGATCAAGACCGGGCAGGTGGATATGATCACCGAGATGCCGAACACAGCGGTGGCGACCCTGCGCGAAGATCCCAACATCGAAGTGGTGACCGGCGCTCCGTTCGCGCCGGGCGTGACGGATATCATCTTCAATCAGGTTGCCCCAGAGAACTGCCCGCCCGGTGACGGACTTTGCACGGGGCATCCCGCGCTGTTGGATCGCAACTTCCGTCTCGCGCTGGCTCATGCAACCGACAAGCAAAAGATCATTGACGTGGTCCTGCTTGGGTTTGGGACGCCCGGCACCACACTGATTCCGGATGGTTTGGGCATCTGGTACAACACTGATCTCGAGGATTATCAGTATGATGTTGCGATGGCGAACCAGATCCTCGACGATGCCGGTTACGTGGACGCCAACGGCGATGGAACACGCGATATGCCGGACGGATCGCGTTCCCTGACCTTCCGAATCAACTGGCCCAGTGACAGCATCGATGCGCCGCGCATGGCGGAACTGCTCAGCGAAATGTGGGGGCAGGTGGGCGTCAAACTCGAAGCGCAGGCAATGGACCCGGATGCGCTCACAGCCGTGTGCTGCCCGGCCTTCGATTTCGACATCATGATCTGGGGCTGGGGTTCGGACCCGGACCCGAACCTGCTGCTGAGCGTGATGACCACTGACGAAATCCCGACCGGAAGCAGTGAAACAGGTTATTCGAATCCGGAATACGATGAGTTGTACTACCAGCAGGCAAAGGAACTCGACCTCCAGAAGCGCATCGAACTCGTCTGGCGGATGCAGCAAATCGTGCATGACGATGTGGTGTACATTATTCCGTTCTATGCCGAGAATGTGCAGGCATACCGCAAGGATCGCTTTACCGGCTGGATCCTGGACCAGCCAAAGGTAGAATTATCCGATGCCACCTCGCTTGTGGTTATCGAACCTGTCAGATAGTCTGTGTTTGAATCGAAGGGGCGGTGCAAAGACGCCGCCCCTCCTTTGCGAGGGAACAGTCCTTGAGGCGTTACCGTTTTCTGCTCAAGAGAATCGGCTGGTCGGTCTTTACCATCCTTTTCGTCCTTGTCCTCAATTTTTTTCTTTTTCGCGTCCTGCCCGGCGACCCGGCGCGCGCAGGAGTCAAGGATCCGCGCCTGACGAAGGAGGCGGTTGAAGCCATACGGGTCCGCTTCGGGCTGGACAAGCCGGTCATCAACTGCTTCGAGACACTCAACCCGGTCAAGCTTGGGGATTGCGGGGTCAATCCCTTCGACACTCAATTCTTCATCTATTTGCGCAACCTGACTCAGGGCGAACTGGGGATCAGTTACCACACCAAGCGCCCCGTCTCTGACGTTTTGATCGAGCGCTTGTGGAACACGATCCTGCTGATCGGCGCGGGACAGATCCTCTCGATCATCGTCGGGATCGCATTCGGAGTCTTTGCCGCGTGGAAGGCGCGTACTGTCATTGACTACGGCGCGCTGGTGACCGGACTGATGGCGTGGAGCCTGCCAACCTTCTGGCTGGGAATCATTCTATTGTTTTGGGGGAGCAGTCACGGTTTTCCCATCGGTGGAAAGGCGACACCCGGCACCAGTTCCTATCCATTCCTGTTTCAGGCGGGAGATGTCCTCAGGCACATGATCCTGCCGACCCTGACGTACACCATTGTGTTCATGGGCGAATACATGCTGGTGATGCGCTCCAGTTTAATGGATGTACTCTCGGAGGATTACATTCTGACTGCCAAGGCAAAGGGACTCAGCGCCTTCCAGATCCTGAAGGATCATGCTCTCAAGAACGCCATGCTTCCCATAGTGACGATCATAGCCATCAACCTGGGGTTCACGGTGGCGGGCGCGATCCAGATCGAGGCGGTCTTTTCGTGGCCCGGGCTGGGCGGGGCGATCTTCGAGGCGGTGGAGAGGCGTGACTATCCTGTTTTGCAGGGAGCCTTCCTGTTGATCGCGGTCAGTGTGATCATCGCCAACCTGATCGCCGATCTGACGTATTCCTACCTCGACCCGCGCGTGCACACGGAGTGATCCATGGCAATCCAGGAATTGGAACTAAAACCAACAGTCCCTGCCTCGCCATTGACCGGGTTTTGGAATGTTTTCCGCAAGAACCGCATGGCAGTGGTGGGATTGTTCATGCTGACAACGATCATTATCCTCGCGGTCTTCGCCGACGACCTCGCGCCGTACGATCCGAAATCATACGAAGGTATTCAAACCGGCGATGTTTTCAAGCCGCCCAGCCCGCAGCACTGGTTCGGCACGGACGATGCAGGCAAGGATGTATTGTCAAGTTTCATGTACGGGGCGCGCGTCTCGTTGGTCGTGGGATTCTTTGCCGCGTTCATCTCCATTTTCATCGGCGGGGTGTTCGGCATTGCGGCGGGATTCTACGGCGGCAGGATCGAGAATTTTTTGATGCGTTTTACGGATCTGATGCTCGTCATCCCGGACCTGCCTCTGATCGTCGTGATCGTGGCATTGACCAAGCCCAGCCTGCTCAACATCATCTTTGTGATCGGTCTGCTCGGCTGGACGACGACGGCGCGCATCGTCCGTTCGCAGACACTGGCGGTGAAATCGCGCAAGTTCGTGCTGCGGGCGAGAGCCATCGGCGCGGGGAATGGGCACATAATTATCAATCACATTCTGCCGCTCGTCATGCCGATCCTCGTCGTCAACGCGATCCTTGTCATTTCGCTCGCCATCCTCAGTGAATCAACTTTGTCCTTTTTGGGCTTGGGTGACCCGACCGCCATCTCATGGGGGCAAATGCTCAACTTTGCCTTCGGGCGCGGCGCGATGAGCGCGGGCGCATGGTGGGCGTTGTTCGTGCCGGGCTTTGGGATCGTGTGGGTGGTGCTCGGGTTGACCCTGCTTGGGAACGGGCTCGAGCAGGTGCTAAACCCAAGATTGGAATCGCATCATTTAATGCCGGGCAGACCCACGCTCCAGGGCGAAGCGGGGGAACCGTCACAAACGCCAAGGTTCAGAAAAAAGGATGCGCCCGTCCTGTTGGACGTGCAGAATCTATCCGTCAATTACGTGAACAATGGAAACGTCGCCAAAGCTGTGCATAACGTCTCGTTCAAACTGCACGAGGGCGAACTGCTCGGGCTGGTGGGAGAGAGCGGCTGCGGCAAGACGACATTGATGATGGCGGTGACGCGTTTGCTTCCCTCCGCAGGCGAGATCGCAAACGGACGCGTGTATTTCGGCGGCAAAGACCTTGCAACGCTGAGCGAACAGGAAATGGCGGACGTGCGCTGGAGCGGCATCTCGGTGATCTTTCAAGGCGCGATGAACGCGCTC
>CAYQOF010000270.1:0-4219 GCA_964419035.1 uncultured Anaerolinea sp. | reverse complement strand
GCGCTGGTCAATTCTCCGAACGGCAGAAAGCGCGTCAGTCTGCGGCGGGCGTAAGCATAACGTATGGTATCGTATTCTTCGTCGTCGTCATGCTTGGCTCGTTGGGGGTCATCTTCTTTTTCTCCTCCGCCACAGGCGCGAACGAAGGCGCCTCGCGGTTCGATACGCTGGTGACAATGGGCATCGTCCTCGGCGTGGTTGCGTTTATCCTCGTCCTTTCGCTGTTCTCCGGGCGCAAGCACCTCGCCGCCGCGAAACAAAAACACATCCAGAAAGCGGAGGGCGAGGCGGGTAAGGGCAGGATCCGCGCGGACGCCGCGCACTTCGAGGTCAAGATCGGCAGGACAAGAATACGCCTCCTGACTCAGGAAATGCTGGACGCGTTTCAAATCGGCGAATCCTACCGTGTGTATTTTCTGCCCGGTCCCACGCCGACGATCCTTTCCGCCGAGGCGATCGGCACCGAAGCCGAAGCCGCGGAATTCCTCGAACCCGAAGGCGCGCTCGAAGAGGACGTGATCCTTCGGCGTCACCGTACGATGCGTCCGGTCGTTGTCGTCCTGGCTGTGCTGACGCTGGGCATCCCGCTGGCGGCATTCGCCGTGAGCAGTCTGCCCGGTCCGCTGCGCTGGCTGGGGATGGCGGGACTGTTCGTCCTCGCGCTGCTCTTCGTCGGCTGGGCGCTCCGGCGCGCGTCCGCGTAAAACAAGGGACCTTCGGCGATGGGGCAGGGGAGGCGGGAATCAGGTGTCAGGCGCGGGGTATCAGGGGTCAGGCGGATCAGTTTCAAGTCCACGCGTGAGGCGGTTTGACGTTCGACCTTCGACTTTTTACCTCCCAAGAGTGGGGGAGGGATTCCCCCGGCTCTGGTTCAGGACAATAAATTCGCCTCTTGACTTATTCGCTTTCATTCGATATAATTTATATTACATGGAATGATAAAATGGAACTGAGAACCGAGATCAAACGCTTTCTGGATACCCTGGACCGTTCTCCACGGACTGTTTTCACCTACAAAAACGCCCTGGAGCAGTTCGTGTATGCGCTTGGCGAAGATCATGCCGAATTGACAACAGAAGCGTACAAGAAATTCCTCGTCACACTCAAATCAAAATCCCCTTCCACGCAGCGCGTGTACACAACCGCCGTGAGGAAGTTCTACGCATTCTGCAAAGCCGGCAACCCGGTGGAACTCAAGGAAGCCACAGATCATTCCACACGCAAACAAGGCAGGCGCATCGTCAATTTCAACCGCGAGGCTGTGGAACAGGTCATCCGCCATTGTGAAGCCCTGCAAGGCGATGATTCGTCCCGGGCGAGCCTCGAAGCCCTGCGAGACCGTGCCTTTGTATTGACGCTTGCCGATACGGGTTTACGGATATCCGAAGCCTGCGCCCTCAAACGCGGCGACATTGACTGGCTGGAGCAACGCGCTGTCATCATAGGTAAAGGCGATAAACAGGCGGTCGTACGGTTCTCAAATCGAGCCGTCGAAGCCCTAAAGGTTTATCTACACGCAAGATCGAGCGTCGAGCCAAATTCACGCAAACCGCTCGCCTCCCAACCCTTGTTTGCCCGTCATGATATAAGAGCCAGCAGGACCATTCGCCCCATCACCCCTGGCGGCATGTGGAAGGCGATCAAGGAACGTATGGAGGAAGCAGGCTTGGAGCGTAACGCCGTCCGGATCCATGATTTTCGGCATTACTTCGTGACCATGACCTATCTCGCCAAGCACGACCTGAAACTCTCCCAAATCCTTGCGCGGCATGAAAGCATCTCCACCACCAATCGTTACGCCCACTTTGGCAGCGAAGCAGACAAAGCATACGATGAGATTTTCAACCAGAGGTAAGATGATAGAAATCGAGTTCAGGAGATTTCACGGCCAGGATTATGTTGAAGAAGGATACAATCTTTATGTGGTGAAAAACGGGCTCAACAACGTCTTGTATGTTGGTATTTCCACAATCAGTATTTGGGAACGCTGGTTTGGCTGGAATGGGCATATCCTTTGGACCGATAACATCATCCAGGGAACCAGCGTAGTCGGTCAGAAAATAGCGGATAATCTGCCTGAATCTTTGAATTGGAAAATCCAGTTGTGGACACTCGAAGATTGCGTGATTTACTGTAGTGACCTCCTGCCGCCCAACAGAGGTATACTGGATGTCAAACTGATAGAACCTTATATGATACAGAAACTGTCCCCCATCCTGAACGCGACATACAATTTATCGCCTGGTAGGGACACTACATTAAAGAGCAGGAAGGAAAAGGAACGCGAGAAATTACTGGACGAAGCATACAGGGAATTATTCGAAAAGCGCGGGAGGAAATAATGGACAACAGCGATCAATACGTCGAGCGGATTGACCCATTGACGGGGTGTGGGAACCTGCTGTTTTTTCTGGAGTCGTTTTCCAGCCGCCTCAGATCGAGGGAGACGCCTGCTTTCTCGCTCCTGCTCGTGGACCTGAACAACTTCATGGCGTTCAACCGCGAACGCGGACGCGAACAGGGCGACGCGATCCTGCACTGGGTCAGTATTGTGCTGAAGGATACGATGTTGCCCGTCTACCGAATCGGCGGGGATGAGATCGTCGCAGTGTTCACCGAGGGCACGCACGAGGAACGCGAACGGACGGCGCGCGAGGTGTTCGACCGCCTGAACCGCGAAAGCGCGCAATTCGATTGGAGCAACCCGGCGTCGGTGATGCTGATCCATTTCCAAGCCGAAAGACTGGATGTGGCTGATTTGTGGATCGCCATCAGTGACGCATTATTCGATGCCAAGGTGTACGAGCAGCGCGGCTTTATCGTCAACACGTATGCGCACGCCTCGGCGGGAAATCAATACCAGATCCGCGTCATCAATACGCTGACCGAGCGCCTTCTCTCTTTTGCCACCCGCCTCGACGCCACACATCAAATCGCCTACCTGGACCCGGTCACGCAACTGCCCAACAGCCTCGCCGTGGAAAAGGAATTGAGCCGCGCCATTCAACGCGCCCCCTCAGCCAGGGAAATCTTTTCGATCCTGTTCATTGACGGGGACAACCTGCGCCTGTACAACGAGATCAGTTATTCGCACGGCGACGAGATGATCAGGCGGCTTGCCAGTGTCCTGGCACAACACATCCGCCCGGACGATTTCCTGGCGCGCTGGCGGGTCGGAGACGAGTTTCTGGTCATTCTTCCCGCAACAGGCAGCGAAAAGGCGTTTGCCGTGGGAGAACGATTACGCTACGCAGTCGAGAAAGAATCGAGCAGGTGGGAAATCCCTGTGACCATCTCCGTTGGCACCGCGACCTTCCCCGCCCACTCGCAAACCGCGCAGGGACTGCTGGACGCCGCGGAAAGAGCGTTGCGGCTGGCGAAGGAAAGCGGCAAGAATCAGATTGTCGCTTCTTCGTAGCGCCTCCCCCACCCTACCGTTGTACGACAAAATTGAAATAGCCAACGAGGAAATCGCCGCGTTCTTCGAGGGTTACCGTCAAGCCTGCGATGGGTTGATCTGGGAAATACAGCTGACTCGTCACCACCTCCCCACCCTCGGGCTGCACCTTCACATGGATGTGTTCGATGGGCCGGCTGGAATATAAACCTGGTAGAACAGTTTCAAGGTAATAGCGTCCCTGCGCGTCGGTGTATTGATGTCCGCGCAGGCGGTAGCCGGCGTTGTCATATTCTCCGTTCGCGTCCGCCTGCCAGAAGTCGAGCCATGTGTTGGGCAATGGATTGCAGTTCTGGTCCAGCACATAGCCGACGAGAATGAGGCGCGTGCCTGTCATGCCTTCTTCGAGGAGGGAGTTGCGTTCAGGTGTGTTCGGGGTGTAATAAGGTCCTTCGGTTTGTGATTGTGTGAGTGAAGTACAAACAGGCTCCGGGAGCGTGATCCCCATTTGCGGGAAGATATCGGATTCGGGCGCGGGGGAAGCGGTCAATGATTCGGGGGTGGGCGAGGCTTGGGCAACGGTGACAGGCGTCGGCGCAGGAGGAAGCGGGGTATCTGTCTGTATGGGAAGTTGTGTCGCGGCTGGCGCGCACGCGGTCAACAATGTCAATGTCAATATCAAGAGTTTTTTCATTTTAAAAATCTCCAAAGGTGACAGTCACTTTTGCGAAGCATCCCCGAAGCGAAGTGGAGGGGACAAAGTGACTGTCACCTTACTGATGCAAGTTGACACAAGACTCTTACACTCGCTTATAATCCCGC
>CAYQOF010000269.1:0-4235 GCA_964419035.1 uncultured Anaerolinea sp. | reverse complement strand
GATCGCGTACTCGGCGCTCTCCTGCGCCGCCGCGTAAAAAAGATCGCGTACTCGGCGCTCTCTTGCGCCGCCGCGTAAAAAGGAAATATGACCTTGCTGGATTACCGACTAACCGCATCAAACACGCTTACTTTGGATGGACTCGCATCCCACGTTGGGAACACGCCTCTCCTCCCGCTTCGCCGCGTGACCCGGAACCTGTCTCCGCGTGTAAAAGTCTTTGCCAAAGCCGAATGGTTCAACCCCGGCGGCTCCGTCAAGGACAGACCGGCGCTCAATATCATCCAGTCCGCGCTGGCAAACGGCGATCTCGGGAACGGCGAACGCCTGTTGGATTCCACTTCAGGCAACATGGGCATTTCCTACGCCACTTTCGGCGCGGCGCTTGGAATCCCCGTCACGCTGACGATCCCTGCCAGCGCCAGCCCGGAGCGGATGACGATCCTCAAAGCCCTCGGCGCGGAGATTATTCTCACCGACCCGACCGAAGGCTCAGATGGAGCGATTCTGAAAGCGCGTGAACTTGCCGAAGAGCAACCAGAGTTGTACTGGTATGCGAACCAATATGACAACCCTGCGAATTGGGAGGCTCATTACAAATCCACAGGTCCGGAGATTGCCTCTCAAACCAATGGCGAAGTGACCCATTTCGTCGCGGGACTTGGCACCTCCGGCACCTTGATGGGAACGGGGCGTTACCTGCGCGAACAATTGCCGAATGTGAAGACCATTGCCTTCCAGCCGGATGCCGCCTTCCACGGGCTGGAAGGACTCAAGCACATGCCGACCGCCATCAAGCCAGCCATCTACGATCCTTCGTTTGCGGATGAAACGCTCGAAGTGCGAACGGAGGATGCGCATGAAATGGTTTTGCGCCTGGCGCGTGAAGAGGGGCTGTTCGTGGGAATCTCATCCGGCGCGGCGGCGGTCGCGGCTCTGTGCGTAGCCAGTAAATTGGAGGCTGGCATTATTGTCACGATCTTCCCGGACGCCGGCTACAAATATTTGAGCGACAAATCGTTGTGGGAGGGGAAATGATCTTGATCATTCCCAAGGATTTGATTTCCCGGATTCACGCCCACGGGGAGCAGGCATATCCCGAAGAGGGCGCGGGATTCCTGCTTGGCGAATATTCGGAAAATGGAAAGCGCGCGGTCACATCCATTCTTCCGCTTGCCAACTCGCGAGAGGAGGGTGCGCGCCATAACCGTTACCTGATCGCGGCTGAGGAGTATCTCAAAGCCGAAGCAACGGCGGACCGGCTCGGGCTGAGTCTGATCGGCGTCTTCCACTCGCATCCCGATCATCCGAATCAGCCGTCCGAATTCGACCGAGAGTGGGCTCAGCCGTTTTTCTCTTACGTCATCACGAGCGTGCAATCGGGCAAAGCCATCCAAAGCCGTTCTTGGAGACTGACCGAGGATCGTTCGAAATTTGAAGAGGAAGAGATAAACATCAACGCGTAGTCGGAGTTCTGTGCGTAATCGGCGTTCTCTAACGCCGGTGCGAGTAAGAGAGCGCGCACTACCCAAAATATCCGCAGGATAGAAACATGCCCTCGCAAACTCTACAAAAAGTGGATCACTCCGCTTTGAAGACCAATCAAATCATTATCATCGCTTTGAATATTCTGGCGTTCGCCTTGAATCTGCCTGTGCTCGCGGCGTTCGTCGCGCTGGTGATGGGGATCGGTTCCGCGTTCAAGGTCCCCGGTTTTGGATTTGTGTATCAATCCATTCTCAAACCGCGCGGCTGGGTAAAGCCTGACATACTGGACGACAACCCCGAGCCGCATCGCTTTGCGCAATTCCTCGGATTCCTGGTCATGACCGGCGGATCTTTCGCGCTTTATTCTGGCTCCGGTCCATTGGGCTGGATTCTCGTCTGGATCGTCGTCGCGCTTGCTGCGTTGAATGCCTTTGGCGGATTCTGCGTGGGATGCGCGGTATATTACTGGCTGGCGCGGTTGCATCTGCCGGGCTTTACAAAGGAACCGCCCAAAGGGAACTTCCCCGGCATGAAGCCAAAGGCGAGTGCGGGCGCATGAACATGGACACCCTGTTGCGTTTTGTGTTCGCCCTCGGTATCATTGTCTTGGGCGTGCTTGGCTACTGGCTGGTCAACCAGAGACTGCTGGCGCGGGCGCGGAACAACTTCCCTTCGTTGTTCATGATCCCGCCGGAGAAGCCGGTAATCGTGTATTTCACCACGCCGAATTGTGTTCCGTGCAAGACCGTACAGAGACCCGCGTTGAATCAACTTGCCGGGTTGATGGGTGATAAACTCGAAGTGATCGAAATTGACGCGACCCAGCGTCCCGACCTGGCGAAGCAATGGGGCGTGTTGAGCGTCCCGACCACGTTCCTGCTGGACGCGCGGGGCGAGGCGCGTTACGTCAACAATGGTGTTGCCCGCGCGGAAAAGTTGATGGAGCAATTACGGACTTTGTAAACATAATTAACCACGAAGGACACAACACTTGCACCTGCACGCAAGTGCAGGTGAGTGCACGAAGGGAAGCAAGGAGAACGTTTGATCCTTCTCCTTTGTGTCCGTAGTGTCCTTTGTGGTTGAATCTTTTCAGGAGACCAAACCATATGCCTGTATTACGAATACCAACCCCGTTACGCGTCTACACCAGCGGACAAAGCGAAGTGACCGTCAACGGCTCGAACATTTCCGAGGCGCTCACAAATCTGACGAATCAATATCCCGCCATCAAACCGCACCTGTTCAACGAAGGCGGCGAACTGCGTCCGTTCGTGAACCTGTTCGTCGGCGAGAACAACATCAAGGATTTGCAGGGAGTGAACACGCCAATCAGGGATGGAGAGAAGTTGATGTTGATCCCGTCCATTGCGGGTGGCACGTCCCGTCATTGCGAGCGAAGCGAAGCAATCCCCTTAAACGCGGAGATTGCTTCGCAACGTGCGCTCGCAATGACATGTGATCTGGGAGGCTGATATGTTACCCGAACTTTCCCGCGAAGAAATCCTGCGTTACTCGCGTCACCTGTTGATCCCTGATGTGGGATTGGAAGGTCAGCGCAAACTCAAGGCTTCGTCCACGCTCATCATCGGCACGGGCGGACTCGGCTCGCCGGTCGCGCTCTATCTTGCCGCGGCGGGAATCGGTCGCATCGGGCTTGTGGATTACGACGTGGTTGATTCGTCGAACCTGCAGCGACAAGTGATTCACGGCACGTCCACGGTTGGAAAATTGAAAGTGGAAAGCGCGCGGGATAAACTCGTTGACCTGAATCCCGACATTCAAGTGGACATCTACAACGAGCCGTACACTTCGGAAAATGCCATGCGCATCGCACGTGACTATGACATCATCCTGGACGGGACCGACAACTTCCCGACGCGCTATCTCACCAACGACGTGGCGGTCTTTCTCGGCAAACCCAACGTGTACGCTTCGATCTATCGCTTTGACGGGCAGGCGAGCGTCTTCTACGCAAAAGAAGGACCGTGCTACCGCTGTCTCTTCCCCGAGCCGCCCCCGCCGGGACTCGTCCCTTCGTGCGCGGAGGGCGGCGTGTTGGGAGTTCTGCCTGGAACAATCGGCACGATCCAAGCCACCGAAGCATTGAAGGTATTACTTGGAATCGGCGAGCCGTTGATCGGCAAACTTCTGCTTTACAACGCGCTCGACATGTCGTTTGATTTTGTAAAGTTGAAGAAGAATCCGAATTGCCGCGTGTGCGGACCGAACGCCGACATCAAGGAGTTGATTGATTACGAGGAATTCTGCGGTGTTCCGAGTCACGATCATGACGAAGGTTCCGCAGGCGCAGGCAAGGACATCACTGTGCAGGAACTGTCCGAGCGCATGAAGCATAATCACCTCAAGTTGCTGGATGTGCGCGAACCGCACGAACTCGAAATCTCGGCGCTGCCGGAGGCGGTCAACATTCCGCTGGGTCAATTAGCAGCGCGGCTCCCCGAGTTGGACTCCGCCGATGAGATGGTCATCTTCTGCAAGTCCGGCAGCCGTTCGGCGCGCGGGCTGGAACTTCTGGCGAGCGCCGGGTTCAAAAAGGTCAAAAACCTCAAAGGCGGCATCAACGCCTGGGCAAGAGAAGTGGATACGAATTTGCCGGTGTATTGATTTTCGTCATTGCGAGCCCGATAGGGCGAAGCAATCTCCAATATGGTGTTGGGGATTGCTTCGCCGGCTATCACCTCCTCGCAATGACGGGTTAGGATATTCATGAAACGTGTCTTAAT
>CAYQOF010000268.1:0-4240 GCA_964419035.1 uncultured Anaerolinea sp. | reverse complement strand
GTGATGATGACAATGGGGGATGATTTGACGTGTCCAACCAGAACGACCGCGCCGAACAGAATTGTGATGATAAGGAGGATAACTCCGAAACGTCTCCAGTCCATATTGTCTCCTACTAGCCTCCCCAACCGCGCGTCAGCACCACGCGCTCGCCCTCTTTTTTGATCCGATAGAGATAGCGGACGATGGCGTCAGCCGCCACAAATGCCAGGATGAGCGCCTGGAGCATGGAAATCAGATCCACGGGCATCTGCGTCAGGAATTGCATTCGCGTCGCTCCGTTACGCATGGCAGCGAAAAGGATGGCGGCAAATACCACGCCGAGCGGATGTGATTTTCCAAGCAGGGCAATGGCGATGGCGTCGAAACCGTAGCCGATTGCAAAACCGAGTTCGTGACGATAATTCAACCCGGTGACCTCGATCGAACCTGCCATCCCCGCCAGCATGCCGGAAATCGCCATGGTCAGGATAATGGTGCGTTTGACATTGACGCCCGCATATTTTGCCGCGTCGGGGTTTGCGCCCACCGTGCGGATCTCGAAACCGAGCGTGGTCTTATTGAGCAGCCACCAAATAAAGTATGCGACAAGCAGGGCAAATATAAAACCCCAGTGAATCCTCAAGCCTTCGAACAGGGCGGGCATGCGGGCGCTGTCGGCGATCAGCGGCGTGCGGGCGATGACGTTGTTCGGGTCGGGGTCCCTCATGGGACCATTGAGCAGGAACGAGACCGTGTTCAGGGCGATATAGTTCATCATGATCGTGTTGATGACCTCATGTCCCCCGGTGTACGCCTTAAGAAAGCCGACGATTGACGCCCAGAACGCCCCCATTATCATGCCGACGAGGACCGTCAACGGCAAATGGATGATGGCCGGAAGGTCAAATCCCAGCCAGCCAGGCATGGCATAACCGATCAGGGCGGAGACTGTTGCACCGACCGCCAGTTGTCCCTCCGCGCCGATGTTGAACAACCCGCCTTTGAACGCGAGCGCCACAGCCAGCCCGGCAAAAATGTAGGGCGTTGCCCAAATAGCCGTTTCGCTCAAGGCTCGAGCGGAGCCAAATGACCCCTGGATCAAGCCATAGTAGGCTAAAAGCGGATTGCCCCTTACCAACACAATGATGATCGCTCCCAGGATGACCGCGGTCAGAATCGCCAGGAATGGGATCAGCACGGCATCCAAAGCGGATCGTAAAAAAGCCTTCAACGAAATACCCGAACGTGTTTCTGCCTGCATGTGTTCTCCGGTCCAGCCGTGATGTGCGGTCGGATTATATCAATAAAGCATGAGGAAACATGAAGAGAAAAAAGGAAAGAGGGGCCGCCTCTTTCCTTTTTTACTAACATGGCAAAGCCTGTGGATTACGGCTTCACGGGAGGAACATTGGTCTTGATCGAGCCGTCGAGCAGGCCCGCGTTGATCTGTTCCATGACCTGCTTCACGTCCGCGGGAACTTCACCGTCAAGATCGTGATACGGAGCGTAACCCGCGTCGCCGACAACATTACCGCTGGTGAATGCGCCGTCTTTTGCGGCTTTAGCCAGGTTGAACACGCCCGGGGTGATGAGTTTCATCGCGCTGGAGAGCATGCGCGGGGCGGCTTCGGGCAGGGTCAGGTACTGATCGGTGTCCACGCCGATGGCGTATGCGCCAGCCTGGGCGGCGGCGGTGATGGCGCCGTTACCGGTGATGCCTCCGCAGCCGAAGATCGCGTCAGCGCCCTGATCCATCATGGACTTGGCGGTCTGCGCGCCCCACTCGGGATCGGTGAAGGTCTTGTCGAAACCGACATCGCTGTGATACACGACGAACACTTCGGTGCTGGTGCCTCTCATGCCATCGGCATACGCGGCGCCAGCCTTGTAACCTTCACCAAAACGCCAGACGGGCGGGACCGCATCGGTGCCGCACACCGCGCCGATCTTGTTGGTCTTGCTCATCATCGCGGCGAGCGCGCCGACGAGGAAGCCGGCGTTATCTTCGGGGAAGATCAATCCCGCAACACCCTGAACCGTCTCAGCCTGGAACTGGTCCACGCCGATGAAGGCAACGTTCGGGTACTTGGCAGCGGCGGCAGCGGTTGCTTCACCGAGGGCGAAACCGACAGTCACGATCACATCGTAACCAGCGTCGCCAAAGGTCGAGATGTTCTTGTCGTAGTCCTTGGCATCCACGGTCTCGATGTACTGGACGATCGCGCCCAATTCCTTCTCAGCCAGTTGAACGCCTTCCCATGCGGACTGGTTGAAGGACTTGTCGTTGATCTTGCCAACGTCCGTCACCATACCCACGCAGAAAGTATCCTCATCTGCGCAGTTCGGTTCCGCCGGGGCGCACGCCGGCAGAACCATGGCGGCGATCAGAAGCGCCGTGAGTAAAACGTACAGCTTCTTCATAATGTTCTTCTCCTCTTTTCAATTTGATGGATAGGGTTATTACAAACCCTTTTTCGACGCAAGTATACATTTACTTGAAACATTCGACAAGACGCGCATTAAGAATGAGGACGAATGTAACGCCCCGCCTCGCGCGCCGACCGGGGCTGACTCCGTTTTCAGGCTGTCGCCTCCCCGCGGCGGACGCCCAGCATCAGCCCCAGCGCGGTCAGCATGAAGAACGGAGCGATGAGCATGATCACATTGTAATTGCCCCCGCTCAACTGGATCGCCCAGCCGTTGACATTCGGTCCCACGATGGCGGACAAGGTGGAGAATAGATAATACAAGCCCGTGAACGTCCCGATGCGCGCCGCGCTGGTCAACTCCACCACCATCGGCAGGGAGTTGATGTTGATGCACGCCCAGCCGATCCCGCCGAAGATGAGCAGGACGCCAGCCATCGTCAACATGCGCGCGCCGCCCTCCGTCAACGGAATGCCGACGAGCGGCAGGGGTGATACCGGCGTGAGCAGCGTTGCAGCAGGCAGGATATAAAGCAAAACCAGGATCGCGGAGACGACGATCAATCCGATGGATATCGTGATGCGTCGTCCGATGCGCGCCGCGATCAACCCGGATGGGATGGCGAACAACACAAAGAACAATGGGAAGACCGAAAGCAATGTGGCGCCGTCGCCCTCGTGGATTCCGAGATGCCTCTGCGCATACAGGGTAAAGAAGGTCTCCACTGCCGAAAAGCCGATGAACCAGAAGAAGATCGCGAACAGGAGGCGCGCGCCGCTCTTATCCTCATCGCTCAGGATCTCGCGCAGACTTTCGATCATGCTGGGTTGTGGTTCATTGCTTTGTTCGTAGTCCCTGGGTTCCTTGATGAACAGGAAGACGATCAACGCCGCGATGACCACCAACGCCGAGCCAAGCCAGAAGGGAAACGCCGGGCTGAGTTTGTAGAGCATTCCCCCGGTCTGCAAAGCGACAATGGCGCCGATGCCGCCCATGAAATTGATGATGCCGTTCGCCTGTGAGCGCTTTGGCGAGGGCGTGATATCCGGCATGAGCGCAACCACGGGCGTGCGCCACAACGCCGCACTCAACAACATTGTGCTGGTACATGCCACGAACAACGGCAGGACTGCCGCAAGCGGGATGAGGCCGAATGCAATCGCGGTAATCGGCGCGCCGAAGAGAATGAAGGGAAGCCGCCTCCCGATTGGTGTGCGTAATCTGTCGGACCACGCGCCGACCGGCGGCTGGATGAACAACGCCGCGATGTTGTCCAGCGTCATGAAGAAACCGACGAACGCCGGAGCGAGGTTGAATTTGTTCGCGAGGAAGATGGGAACGAAAGCGTTATATACGCCCCAGATGACGCTCACCCCGAAGAAACCGAAGCCGAGCAGGAAGATCTTGCCGTAACTGAATTTCATGTTGCCTCCATGCGGACAGTTACAAGTTGAAGGTTAAAGGCCGATGGTCGAACGTCAAAGGTCACCCGACTTCTTATTGACCTTCGACTTTAGATGTTCGACGAACAGTAAATCCTCTTTGCTTAATTGCGCCTTCTCCAAAATATCGGGCCTTCTCTCGAACGTTCTCGATAATGCCTGTTGCCTGCGCCATTTTGCAATTTTCCCGTGATCGCCGGAGAGTAACACATCAGGTACCTTCCAGCCCCTGAATTCGGCTGGCTTGGTGTAATGCGGATATTCCAGCAAGCCCATCGAATGCGAGTCGTCCTGCGCGCCGGTCGGGTCGCCCAGCGCTCCGGGGATGAGGCGCGCGACCGCATCAATGACGATCAACGCGGGGAGTTCGCCGCCGGTCAGCACGTAAT
>CAYQOF010000267.1:0-4246 GCA_964419035.1 uncultured Anaerolinea sp. | reverse complement strand
CATTATTCCCTTGCCAGCGCGAGCAGGTAATCGCCATACGAATTTCCCGCAAGCGACCTGCCCAGTTCGATCAACTTCTCCTTCGTGATAAACCCCATGCGGTAGGCGATCTCTTCCGGGCAGGAGATCATCAATCCCTGCCGCTCCTGGATGGTCTGGATGAACGACGCCGCATGGAGCAGTGATTCGTGCGTGCCGGCGTCCAGCCAGGCGACGCCGCGCCCGAAGAGTTTTACGGTCAATTTTCCCTGCGCGAGATATACCTTGTTGAGGTCGGTGATTTCCAGTTCGCCGCGCTCGGAAGGCTTCAACGATTCGGCAATGCGCACCACCTGATTGTCATAAAAATAAATGCCGGGGATGGCATAACTCGATCTGGGGTTGCGCGGTTTTTCCTCCAGGCTCAGGACGTTCTGCTGTTCATCGAACTCGACGATTCCATACCGCTCCGGGTCGGTCACTTTATAGCCGAAGATGATCGCGCCATCGTCGAGCGACGCGCACGAGGACAACAGCGAGATCAAACCGTGCCCGTAAAAGATGTTATCCCCAAGGATCAAACAGACCGGGCTGTCCCCGATGAACTCGCGTCCCACCAGGAACGCGTCGGCAAGTCCGCGCGGTTCAGCCTGTTCGGCATATTCGAACTTCAAACCCCATTGCGAGCCGTCCTTCAACAGCCGCCTGAAATCGGGCAGAGCCTCCGGCGTGCTGATGATCAGGACCTCGCGTATCCCCGCCAGCATCAACATCGAAAGCGGATAATAGATCATCGGCTTGTCGAAGACGGGCAATATCTGTTTGCTGATGGCAATCGTCAGCGGGTAAAGACGCGTTCCCATCCCGCCTGCCAGAACGATTCCTTTCATTTGACCTCCTTGTGTGCGCGCCACGCGTAATTCTTTTCCAGCCATTCGCCGAACGAACCGCCGCTCGCCTGATCCACCCACTTGGGATTGGACAGATACCACTCGATCGTCCGACGAAGACCCGCCTCGAACCCCACCTCAGCCTGCCAGCCCAACTCGCGCTGAATCCTCGCTGAATCGATCGCGTAGCGGCGGTCGTGCCCCGGGCGATCCGTCACAAAACGGATCAACTCCCGGTAACTCTTCACTCCCTGTTCGCGCAACTGCTGGATTTCATCGGGCGGCGCGACATCATCGAGAATGCTGCAAATCTTGTTCACGACATTGATGTTCTTCTGTTCGTTGCTCCCGCCGATGACGTATACCTCGCCCGGTTCCCCTTTCTCGAAAGCGATCCTCACCGCGCGGCAATGGTCCTCCACGTAAAGCCAGTCGCGCACGTTCGAACCGTCGCCATAGACCGGCAGGGGCTTGCCCGAGAGCGCGTTCAGGATCATCAACGGGATCATCTTTTCAGGGAACTGATACGGTCCGTAATTGTTGGAACAATTGGTGATGACCGTCGGCAATCCGTAGGTGTGATAGAAGGCGCGCACGAAATGATCGCTCGCCGCCTTCGATGCCGAATAGGGCGAGTTTGGCGCGTAGGCGGTTTCCTCGGTAAAGTATCCCTCCGCGCCCAACGAGCCGAACACCTCATCGGTCGAAACGTGGAGGAAGCGGAATGTCTTTTTCCCTTCGCCGGTCAACCCGTTCCAGTAGGCGCGCGCGGCTTCCAGCATCGTGTAGGTGCCGACCACGTTCGTCTGCACGAAATCCTCCGCGTCGACGATGGAACGGTCCACGTGCGACTCTGCCGCGAGGTGCATCACGCCCACAGGCTGGTATTTCGCGAACAACGAGGAAACCAGTTCACGGTCTGTGATGCTCCCCTTCACGAATATGTAGTCCGGGCGCCCTTCCAGGTCTGCCAGCGAGAGCGTGTTCGCGGCATACGTAAGCGCGTCCAAATTCACCACGCGATATGCATCACTCTTCACAAGCAATCGCACCAGGTTCGTGCCGATAAAGCCGCTTCCACCTGTAACAATGACTGTTTGCTTTGGTTTCATAAGCATCCTTTTCTATCACTGGAAATGAATATCCAGATCTGATTACCTTACACAATGCTTCTTGGACGCTGAAAAACGCTGATTTTCGCTGATTCAAAAATAAAAATCTGCGTTTTCAGCGTGAATCAGCGTCCCGATTTTGAAAGTGTAAGGTAATTAATATCCAGATATTGAAACGATCTTTCTATTCGACCCGAACGATCCCTTTGAAGATTTCCTCGTATTGCCCGGCAATCTGCCGGATATCGAAGGACTGCGCTTTTTCCAGGCTGGCGTTGCGGAATGAAAGCAGGCGGTTTGGGTTCGAGAGCAGTTCCAGCAGGAGGCTGGAAAACCTGGGAGATTCATCCAGCCCGACCAAAAACCCATTCTTGCAGTCGTCCACCAGGTCAACGAACCCGCCGGCGCGGCTGGCGACGATGGCAAGTCCTTTCACCAGAGCCTGAAGCCCGACCACCGGCAAGCCTTCCGATAACGATGGCATAAACAACAAGTCGCCTTTGCCGAACCACTGAAGAACATCCTGCGGCGTGACCCAGCCCGGCAGGGTAAAACGATCCTCCATTTTATGGCTGGCAATCCTCCGTTTGACATCCGCGAGCAGGGGACCGTCGCCCATCATGACACATTCCCATTCCAGGTCTTTGAGTCCAGCCAGCGTTTCGACGACCTGCAAGGGATTCTTCTGAGGCACGAACCGCCCGGCAAACATGATGCGCGGCGGACGGTGCGCGTGAAGTCCGCCGTTATTCCCCAAAGACAGATCAATGCCGTTCGGGATGATCTCCATATGCACGTGGTAGTGGTTCTCAGCCAGTTCGCGCGTATACCTGCTGACCGCGATCACGCGGCTTGCGTCGCGCCAGATCGGGGGCGTAAACGGGTAGACAAATCGAAACCATCCTCTTGTCTTTTCCGGCACTCCGCCTGGCACATCTCCCAGGTGAACGGTGAGAAGATAGGGGATTCCCGTCAGGCGCGAAAGAATCCATGCCAGCGCGCCGGCCGGCACGGCGAAGTGGACGTGGATCACATCGGGGCGCCAGCGCTTGATTAAACGGAGCCCAGCCCAAAGTCCCGCGAGAACGTAGGCGGTCATTGCCAAAAAACCGGCGCGGTACGATTGAGTCCGCGCTGAATGCAATCGGATGACCTGAAGTCCATCCCTTGTTTCTTCGTAAGGCAGTCCCTTGACTCGGGCGGTCAAGACCTTGATCTCGTGTCCCCGTTTGGCAAGTTCGCGGCACACGTCCTCCGCCGCGCGTCCGCCTCCGCCTCCCACCGGTGGAAATTCATGGATCAGGACAAGGATGCGCATCATTCCTCGAGCAGGTTCATGGTTTCGCGAATCGTGTATGTGGGCTTTTGTTGTGATTCGTGATATGTGCGCGCAAGCAATTCTGCGATCAACCCCATCAGAATGGATTGGAACCCCATAATAACGAACATAATTCCAACCAGCAACAGCGGTGATGTGGCAGCAGGAACGTTGTAGAACATGCGGCGGAAGAAGAGAATAAACAGGTCGAGAAAACCGATGGTCATGATCAGAGCGCCCGCGCCGCCAAACAAACGCATGGGCTTGTGCGAATATTCGAGCAGGAACTTTACGGTGAACAGGTCCAGGATGACCTTGGCGATTCGATCCAAGCCGTAATTTGCCCTGCCAAATCTGCGCGGGTGGTGGCGGACGGGGAGTTCCGTTATCCGCGCGCCGACGGAATGCGCGAAGACCGGGATAAAACGGTGCATCTCGCCATACAGGCGGAAACCTTCAAGCGCGCCGCGGCGATAGGCTTTGAGCGTGCATCCGTAATCGTGCAAATGCACGCCGGTGACCCGCGAGATCAACCCGTTGGCAAGGTTGGACGGGATCGTACGGATTATGAGATTGTCCTTGCGATCCTTGCGCCAGCCGCTGACGAGATCGTATCCCTCGCCCAGTTTTGCAAGCAGAGCAGGTATGTCGGCGGGATCGTTCTGCAGGTCGGCGTCGAGCAAAACGATGGTGTCGCCCTGTGAATGATCAATTCCCGCAGTAATGGCGGCGGTCTGCCCGAAGTTGCGGCGAAAGACGATCACGCGCACGTGTTCGGGATCCTGCTCCGCGAGCGCCTTTAAGATCTGCGGGCTTTTGTCGCGGCTTCCGTCATCCACAAAGATGACCTCCCAGGACCATTGGTCGGACCCGAGAGCCATTTGAATGGATTCGAACAACAGAGGCAGGTTTTCCTCCTCGTTATAGACGGGAATGATGAGGGAGAG
>CAYQOF010000266.1:0-4313 GCA_964419035.1 uncultured Anaerolinea sp. | reverse complement strand
CGCGGCGGCGAGCGGCGGCATGAGGAAGGCGAAGGCGCGGATCAAAAGCGGATATAACGGGGGCCAGACCGTCAGTCCCGCGTGAGCCGAATAACCGGATTCCGCAATGGTCAAATAACAGACCGTATCCCACCGAAGCCAGGCTGTCCACATCGGAGGCATGTCCAGGTCCTCCGAAAGAAGCGAACTTGTCCTGCACAGGGCGTTCGGTTCGGCAACCTCCCGAACAAGGATGGACAGGACGAAGACCCACGCGATCGTCCCGATCCGCAGCGCGGCAAAAGTCTTGAGCGAATGCCAGACCGCTCTTTTAAAAAGGTTGTCCTCGTTTGCCTGCCGAGTGTAGGATTCCATTCCTGTTTCGATTCCTCGTTGACATTATAGCCGGGTCGTCCATGTCACTGCGAGCCCGAATGGAATGAGGAGCGAAGCAGTCCCCTCGCCTGGATGAGGGATTATCTGTCCACAATCATGTTATGCTTGACGATCAAATAGCCGTGTATAATCCCGTCCTCGAAACCCAAAAGGAGACTCTCTTGCGAAAAATATTACTTGTCTTATCCATCGCGATCCTCGCCAGCCTGTTGTTGACTGCATGTTCCTCATCCAGCGCCGACGCGCCCGCGCAAGCCGTGGAAAATTACCTGACCGCGCTCGTCGAAAAGGATGCGGATCGTCTCACCACGCTCGTGTGCGGCGCATGGGAGGAGGACGCGCTCATCGAACTCGATTCATTCCAGGCGGTCAGCGCGCGGCTCGAGGAACTGTCCTGCTCGCAGACCGGGACCGACGGCGATACCGCGCTCGTGCTTTGCACCGGGAGCATCATTGCCACATACGACAATGAAGACCAGGAACTCGATCTCTCCGTGCGCACCTATCAAGTGACGCAGGAAGGCGGCGACTGGCTGGTATGCGGAACGCGATGATTAACCACGAAGGCGATGTGTTGAGCCCGTCGAAACGACACGAAGGTCACGAAGGAAAGAAAGAAACCTTTGTGTTAAGAGTGTTTTCCCCGGAAAATATCTGGGCGTTCGTGCTTTTCCTCATCGTCGCCGCGTTGATCATCTTCACAACGGACGACAGCCCCGCATGGATCTATCAGGGCTTCTGACAGATGTTACTCACCGTCCCGAAGGTTCGAAAGGTAAAACGGGAGTGTTCAGGGAATCCTTCGGGACGTTCGGCATAGGGCGAACTTCCAAATGGGACTGACACAGATCGCCGCTTCGATCCTGACCTCATGCCTGCTCGGCGCGCTGACGCGCGGTCCGCGCCGACTCTTTTTCCTGCTCGCCGTCAGCGTCCTCGCGGTCTACTGGTTCCAGCCTCTCGTCCCGCTGCGTGCGTTCGATTTCTGGTTCCCCTCGCTCTCCCTCGCGCTCGTCATATTGACGTGGCTCATCATATCCGAATCCGGCGCGTGGAAGTCGCGTCATAACCTGACCGCGCTGCTCCTCATCGCGGGGCTGGTCACGCTCATTGTCCTCTCCCGTTACATTTTCCCGCGCCCGCTCCTCACCGCGACCAACCCTCCGCTGTTCACTCAATATCTCCTTTTCATCGCGGCGCTCCTCATACTCATTCCTCTTATCACATTCCTCTCTCGCCGCTTCACGTGGACGTTGACCGTCGTCATCGTATTGATCCTCGCAATTCTCCTCATCCTCAAATCCCCAATCCTCTCATTACAGACCAGCATCTTCTTCCGCGCACTTGCCGACCGTCCCACCGAGACCGCCTCCGCATTGGATCTGCGCTGGCTTGGTTTCTCGTACATTGCCTTCCGTCTCATCCACGTCCTGCGGGACAGGCAACTGGGACGCCTGCCCGAACTATCCCTGCCGGAGTTTGCGACGTACGTCGTCTTCTTTCCCTCGTTATCCGCCGGTCCCATTGACCGCGCCGAAAGGTTCGCAAAGGACCTCCGCAGCGATTTCGCTCTCACGCAAGGCGAAACACTTATCGCAGGTCAACGCATCGTCATCGGACTGTTCAAAAAATTCGTCGTCGCAGACACACTGGCATTGATCGCGCTCAACGACGCGCTTGCGACGCAAGTCCACGCTACAGGCTGGATGTGGATTCACCTCTACGCCTACGCCTTCCAGATCTACCTCGACTTCAGCGGCTACACGGACATTGCCATCGGCATCGCGCGTCTCGCGGGAATCAAACTGCCTGAAAATTTCGCCTCGCCGTACACCAAACCCAACCTGACCCAGTTCTGGAACGGTTGGCATATCACGCTTACGCAGTGGATCCGCTCGTATTTCTTCAATCCCTTCAACCGCTGGATACGCGGATATAAGAGTCTTCCCGCGTGGACGATGCTGCTCCTCGGTCAACTCTCGACGATGCTGCTCATCGGTTTGTGGCACGGCGTGACGCTCAACTTCGTTTTGTGGGGCGCGTGGCATGGGCTGGGGCTCTTCCTGCAAAACCGCTGGAGCGAGTTCATAAAGACGCGCTTCGATTCAATCAATCCGCGCCTGCAGACCGCTTTGACCGTTAACGGCGTAGTCTTCACCTTTCACTTCGTCGCGTTGGGATGGGTGTTCTTCGCGCTCAGCGATCCGTCCCTTTCGTGGCAGGTGATGAGGAAGTTGTTCAATCTGCTCTAGCCGCCGTCTCCGGCGGCGAGGACGCCGCCTCAAGCCTGAAATCATGGAAAACAAACCTCGCATCCGTCCTTTCGCAGTACTCCTCAAGGCAGGCATCCTGTTTGCCTTGTTCAACTTCGCGTTCATCTTTACGAAGGAAATTCCCTTTGGAAAACTCTCCCTCTACAACGTCATCTTCGACGGGCGTGAACGTTTTCCCTTCGGCGAGACGCGCGAATCGTATAACCTGAGCCTCTTCGACCTGGATGCCATGTTCGCGTCCCACATCCTCGCGGGGACGGAAAAATCATCGGACGAATACCGCGTCCTGCTCATCGGTGCCTCATCCGTGTGGGGTACACTGCTCACGCCCGAGGAAACGCTCGCCGGTCAACTCAATGCGGATCATATTCAAGCGTGCGGCAAAACAGTAAGAGCCTACAACCTCGGCTATCCGACCATTTCGTTGACCAAGGATTTGATGATCCTCGATCAGGCTTTGCAGTATGAACCCGGCCTGATCATCTGGCTGACCACGCTCGAAGCCTTCCCGAACGACAGGCAGTTCACCTCGCCCATTGTCGCCAACAATGCGGAGCGAATCGAACGCCTGATTACCAAGTACCAATTACCCATGCACGCGGACGATCCGTCGTTGGTCAAGCCGTCGAAATGGGATCAGACGTTCGTGAGTCGGAGGCGGGCGGTTGCCGATCTCATCCGTCTGCAGATCTATGGCGCGTTGTGGTCGTCCACGGGCATTGACCAGGTCTATCCCCAAAATTACGAGCGGGCTCAGACAGACCTCGAAGCCAGCGGCGATTTTCACGGCATTGCCTCGCTGGGCGAGTCGCTTGCGTTCGACGTTTTGGATGCGGGCATGTCGGCGCACCCGAACATGCTGCTGGTCAATGAGCCGATGCTCGTCAGCGGCGGGGCGAACAGCGACATCCGTTATAATTTTTTCTACCCGCGCTGGGCATACGACGAGTATCGTCAACTGCTCGCTGAACGCGCCGCGCGAAACGACTGGCGTTACCTCGACCTGTGGAACATCGTTCCAATGAGCGAGTTCACGAACAGCGCCATCCACCTCACGCCTGCGGGCGAGGCGCGGCTGGCGCAAAGGATTTCAGAACAGATACAAACGATTTGTGATGAGTAGAATGATGAAACGAAAACCGCTTTTAATCTTATTGATGACGATGTTGCTCTCTGCCTGCTCAACGGGACCGGCGAGGACCTCCGGCATTGCCTTTCAGACCACCGTTACCCCGCTTTCGATTCAAGACCAGCCGACGATCCCCGGTCAGACTCAGGGGGAGGCTGATCCCGCCATCGAATCTTTGATCCCCACCGATTCACCCCCGCCCACCGCGACGCCCAAGCCTCCGCTCGCCAAAGACGCGTGGAAGCAAATACCCGCCGTGCCGACCGGCGTCAGCAATGCGATGCGCGAGGTGTATCAACGCGGACTGGAGATGGGCAACGACCCGACGCGTTTCTCGGTCATCGGCGATTGCCAGAACGTGTCATCCTATTTCCTCGCCACGTTCGACAAGCCCGGCGATTACAGTCTGGGCGAAGAATACGCGTATTTGGGACCGACGATCGAGCATTACCAGGGCTCGTTCTCGCGGGTGAGTCTTGCAGTCAAGGGCGGATTCAATGTCGCGGCTGTCCTTTCGCCCCTGCGCGCCGACCCGA
>CAYQOF010000265.1:0-4372 GCA_964419035.1 uncultured Anaerolinea sp. | reverse complement strand
ACGGCGGGTATGACCCGGCGCGTTATTCGGGTTACGCCTGGGGCATGGGACCGGAACGCCAGTTGATGCTGCGCTACAAGATTGACGACATTCGTTATTTCTGGGGCAACGATCTCAGATTTTTGGAGCAGTTCTAGTTTTCGGAAGATATCGGTGGTTGAGCAGGCGGTGTTTTTCAGCCGCATCGAAACCACCCCGAACCAAGGCGTTCTCTGTTACAAAACTCTATTTGTAATGTTGGTTTCGATACGCGGCGCGAAGAGCATGCGCCGCTACTCAACCAACGAGTTGCTTCTAAAAGGTGAAACATGAAAATACCTCTTTCATGGTTGAAAGATTACATTGATTTGGACGGCTTATCCGTCGAAGAGATTGCGCGCAAGTTGACCCTCGCCGGGCTCGAAGTGGAGGAGATCAAATATGCGGGTTTGCCGATGCCTGATAACGCCGCGTCCGGTCTGCACGCAAGTGGACGCCATGAATTCAAGACCAGCGGCATCGCGTGGGATCGCGAAAAAATCGTCGTGGGGGAAATTCGTGAAGTCATGCCGCACCCCAACGCGGACCGGTTGACCCTGCTCGATCTGTACGACGGGCAACAGGATCAGGTTGTGTTGACCGGCGCGCCCAACATCTTTCATCTGAAGGGCATGGGTAAATTACCCAAGCCGCTCAAAGTAGCATATGCTAAGGAAGGCGCGACGATCTACGACGGTCACGCGGATGGACTGGTGCTGACCACGCTCAAACGCGCAAAGATCCGCGGCGTGGAATCCTATTCGATGGCGTGTTCCGAGAAGGAACTCGGCATCTCCGAAGATCACGAGGGCATCATAATTCTCGACGAAGATGCTCCGGTGGGAATGCCGCTCGTGGATTACATGGGCGACGCGGTGTTGGATATTGCCATCCTGCCCAACATGGCGCGCAACGCCAACGTGATCGGCGTGGCGCGCGAACTTGCCGCGTTGACGGGCAGAGACCTCCGAGGTCTCAAAGACCTCGGAGGTCTGGACTACAAGACCGAGGGCGCATCGGTCGAGGATCTCGTCTCCATCAAGATTACCGAACCCGAACTCAACCCGCGTTTCGTTCTGGGATTGATCCGCGGTGTCGAGATCAAACCCAGCCCGTATCACGTCCAGCGGCATTTGCGGCTGGCAGGCATCCGTCCCATCAACAACATTGTGGACGCGACCAATTACGCCATGCTCGATCTCGGCGAGCCTTTGCACGCGTTCGATTATGATGTATTGAAAACCCGCGCTGGAAACAAAAATGTAAAGATCATCACCCGCGCCGCGCAGGACGGTGAGAAACTGTCCACGCTCGACGGCATCGAACGGACGCTCACGTCAACGAACGTGCTGGTCTGCGATGAAAAAGGTTCGCTCTCGATCGCAGGTGTGATGGGCGGCGCCGAGTCTGAGGTCACGGAAAAGACGCGTAACATCCTGCTCGAAGGCGCGGCCTGGAACTTCATCAACATCCGCCGTACCGCGAAACAGCACAACCTTCCCTCCGAAGCCTCGTTCCGCTTCTCGCGCGGGGTGCATCCCGCGCTGGCTGAGCAGGGTGTGAAGCGCGGGCTTCAACTCATGGCGCAATGGTCGGGCGGCAGGATCGCGCCCGGGCTTGTGGATGCGTATCCGCTCAAACCGAAGGATTCGGTTGTTGAACTTGCGCCTCGTGACGTGAAGCGATTGCTGGGCATCGAACTCACCATGGAGCAAATCTCCGAACTTCTTATGCGCCTCGAATTCAAATGCGAAGTTACGAGTTACGGGTTGCGAGTTACGGCTCCTCCGCATCGCCTCGATATCAGCGAAGGTATCGTTGGTGTTGCAGATGTAATCGAAGAGGTGGCGCGCAGTTACGGTTACGACAACATCCCCGCAACGCGCATGGCAGACACGCTCCCGCCGCAGATCGGCAACCCTGTCCACGAGTGGGAGGAGCGCCTGCGCGATATTCTCGTCTCCCTCGGCTTGCAGGAGATCGTCAGTTATCGCATGACCTCGCCTGAGCGCGAAAGCCGCCTCTACGCTTTTGCAGGGTCTCAGACCCTGCAAAAGCAGGACTACGTCACGTTGGCGAATCCCATCACGCCCGAACGGCGCGTGATGCGCCGAAGCCTGCTCGCCTCTGTTCTGGAATCCGTCGAGAAAAATCATCGCGCAGAGTCCATTGCCATGTTCGAATTGGGTCCGGTGTTCGAACCCAATGAAAATGATCTTCCAAACGAGCCGCGTAAACTTGCGCTGGTGATGACCGGCTTACGACAAGCGCTTTCATGGGATGTGAAAGACTCGCCAACTTATGACTTCTACGACATGAAGGGACGCATCGAACTCCTTTTAAGCGGACTCCATTACACGGGCGTTTCCTACGCTCCGACTGAATCCGTTGAGTATCTGCATCCCGGTAAAGCCGCGCAAGTGGAGGTGAACGGAAAGGCGGTCGGAGTCTTCGGTGAACTGCATCCGTTGGTGCAAGACAGGTATGAAGTTGGCGACGCGCCCCTCATCGTCGCGGAATTCGATCTGGATGCATTACGGAATATCGCTCCAGTCTATGGCATTCTTCCCGTCTCCGAGTTCCCGCCGGTGTATGAGGACATTGCCGTGATCGTAGATGAATCAATGCCTGCGGCGCGCGTCGAAAGCCTCATCAGGCAGACGGGCGGAAAGATCGTAACGGATGTCCGCCTGTTCGACGTCTACCGCGGGGAACAGATCGGCGCGGGAAAAAAGTCGCTGGCGTACAGCCTCACCTATCAGTCCGACAGGACAATGACCGACGCCGAAGCTGCCGCCATCCGCAAGAAAATCGTCAGGCGGCTGGAGCAGGAAGTCGGCGCGAATCTGAGGAGTTGACGATCAAAACCGTGAAACTTTTTGCAGAACGGTGTATACTCGGAAAAAATTCAATCATAGGAGACATGTATATGGATGAAAAAACCAAAGGCATCATTGCCACCATCGCCGCAGTTGTATTGTGCGGATGTCCCGGCTTGTTCATGTGTTTCTTCGGGGTGACGTCCGTTTTCGCCAGCATGACGCCCGGCGCCGAGATTGACGTCTTTGGGAGCAGTGATCCAGCCGCCGCAACAACAATGGGTTTCGTGTTTTTGTGCCTTTCCCTGATCTTTATCGCGATCCCCGTCGTCGTTGGTTTTTATATGCTTCGCAGGAAGCCCGGCGCGAGCGCGGAGGATGTCCCGCCAACCTCATAACCTGGTGAAAAGATACAGCGGCAGCCAGACGGCTGCCGCTGTATTTATCTTGATTTTCCTGCTGGGCTCGTTTCATCTCACCACAATTGTGAGACTCATTGTGCAAAATTGTTCCGAGCCCACCTGCAAGGTCCAGTGAGTGGTGTAGGTGCCGTTGTCCCGAGGCGCTTCCATGTCCACGCCGATTTCCACGCTTTCACCGACCCTGACATCCTTTTGCAGGTCGTAGCCGGATACCTTGTGGAACCTGTCACCGCTCAAATAGTAGTAATCCACACTGTTCCTGTCCCAGTCCCTCCGTCCGCTGTTCCTGACGGTCCAGATCGCATCGAAGTCGTTGCGAGGGCTCATCCTGGATCCATTTGCGGGGCTGACCCGGATAACCTGGCAGGCGAAATTGGCTGAACTGGTCGCGCCGCCGCTTACGCCTGTGAAGGTGGGGATCACAGGACGTGTCGGAGTAGACAGGATGAAAATCACTGTAGGCGTGGCGGTCGGTTCCGGCGTGCCGGTGTTGGGAGGGGTGGATGTGAAGGTTGCCGTCGGTGTGGAGGTGGGCAGCGCCGCGGCGGTTTGAGTGGAGGCGGCTTCGACAGTCTGCGCGATGAAGGTGTTGATCGCATTCGGGTCCAACGTTGGGGCTGGTGTGCCGGCGAACGGCGCACATGACGCGATCAACGCCAGGGCGGCGAAGCAGATCAAAAACATTCTCATGCGTGTTTTCATTTGATTTGTCCTCTCACACATTCAAACAAAATCCGGTCGAACGTCCCTCATGGTCATTCCACATGGAATGCAACGTATGGATAGCAGAGTTCGCCTTCCACGACCCACGTCATGACGTAGAAACCGTACGTGGAGGGGGCAACTGCGCCCATCGTCACTTGATACCTGTCGCCGGGCGCCAGTTCAGGAAGTTCGATGAGGGTGGTCGAGGTTAGTTGTGGACCGCTGAAATATTTGAGGTCCAAGCCCTGGCGCATGGTTTTTGTGCCGGTGTTGACGACCGTCCATTGGACGTTGAAGGCATATCCGGCTCGAAATTTCGTGTTGTCCCTCGGTTCCCGGTTGATGGCTTCGCAGGCGTAATCCGGTTTGACAACCACACGGCCGCCGCCTCCGCTACTGCTGCTGCTG
>CAYQOF010000264.1:0-4378 GCA_964419035.1 uncultured Anaerolinea sp. | reverse complement strand
CACTCGGCGGCGCGCGGCAAGATGGCCTCGCGCAGGCTCTACATCTTCAAACATGAAAGCGATTTGGGCAATGCGCCGTCGCACAAACTCTTTGATATGGTGAAGGTTGAGCGAAACGAAGGCGTCGTCGTGCCGCGCAAGTTTGGTGATTACATCGTGAAGGTGGATGGAAGCGCGCCTGATGGCGTGGAGTTGATTGAGAGACTTTAGGAATCAAATGTCATTGCGAGCGTTTGGTGCGAAGCAATCTCCCGTTTCATGGAGTGTTCAGATGAGCGAGGAGATTGCTTCGACGGATGTCCTTCGACTGCGTTGCACTCCGCTCAGGACGCCGTCACGCAATGACACGAGCTAATACGGTCTTTCTACCCTCAAATCTGGCAACGGACGAAAATGCTTATCGTTCAACGTGCAAACTGTCAACCCGTAGTGATACGCGCTTGCGCCAATCAGGCAGTCAAAGAAACCGATGCCATCGCTAAGGCGGAATTGGCGATACCATTCCCAGGCTGTGGCAGAAATGGCATTGGAAGTCAAAATCAAAGAATACTGTTCGAGTTCCAATTCCAGTCGTTTCTGCTCTTGTCTGTTTCGACAGCCTGCCAGCAACTCTGCGGCAGTGATGACGGAAATCGCAAGTTCGCCTTCTGGAAAACGCGCCAGCCATGCCCTCGCTCTTTGTTGTCCGCGCAGGAAATCTACAAGGATGGTCGTATCAATCAGGTATGCTGTCTCAGCCATCCTGCCTCAACTCGATTTTGCGGCGCAGTGTTTCTGTAAAAGCGACAGGGTCTTGGGCTTCGGAATAATCCGCCCACATGCCAAAAGCGGAATGTTTGCGCGAACTTTTGCGGCGTACAGGTTGTTGCATTTGGGATTGCAGAAACTCGATGAACTGCGAAACTTCCATCAAACGATTGGGCGGCAGTTGCTCCAACTGGCGAACAACCGCTTCTTTTGTGATTTGTTGAAATACCATATCAGCCTCCAATGAAATTTTAGCACACTTCAAGTCATGACCGAATACACCACCGAAGACCTTCTGCCCCTCTCGGGCATACAACACTTCCTGTTTTGCCGCAGGCGGTGGGCGCTGATTGCAATGCCAAAAAGCAAAATCCCCTCAACGCTTCGCTTCTTTCGAGCCATACTCGAAGGGGCGCGGCGGAGGGGACAACGAGCAAATTTCTGCCTGTCAGGCAAACTCATACACAGGCGTCTGAATGAAGCGGGCGGGCTGGCGCTTCTCCTGCAGAATACGCTGGAGGCGCTCCACCGTTTGCGGTGAAAAGTACTGTTCACCGGTTTCCTCATTTACCCGCGCCGGGACGTTTTCAACCACGAAGAGTTGTCCGTCTTTGAGCAGTGTATAGGTGATTAAACGCTCGACCAGTTTTTCATCTTGATATGGCGCAGACATTGCTACCTCCGTTTCCGGTACTCCGTCCATTCGCCGGCGCTCGGTTCGTACACGGTAATAATTTTGAGCAGCGAACGTGACGGATAACTGCATTGGATATGCAAAGGACGTCCAGCATGTGTAAAACCAAGCAGCAAGCAACTTGGACCATACTTGTCATCGGGATAATCTTCGATGATTTCAGCCGCCCGCGCCGCCTCCCGAATTTCATCCACCAGAATATTGCGCAAGAGAGTTTGGTCAGCGGCATGTTTGGAAAACTCGAAGGCATCCGAAGCAAACTTCTGGCGAATTTGATGGATGAGCGGCATGTCCGGATTCTAACATATTCGCCTGCTGGAACATAATATGCCCTCCGAGTACACCCCCGACGACTTCCTGCCCCTCTCGGGCATCCAGCACTTCCTGTTTTGCCGCAGGCAGTGGGCGCTGATCCATATTGAACAGCAGTGGAAGGAAAACGCGCTCACTGCCGAGGGCAGGATCATGCATAAGCGCGTCGATGACCCGTTCTTCTCCGAAACGCGCAACGGTGTCGTCACGGCGCGTTCGGTACCGGTGGCGTCGTATCGGCTGGGACTGGTCGGCGTGTGCGATGTGGTTGAGTTCGTTCCCTCACCCCTTCACCCCTCTCCCAATGGGAGAGGGGACGGGGGTGAGGGGCAGGGCGAGGGCGTTACACTGCCCAACCGCGAGGGTCTCTATCTGCCCGCGCCCATCGAATATAAACGCGGCAAGGAGAAGCACGATCACAGTGATGAGACTCAATTGTGCGCTCAGGCAATGTGCCTCGAAGAGATGCTCTCCACAAATATTCCGCGCGGATATTTGTTCTACGGCGAAACCCGTCACCGCGTGGAGATCGAATTCACGTTCGAGTTACGAACGCTTGTGCAGGAAATGTCCGCTGAAATGCACAATTATTTTAGCCGAGGCTACACTCCGAAGGTCAAGACCCATAAAGGCTGCCGCTCCTGTTCGCTGGCGGATGTGTGTCTGCCTGTGTTGCAGGAGAAGGTCATGCCCGCGTCGAAGTACATCAAACAAATGGTGGAGACATGACATGTTTTATCGTGGCGCGTGACGATTCAGAAGTCCGTGAATCAAGAACAACATGATTAATCAGAGCTCTGTGAAAACATGTCATGTCTTACAGTGAACTATGAAACATCTCGGTAACGTCCTCTACATCACCACGCCCGAAGCGTATCTCTCCCTCGATGGCGAGACGGTCGTCGTCAAGAAGGATGAGACTACGTCCACGCGCCTGCCGCTGCACAACATCGAAAACATTGTGTGCTTCACGTGGCAGGGAGCCAGTCCCGCGCTGATGAGCGCGTGCGCCGAGCGGAACATCGGCCTGTGTTTCCTCACGCCGAACGGGCGGTTTCAGGGGCGGATCACGGGCCGGGTGAAGGGAAATGTCCTGTTGCGCAAGAGGCAGTTTGAATGGTCGGAGAAAGAGGCGCAGAGTGTTTCCATCGCACAATCCTTTTTGCTGGGAAAAATCTCCAACTGCCGCAAAGTCCTCGAACGCGCCATCCGCGATCACGCGATGCTTCTCACAGAGCGTGTGGAGGCGCTTACGGGCGCATCGAATTTTTTGAAAGAGACCGTAAAGGCGATCCCGCAATGCAAGTCAACCGCCGATCTGATGGGCTTCGAAGGCAGCGCCGCCAAGGTCTACTTTGGCGTGTTCGACCATTTGATCCTGCAACAACGCGGCGACTTTTTCTTCAAGGAACGCAACCGCCGTCCGCCGCTGGATAACATGAACAGCCTGCTCTCGTTTCTGTATACGCTTCTGACGAACGAATCCGCTTCAGCCCTGGAGACGGTTGGTCTTGACCCCTATATCGGATTCCTTCATCAGGATCGCCCTGGGCGTCCCTCGCTCGCGCTGGATTTGATGGAAGAGTTGCGTCCCGTGCTGGTGGATCGTCTGGCGTTATCGCTGGTGAATCGCAAACAGATCACAGGCAAAGGCTTCGCGCAAAAGGAAAGCGGCGGCATCCTTATGGACGACGAGACGCGCAAAGCCGTGATCACTGCCTGGCAGGAGAGGAAGAAGGAGGAACTCATGCATCCATATTTGAAGGAGAAGGTTCCGTACGGATTGCTTCCGCACGTCCAGGCGATGCTGCTGGCGCGTCACTTGCGCGGCGACCTGGACGCCTACCCGCCGTTCTTTTGGAGTTGAGATGTCATTGCGAGACCTGCGGAGCAGGTCGAAGCAATCTCCTCGCCCATAGGACGCACCCAATGAAACACGAGATTGCCTCGACAGACAATCACCGTCTCGCAATGACATGAAGAGAGTTTTATATGATGGTCTTGATCACCTACGACGTAAGCACCGAAACCGAAGCGGGCAAGAGACGATTACGCAAGGTCTCGAAGAAATGCCAGGATTACGGTCAGCGCGTGCAGAATTCGGTCTTCGAGTGTCTCATTGATCCCGCGCAGTTGAAGGAACTGCAGCACATCCTGCTCAAGATCATTGACCCCGAAGTGGACAGCCTGCGTTATTATTACCTTGGCGACAACTGGAAGCGCCGCGTGGAACACGTCGGCGCAAAACCGGGCATTGACCTGGAGGGTACGATCATTACATAAGCTCAAAGTGAAACCCCGATGGTCGAGTAGCGATGCCGTTCGTTGGCGTCACATATCGAGACCATGCGAACCCAAAGCTCACACAAGTTCAAGGACAGGTTCGCAGGAGATTTTGCACCTTAACAACCGAATATTACTTTTCGAAGGACGTTTTTTGGACGCTTTGCGCCTATAATAAAAAATGTAAGACCAATATCTGGCGGTAAAGATATTTTTTTACCCAGATGTTGCGGTCGCTCCCTTCATTGGGAGCGTGGATTGAAACAGTCCGTTGACTTGGGCGTACTTACTATTTTGGGCGTCGCTCCCTTCATTGGGAGCGTGGATTGAAACATCCTACAC
>CAYQOF010000263.1:0-4380 GCA_964419035.1 uncultured Anaerolinea sp. | reverse complement strand
AAGCGTTGAATTGAGTAAGCAAATGCAGGAACCAATCATCCAAATTCCATGAACAAACTCGCCGCCTCCACCTCCCCCTATCTTCTTCAACACGCCCACAACCCCGTGGACTGGCATCCCTGGGGCGAGGAGGCGTTGGCGAAAGCAAAAGCCGAAAACAAGCCAATATTCCTTTCCATCGGATATGCCGCCTGCCACTGGTGTCACGTCATGGCGCACGAGTCGTTCGAGGATGAGGAAACCGCTGCGTTCATGAACGAACATTTCGTCAACATCAAAGTGGACCGCGAGGAACGCCCGGATCTCGACGCCATCTACATGCAAGCCACTGTCGCCATGACGGGTTCGGGCGGCTGGCCCATGTCCGTGTTTCTCACGCCCGACCTCAAGCCGTTCTATGCCGGCACCTACTTCCCGCCCGCGCCGCGTTACAACATGCCATCCTTTCGCGACGTGCTGGCGGGTATTGCCCGCACGTGGAAAGAACAACCCGCTGAAGTATTCCGCGTTGGGGATGAAGTGTCGGGTCACTTGCAAAAAGCGCTCAGCATAAACGTCCAATCCGAATCGGGGTTCACGCAGGAACACCTCGACGCGGCGGCAAAGACGCTGATCGATTCGTATGATTGGGGCTATGGCGGCTGGGGCGCCGCCCCCAAATTCCCGCAGCCGATGGCGATTGAATTTCTGTTGAGGCGTGCATCTCTCGCTGAGCGGAGCCGCAGCGATAGCGAAGGCGCAGACGAAGCGCTCAAACCTGCTTTTCATGCACTTCGCGCCATGGCGCGCGGCGGCATGTACGATGTAGTGGGAGGCGGGTTTTCACGCTACAGCGTGGACAACTTCTGGCGCGTTCCTCATTTCGAGAAAATGCTTTACGATAACGCGCAACTCGCGCGTGCCTATCTTCACGCGTGGCAGATCACGGGCGATCCCTTCTTCAAACGGATCGTCACGGAAACGCTCGATTTCGTCGCACGCGAAATGACCCATCCCGAAGGCGGGTTCTATTCCTCGCTCGATGCCGACTCCGAGGGCGGGGAGGGAAAATTCTACGTTTGGACTCTCGAGGAAATCCGGGATGCGCTGAAAGAGGATTCGGATTTCTTCGAAGCGGCTTACGGGATCACCATCAAAGGCAACTGGGAGGGCAACACGGTTCTACAGCGCGCACTGGATGACGCCTCCCTCGCCGCCCGCTTCAAATGTGACCTTGAGTCTGTCACCGCCAAATTGACCGATTGCCACTCCAAACTTTTGACCGCGCGCGCCGCCCGCATCCGCCCCGGCACGGACGACAAGGTCCTCACCGCCTGGAACGGTCTCATGCTGGCGGCGCTGGCGGAGGCGGCGCGAGTCATTCCAAGCGATCTTCGCGCTGATCGGAGCGGATGGTCGAGTAGCGAAGCGTATCGAGACCACGAGATTGCTTCGGATGGTTTCGATATGGCGGAAGAACGCCGCCTGCTCAACCACCCTCGCAATGACATGTATTATCAACTGGCTGCACGCAACGCGGGATTTCTGTTATCCGCCCTCCGCCCAGACGGCAAACTCAGACGCAGTTGGCGCGAGGGACACGTGACGAACGAAGTCTTCCTCGAAGACTATGCCGCCTTGATCCTCGGTCTGCTCGAACTCTATCAGACGGATTTCAATGACAGGTGGTTTTCCTCCGCAAGGGAACTGGCGGATGAGATGATCGAACTGTTCAACGATCCGGCAGGTGGATTCTTCGACACGCCCAAAGACGGAGAGTCTCTGTTGCTCCGCCCGAAGGATGTGCAGGATAATGCAACGCCATCGGGCAACGCGCTGGCATGTGAGGCTCTTCTAAAACTGTCTGAATTTACCGGCGAGGGGAAATACCGCGATCTCGCGGAGAAATCACTGAGGCTCGTCGTGGGGATGGCGACGCGTTATCCCACCGCGTTCGCGAGGTGGCTGTCAGCCGCGGATTTTGCTTTGGGGAACGTGAAGCAGGTTGCAGTCGTGCATGAAGCGGGAGATGAAAATGTGTCCGAGTTGATTCAATTCGTCCGATCCAAATTCACACCTAATCTCGTGATCGCCGCGTCGTCTTATCCGCCATCGAGCAGCGCCCCTCCCCTGCTGACGGATCGTCCGCTGAAAAACGGACAAACCACTGTCTACGTGTGTGAAGGGTTTGTTTGCAAAAACCCGGTCACGTCAATTTCTGAATTGCGGGAGTTGTTGTAAAATTGGCGCATGGACCCGGACTTCACCCCGACGCGCATCGCCGCGAACATTGTGACCGGCATCGGTTTTTTGGGCGCGGGCGCGATCATCCGCGAGGGCGGGCGCGTCGCCGGGCTGACCACAGCCGCGACGATCTGGCTGTCCGCGGCGCTGGGCATGGGGATCGGCGCGGGCGAACTGCTGTTCGTTTCCGCTTCGACATTGACCGTCGTCATCGTCCTGCTGATCTTCCCCCGCATCGAAGGCTGGATCGATCGGATACGTGAATCGCGGTCCTACAAGATCGTCGTCTCTTCCGCCAGCGCCAAAAAGATGGACAAGATCCAGCAGGCGTTGAGCGACTGCTCGCTTTACGTGCTCGAACACCATCAGGCAAAATCCGCGGACTCCATCATCAGCGCGTGGCGCGCCATCGGCTCTCCAAAGAATCACGACAAATTCTTGGCGCTCATGATGAGGGACAAGGACATCAAGGAAGTGAACTACTGAAAACAAAAAAGGCTCCGTGTTTGGAGCCTTTTTTGTTCACTTCGGTTCGATATTGCCTTTTGAATCCGTGGGCTGATCGTCATCCTTCGCATCCCCGGTCAAGCCTTCACGGAAGGATTTGATGCTCCTGCCCAGTTCACCGGCGATCTTGCCGATGCGGCCCGGCCCAAAGAGAAGCAGGATAATGACCAGTACGATGACCCATTCCCATCCACCTAATTGAAACATGGCACACTCCTTTCAGGCGTATCCTACCACAATCAGGCTTAATCCTCCATTATAGTTCGCGGCGGAAGATGATGCCCTCGATGAAGCGGATGGCGCGGCGCACGAACGAACGCACACGCGCATACCAGTAGTATTGCTCCGGGCGCACCTGTCCCTTGCTGGGTATGGGACCCGACCATTCCGCGGCGAGCGCGCCCCACGTCAGCCCCGCGCCGAATCCGACGAACACGATCCTGTCCCCGTTCTTGATCTGTCCCTTCTCCACTGCCTCGACCGCGGCGATCGGTATTGAGGCGGTGGATGTGTTGCCGTAGCGGTCGAGATTGACGATGAAACGATCCATCGGCAATTTGAGTCCGCGCGCCGCCGCCTCGATGATGCGGATATTGGCTTGGTGCGGCACGATCCACTGGACATCCTCGACGGTTAAACCCGCCGAGTCCAGCGCTTCGACAGTCGCTTGCGCCATCACGCGCGTGGCAAAGCGGAAGACCTCCTTGCCGTCCATTTGGATGCAGTGATAGCCGTTGTTCACCGTCGCGTCCGTGGCGGGGTAACGACTCCCGCCGCCGCGCAGCGTGAGCAGGTCCGCGCCGGAGCCGTCCGAGTGCATGACCGCCGACAGCACGCCGCCCGGCCTCTCGCTCGCCTGCAGGACGAACGCGCCCGCGCCGTCGCCGAACAAAATGCACGTATTGCGATCCTTCCAATTCACAAAGCGGGAGAGTGTCTCGGCGCCGATGACCAGCGCGTTGCGGATCGAGCCGCTGCGGATCGCCTGCGCCGCCATGTTGGTTGCGTAGATAAAGCCGGAGCAGGCGGCGAGCAGATCGAACGCCCCCGCCCTGGTCGCGCCCAGTTGATCCTGGATCAGGCAGGCGGTTGCCGGGAAAATATATTCCGGGGTGGAGGTCGAGCAGATGATCAGGTCAATCTCCGTTGGGCGGACGTTGGCGACCCTGAGCGCCTTGATCGAGGCATCCACTGCCAGCGTGGACGGGAACTCATGCTCGCGCGCGATGCGGCGTTCGCGAATCCCCGTGCGCTCGCGGATCCATGCATCGTTCGTCTCGACCATTTTCGCGATGTCGTCGTTCGTCAAAACCGGTTCAGGCACCGACATCCCCCAGCCTGTGATGTGTGCGTATGGCATGGACTGCTCCTAAAAAATAAACATCGAATCGGGAGGATCGAATCCTCGCGATTCGATGAACGATAAATCTCACCCCTCAAATCGGCTGAAGACCAGCGTCGCGTTGTGACCGCCAAAACCAAACGAATTGGACATGACGTGCCTGGGCGAGGCTTTTCGCGGCTGATTCGGGACGTAATCGAGGTCACATTCCGGGTCGGGAGTCCGATAATTGATCGTGGGAGGCAATATCCCTTCGCGGATCGCCATGACGCTGAATACCGCCTCCACCGCGCCCGATGCGCCCAGCA
>CAYQOF010000262.1:0-4417 GCA_964419035.1 uncultured Anaerolinea sp. | reverse complement strand
CGTCTTCAGAATCGCTTTCCGTTCCTGCGACCGTGATGGCGTGAAGAACCGTCAATTCCTTGACCTGTCGCTCGAGCGCTTCTTCGGCTTTCTTACGGGCGGTGAGATCGGTGATGACTGCAATTGTGCCAGCGACCTTCCCATCCTGCCAGCGTGGAACGGCTGTGACGGTCACCAGAACTTCCCGCCCATCCTTATGGATCAACCGCAATTCGTATGTGGAGGAGATCCCATTCCGGCGCTTGATCTGCTCCTGTTCCAGGATCTCCAAATCCGCCGGCGCAGTAAAATCGGCGGGGTGTTTTCCGATGATTTCCTCTGCAGAATATCCGAGCATTCCAGCGTATGCCGGATTGACGTATTCGAACCTGCCATCCGAGGCGGAGACAGTTAATCCCTGCCCCATGTTGGTCAGTATTTGAAGGGCAAAATCCCGTTCTGCCTGGATGGCTTTTTGCGAGTTTTTTTGCTCGGTCACATCATGGAACATTGACAGTATGCAGGGTTTACCGTCCAGTTCGACCAGTTCGAAATATGCAAGAGTTTCCCTTGATGAATTGGGGACATTCGTAAATTTGAATTCGATATCCTTCAGGGTACCCTGTTTTGTCAAGCGTTGAACGAATTCTTTTCGCGCGCCCTCGTCCTCCCAGTATCCCATTTCCAATGAGGTGTGTCCGATCAGGTTCTCCAATGACACGCCGGTCAGGTTCAGGAAAGCCAGATTGGCATCAATGAAACGCCCTGCTTCCAGCGTGACCACACAGGTGGCAATGGGAGAGGCGTGGAAGATGCGGCGGAAGCGCTCCTCGCTTTCCCGAACCGCCGCCTGCTCGCGCAGCAAACGGTTCTGCGCAATCGCGTTGGTGATCACGACCGGCAGGCGGTGGAGGTAATCGCTTTGCTTGACCAGATAATCAGATGCTCCAGCCTTGAGCGCGGCAACGGCGACCTCTTCATCCCCCTGTCCTGTTACAAGGACAACCGCCGGTGGAGGTTCCCGATCCCGAAGCATTTTTAACAAGTCCAAGCCCGATCCATCCGGCAGGCGCAGATCGGTGAGCACAAGATCAATGTCAGATTCCAGGTCAAGGATTGCCAGCGCGGCTTGAATCGAGGCGGCGTGCAACAACACAAAATCACGCCGCAGGTTATCCTCCAGCGTGCGTTGTGCCAGTTCAACGTGGGCAAATTCGTCCTCGACGTATAAGATCTTCATGAATTGATCTGTTGACCTTGCAAGGGCACGGAAAGCCTTGTGATCGGCAGGCAGACGGGGTCAAAGGACATTATATACAATTATGCGTCGAGTGACGGGGGATAACGAAATTGATAACCAAAACAAAAATGACGCCGCGAGGCGTCAATCGTTGATCCGCACTTCATTCGATATTGAGGCGTCGACGGGATTCGAACCCGTGAATGAGGGTTTTGCAGACCCTTGCCTTACCACTTGGCCACGACGCCATTCAGACTAACTGAGCGGGCGATGGGATTCGAACCCACGACCTTCTCCTTGGCAAGGAGACGTACTACCACTGTACTACGCCCGCGTTTTCGGCAACCTTCAGCCGAGAGTGCCGAGACACAGAATCGAACTGTGGACACCGCGATTTTCAGTCGCGTGCTCTACCAACTGAGCTATCTCGGCTCATTGTATTTTGTTGTTAAGCGTGTGGGATTTTACTTTGGGAGTTGGGGATTGTCAAGCAAGGGTGGGCGAACATCCAAAAACCGAAACCCATCATATCTTCCCAGCCACGTAATCCAATACGTCAATCTTCGTCAGAATCCCAATCGGTCTGCTGTTCTCCACAACGATCAGAGCCAGTCCCGATTTCAGCGAGGGCATGGCTTCCTCCAGCGAAGTCTCCGGCGGGAAGACCGCGCTGGCGTTCTGCACGAGCGAGTCAATCGGCTCATCGTGGCTATGGTCGTGCTCCTCGAGCATGTGGTTGAGCAAATCCACTTCCTCGATCAAGCCGGCCAGGGTGCCGTCCTCCCCAACGACAGGCATTTGTGAAATCCCGTGCTGGTGCATGACCGCGACGACCCTGCGAATCGAGTCGCCCAGTTTGACAGTGTATAAAGTCTTGTCGGACTTGGCGATCAACAGATCGCCGAGGGTCATTTCGCCGAATTCCATCGAAAGGAAACCGAATTCGCGCATCCACTTGTCGTCATAGAACTTGGAGAGATAACGCGAACCTGAATCGGGGAGGATAACGACGGCAAGACGATCCCCGCTCAATTTGCGGCAATATTTCATCGCACCTGCAACGGCGGAACCGGACGAACCGCCCGCGAAAATTCCCTCCTGCCGCACGAGTTGACGCGCCCACAGGAACGACTCCCTATCCCCCGCGCGCTCGATCCAATCCACAACCGAGAGATCAGTGGCTGACGGCAAAAAGTCCTCGCCGATGCCCTCCACTTTGTACGTTTTGGGATACGCGCCCTCGGGGATCTTTCCCTTGTTCTGCCAAATCTCTGTAAGGATAGAACCTTCGATATCCACGCCCACAATCTTGACATTCGGATTCCTCGACTTGAGATAACGTCCGACTCCGGAGATCGTCCCGCCTGTCCCCATACCGATAATGACATCGGTCACGCGCCCCTCGGTCTGCTCCCAGATCTCGGGACCGGTCGTCAACTCGTGCGTGAGCGGGTTATCGGGATTGTGATACTGATTCGCGAGGATCGCATTTGGGGTCTCGCGTGCGAACCGCTTTGCCACTTCATAGTAGGATCGAGGGTCATCCGGCTCGACCGCGGTCGGCGTGATGACCACCTTCGCGCCGTACGCGCGCAGAAGCAAAATCTTTTCATTGCTCATCTTATCAGGCATGACGAAGATCGTCTTATACCCTTTGAGCGCGGCGGCAATGGCGAGACCGACACCCGTGTTCCCGCTCGTGGCTTCGACGATGGTCCCGCCCGGTTTGAGTTCCCCGCGCTTCTCAGCCTGCTCGATGATGAACGCCCCAACACGATCCTTGACAGAACCGCCGGGATTCATCACCTCCAGTTTTGCATACAGTGGGCAGGGCAGGTCACGCCCGATCCGTTTCAACCGCACAAGCGGTGTATTCCCTATCGCTCCCAAAACGCTGTCGAATACACGTTTCTCTCCCGATACAGGCAGACTTGTCATTCTCGCTCCTTTGGCTGGAATGGAGGTATTTTACCAGCAGACAAAAACAGACCTCCGAGATTTTGGAAATCTCGGAGGTCTGTTACTTTCCAAACCACTCCATCAATCTCTGCGTCTCGAACGAACGCTTCTCCTCCATGAATCCGGTTGCCGCTTCGGTAAGGGTGATCACCGGCTCCGGTTCCTCCAAAAAACTTCCCTGCACCAGCATTGCCTTGCCGCCGCCCACTTCGAGATAACAACCGCCTTCGCCCTTGAAGGTCGCGGCGGGTTCTTCACCCGCAAACTTTGAAACGATCCGTTCCGCGGCCGTCTCGCCCATCTGCTCGGCAAACAGACCGGCCTTCGGCAAAGGCTTGCCATTTGCCAGTATGATCTGGGTCACATCGCCGATGGCGTACACGTCCGCGAACGGCGTTTCGAGCGTGCGTTTGTTCACCTCCACCCAGCCCGATTCGCCGACCAGTCCGCTTTCGCGCACAACCGCAGGCGGATGATGCGGCGGCACGCCCAGCAATAGATCGAACGGCATTCGTTTGTTCGCGAACACCACCTCGCCCGCTTCGATCCCGGACGCTTTGTGGTTTGGGTAAAAATTGATTCCGGCATCCGCGAGTCGGCTCTCGATCAAATCGCATCCCGCCGAGCCCAAAATCGGCAGCGACATCGGTTGTGGCGTGAACGCATCAATGCTTGCCCTGATGCCGCGCGACTCGAACCTGTCACGGATCATCAACGCCATCTCATACGGCGCGGGCGGACATTTGTACGGCGCGCCGAAAATCCCGATCACGAGTCGTCCGCCCTGAAAATCGTTCAACGCTTTTGCCGCGCGGGGAATATCGTTTGCATCATACACATTGAAGGCATGTTCGGCAAAACCCGGCACGCCGGATGGATTCAATTCCGCGCCCAAAGCGACGACCAACGCGTCCGCGTGGACTCGCTCTCCGTCAACGGAGGCAGACCTCTCGTGAGGATGAACCGCTTCGATCGTCGCCCGCTTCACCTCCACCCCGATCCTGCTGAGGCTGTCGAGGGGCTTTTGTCCCGCCTCAAGCGTAGACTCCCCCACCAGCGCCCAACTCTTGCGGAACCCGACCATGAAATGATCGCGGCGATCCACAAGAATGACTTCGACATCATCTGCGAGTTTTTGTTTCAAGCGGCGGGCGGTTGCAATGCCGCCGAACCCGCCGCCGAGAATTAAGACACGTTTCATGAATATCCTAACCCGTCATTGCGAGGAGGTGATAGCCG
>CAYQOF010000261.1:0-4452 GCA_964419035.1 uncultured Anaerolinea sp. | reverse complement strand
TCTATATTCTCCAGTCATTCAACCAACGCATCTGTCCGACCCATTCGTCGGCATCCGTTTCCCGCAATACACGATCCAGGGCGTTGATGAGTTCGTTCAGGCTCATGCTTTTCTGGCGTGCCAGAATAATACCTGCGTGATGAGGATAACGCTTCCCAAGAACAATAAAATCGCGAATGTTGTAGGTAAAAATGGCGCGACCCTGGGCGGTCGCGCCGAGTAACTGTCCTTCGTCGCTGGCGTCAAGAGGCATCCATTCCGTGGGTGTGCGGGTCACGTCATGTCCGCGCTCGAGTAAAGCTTTGTGCAAGACTTTGCTGGATGTATCTGCATCAAGGTGCAAATGCAGTTTCTTACTCATCCTTTGGCTCCAACGCGGCTTCAGCCTGGATGTGGGCATCGATCTCGACGCGATGGGCTTCGTAAAATCCCAAAGCCTCCTGCACCTGCGAAGGAGGCAGGTCATAATCAGCGGCGATTTCATCCACTGTATTATCCTGCCCGGCGAGGGCAATGGTCTGCACCCGGATCCCAGTTCCACGCAGGACAGGGGAGAGAGCCCCAGATGCACCGCGGCGATAGGTGATGTTTGGATATTCGGGATCATCCAACCCCTGGAGTAATCCGCCCACCTTTTCGGCTACCGACCAAAGAATGAACTGATTTAGAGAGACGCCCTGCTCTCTGGCAAGTCGTTCTGCATCTCTCTTGAGTTCAGCCGGGAGATTTAGAGCGTATCGTGTCATGGCTACCTCTGTTTTTGATGTCGTATACGGCATCATAAACGACATCATGTTTGTCGTCAAGAGTAATGGAAGCGCTCTACACCTCCCTCTCCTCCTCTTCCCTCGCCGCATCGCCGCGCTCCATTCTCCTCTTCAAATGCTCGGGCCACACGAACGTATCAAAATCAACGCTTGTGAGAATATGGCGATTTTATAATACCCACGGTCACAAATTGCGCTTTCCACCTTCTAAAAAAGCGCAATTTGTGACCGAGTGCGGTATAGATGACTGTCATTTTAAAAGTGACAGTCATCTTTTGTTGTACGCTCACACCTCATCCTCCCCGCCGCTCTCAACTTTATTGCAGGGGCAGTTTTCAAAAAATCATTGACGCTCGGGGAGCCTCGTGTTATCCTTGCGGGCGTAGGATACCAGCAGTTTGCTTTGGAAGTACCAGGTTGGCTCACGGGATCGTCCGTGAGCCGCTTTGTTTTACCGCTGTTGAGGCGGCTCCGATGCAACACCCAATGAGTACCCTCCAAATCTTTTTCTTGCCAAGGAGGCAAAAATGTCGGAACGTATCAACGGTACAGTCAAGTGGTTCAACGGAACGAAGGGTTACGGATTCCTCGCCCGCGAAGGCGGTGACGATGTCTTCGTCCACTTCTCAGCCATTCAGGCTGATGGGTTCAAGAACCTGCAGGAAGGGCAGAAGGTCGAGTTCACCGTCGAACAGGGACCGAAGGGCCTGCAAGCCAGCAACGTCATCATCGTGGGCTGATTGACCGCTTCACGACAAAAAATCCCCGGGACGAAAGTTCCGGGGATTTTTGATTCCTATCCATATCGGTTCATGAACTTTTCCATGCGATGCAATGCCTCTTCGATCTTTTCGTACGCCGTGGCATAGCACATGCGCACGAACCCGTCGCCGCCGGGACCGAAGGCATTGCCCGGCACGACCGCCACGTGTTCCTCGCGCAGCAACTTCTCGGCGAAGGCTTCATCGTCCATGCCGGAGGCGTGGATGTTGGGAAAGGCATAGAACGCGCCGCGCGGCTCGAAGGTCCGCAGACCGAGGCGGTTGAGTCCCGCGACGAGGAGTTTTCGGCGGCGGTTATATTCCGCGACCATGTCCTGCACGTGAGGCTCCCCGATTTTCAGGGCTTCGAGCGCGGCATCCTGCGCGGTGGTCGGCGCGGACATGATGGTGTATTGATGGATGCGCACCAATCCCTGAATGATGTCGGCGGGACCGCAGGCATAGCCGATGCGCCAGCCGGTCATGGCGTAGGCTTTTGAAAAACCGCCAAGCAGGAGCGTGCGATGTTTCAGGCTTTCATCCAGCGAGGGGAAACAGACGTGCTCGAAATCATAAACCAGACGATCATAGATTTCATCGGACACGATGAGCAGGTCATATTCCTCAGCCATCTTCGCGATCTCGAGCAGGACTTCACGCGTGGCGACCGCGCCGGTCGGGTTGGACGGATAGCCGATGAAGATGCACTTCGTGCGCGGCGTGATCGCCCTGCGGACATCCGCCGGGTCAATCATGAAATTGTTTTCTTCGCGTGCAATCACTTCGACCGGAATGCCGCCCGCCATGATGACCTCCGCCTGATAGGAAACGAAACACGGCGTCGGGATGATGACCTCATCGCCGGGGTCGAGGATGGCGGTGAATGCGAGATATAACGCCTCCGAAACGCCGACCGTGGCGACGATCTCATTCGCCGGGTCGTAGGTCACGTTGTACAGCCTCTTCAGGTTATCGGAGATCCCCTGGCGCAGTTCCAATCGCCCCCAATTGGATGTGTAATGCGTTTCGCCGCTTTGCAGGGAACGGATGCCCGCTTCGAGGATCGGCTTCGGCGTGGTGAAGTCCGGTTCGCCGATGCCGAGCGAAATCACATCCTTCATCGTTGCGGCAATGTCAAAGAACTTGCGGATGCCGGATGGCTTGAGTCCCGCCACCCGTTTCGACAGACGATGCACACTGGTTACTTCCTGCATGGAGCCTCCGTTTATGCCCGTCATTGCGAGCCCGAAGGGCGAAGCAATCTCCCGCGTCGTGGTTTAGATTGCTTCGTCGCAATGACATTATATTGGTTGGATCACCCATTCATCGGGAATTTCCCGATAGGTCAGTTCAAAGGCTTGTCCATCAACGGTCTTCACACGGAATCCCTTTTCAGCGGGACCGCGCCAGCGCGCCACAATCTCCGCGATCTCGTAACGGATTCCCTGCCACGTGAGCGAAAGCGGACGCTCTGCAAACGTTGAATCGGAAAGACATTCGACCGTGTTCATAAAAGGACTTCGCTGTTATCGCCGAGATTCAACTGGATGACATTCCCATCGCCTCTTCCGCGGACCTTTGCCTGCGCGCCGATCAACGAGCGACTCAACGCTGAATCCTGAATCTCGCACCGCGGCTCGAGGATGCTTTCCGCAATTGTACTATTGCTGATCCTGCAATTCGCGCCGATGGAGGCGTGCGGTCCGATGGTGGAGTTCGAAATCACCGCGCCTTCGCCAATGGCAACCGGTTCGATGATCTTTACGTTTTCCAGTTTGTCAGTTTGGATATTGGAACCAAGTTTATCGAGCAGAACCTTGTTGGTGTCGAGCGTCGCTTCGATGGTTCCCGTATCGAGCCAGGTGTTGATCTCGTGCACGCGGATCTTCGTGCCGCGCTCGATCATGATGGTCATTGCGTCGGCAAGGAAAAACTCGTTCTTGAGCGAGACCTTGCGCTCGAATTGTTCCTCGATGGCGGCGATGAGTTCGCGTCCCTCCCGGAAGTAATAACAGCCCGCTATCACGAGGTTGTTTTCCAGCGTTTGCGGTTTTTCGATGAAGCGCTTCACCCAGCCGTCGGGTCCCACCTCGGCGACGCCGAAGCGACGCGGGTCAGGGACGGGCATCACCCAGGCAACGGAATCAGCCGTCTCGTGCGCGAGGAACGAGAAGTCCGTCTCGATCAGGGTGTCCGAAAAGACCATTTGCATCGGGCCGTGCAGGTGTTCGCGCGCCAGCCACATGGCGTGGGATTGTCCTTTCATCTCGTGCTGGACGATGTAATGCGCCTTGATGTTGGGATAGTTCTCTTTGATGAAGGCGGGAATCTGAATTTCGCCAAGAAAGGGACCAACGATAAAAACGTACTCGAGATTTTCGGGGTTCGGCATGGTCTTGAACATGTCCAGCAGGTGCTCGAGCGTGGTCTTGCCCGCCACGCTGACGAGCGGTTTGGGCTTGCTGAAGGTGTGCGGACGCATGCGCGTGCCCCAACCGGCCATGGGAATCACGATTTTGAAGGTTTCAGCCAAGTTCGACTCCGTTTTGGATGTATTGTTGCGTTTATTTTACCAATGAAAAGACGGGGAAATGCGGTGAAAGTTGCATAATGCCCTTGAAAGATTATGCATGGGTTTCCTTGATCGGAGCCGCCGAAACCAGGTTCGAGCCTTTTGTGAACCACTGCTGATGATGATTCGGAAATTGCGAAAACAAAAAATCCTCCCGGCATGGAAGGATATTTTGGCGCAAGATGCCCGTGCGGTATAATCCGAACGAAACGAGTACCCGGACAACCCAAAACTGCCGGGTAAGTTGTTCGATGTTTCAGCGTGGATCGCCATTCAACTAATCTTGTTGGAGTACGAGTGCCGAAGGAGGGAATCGAACCCTCATTCCCGTAGGGAACACGATTTTGAGTCG
>CAYQOF010000260.1:2213-4481 GCA_964419035.1 uncultured Anaerolinea sp. | reverse complement strand
CTTCCGTGCGCCTGGGGCGGAGTCAAAGTTTTGCTGGCGCTGAGTCAGGTTCCAGTCGAGAAAAGAACCGTGCTCATCGAGCAGGCGATCCGTCACGGCGTGGATTTCTTCTTCAGCGTGGACCCGTCCACCGCGGAGTATCCAAACGGCTGGGCGGCAAAACCGAGCGGAAACTGGTGGAAGTTCGGCTTCCCCGTCTTCTATGTCACCGACATTTTGCAGATCGCGGAGGCATTGGTCGCGTTGGGTTATGGCAAAGACCCGCGGCTTGCCAACACGCTCGAACTCATCCGCTCGAAGCAGGATGAACAGGGACGCTGGCAACTCGAATACAATTACGACGGCAAAACCTGGATGCGATTCGGGAAGATGAAACAGCCGAATGAGTGGGTCACTTTGAGAGCGCTGCGGGTGTTAAAATCAGCGAGTTGAGATGAATAGCCTCGGCGAAAATGCCGAGGTTTTCATTAGGAGTAATGCATGTCCCGAAATATTCTCGTCGTCACCCCTCTGCAAAAAGAATACAATGGTCTTTACAGGAATCTCGCTTCTCACCGTCTGAAGTCAGTACCGGACAAAATCGGCAAACTGGATGTTCATCGCTTCCCCGAACTCAATATCACCCTCGCCCACGGCGGACATGGCAAGGTTCAATTCGGCGTGCAGACGCAACATCTGCTCGACCACGCGCAATTTGACCTGGTGATCTGCGCAGGCGCGGCGGGCGCGCTGGCTCCTGAAGTGAAGGTGGGGGATTTGATCGTCGCGACAAAAACAGTGGAACATGATTTCAATGAAAAATTTTCCGTCATTCCCAAGCCAAAATTCGTGGGCGATAAGAAAAGCATCGAACAACTCAAATCGTTGAAGTTGCCCGATGCCAGTTTCAAGGTCCATTTCGGGGTTGTGGCAAGCGGCGACGAGGATGTGATTGACGTCAAACGTGGGGCGGAGTTACGCAAAGCGACGCGGGCGCTGGCGGTCGCGTGGGAGGGAGCGGGCGGCGCGCGGGCTTGCGCCTTCAGCGGAGCGCCTTACGTCGAATTGCGCGGCGCAACGGATACAGCCGATCACACCGCGCCGATTGCGTTCTATGTCAACTTGAGGATCGTGATGAGGAATATTGCGCGCCTGCTGGTGGGATGGTTGAGGGATTACAACGAATAACTCTCTCCCGGCTTCAAGACGACAGCCTTTGTCTTCGTTTCCTTCTCGACACGCGCCGCCCAGGCGTTCTCATCCTGCGCGAGCAGGGGGAAGGTGTTGTAATGAATGGGGATGACGACCTTCGGCTCAAGCAACTTCACCGCGCGCAACGCGTCGTCGGGACCCATGGTATAGTTGTCGCCGATGGGGACGACCGCCAGATCCAAGCCTTCTTCGCCGATCAATTTCATATCGCCGAACAGACCGGTGTCCTGCGCCATGTAGACTTTCTTTCCATCGTTTGTTGTCAGCAGAAAGCCGCAGGGATTTCCACCGTTCGAACCATCGGGCAGCGCCGAGCCATGGATGGCAAAGGTCAGTTTGAGGTAACCGAAGGGATGTTTGTATCCGCCGCCGAGATGCTGACCGTGTGACTTGACGCCTTTGGCGGCGAACCAGTTGGCGATCTCGTCGTTGCTGATGACCATGGCACCGGTGCGCTTTGCAATGTCAATGCTGTCGCCCACGTGATCGCCGTGTCCGTGGCTGATGAGGATGAAGTCCGCCTCGACAGCCTCGGGGGAGATGGACGCGGCGGGGTTCCCGGTCAGGAAGGGATCAACGACGATTTTGTATCCGCCCGTTTCGAGTCCGAGGGCGGCATGTCCGTACCAGGTGAGTTTGGTTGTCATGTCTGTCTCCTTTCTGGATGCGACAAGTATAAGCAAAATTCATTGGGAGGCAATCGCGGCGATTTCGATCCCGTTTGCCTTCAACGTTTCGTAAACCATTTTTGCGTTACGCGCCGCGCGCGGATGATCCCCGTGCAGGCAGAGGGTATCCACGCGCACGCGCTTATCTCCAAATGAAATCTCATCGCGGATCAATTGCAGGGCATGAGCCGCCACCTCTTCGGGCGACTCGATGATCGCATCCGGCTGTTTGCGCGAGACCAGCGTGCCATCGGGATTGTAATTGCGGTCGGGGAATCCTTCATTCGCGACTCTCAAACCGGCTTCGATTCCCGCTTCGACCAACCCGGAGCCTGCCAGCCCCACCAGAATGATATCGCCGCTGAATCTTTTCACCGCGCGCGCAATGGCATTTGCCAGTTCCCGATCC
>CAYQOF010000260.1:0-2113 GCA_964419035.1 uncultured Anaerolinea sp. | reverse complement strand
ATATGCTGATGGCGCCGCGCTTGGTCTGCGCTTCGACTGCATTTGGTCTCGATACGCTTCGCTACTCGACCAACGCCGCTCAGCGCGAGGCGATCTTCAATAGAATCGTCTCGTGCGGTTTGACGGTGAGGGGGAGTTCGGTTTTGAAATCGGCGATGTCCTGTTGAGTCCATATATTGCGGGCGAGTTTGGGGGTATCGAGCAGACCAATATCGCGGGCGCGGAGGGTCAGGTCTTCGCTGCGCGAACCTCGATTGATTACGGCAACAGCCATCCCTGAATCTGTGAGGCGTTTGATCCAGATGTCGCAATGCCCGGTCTGTTTGACTCGTCTGGCGGGAATCCCAAGCGCGTCCTGATTCACATCCAATACTTCGCGGTTCATCAACAGCGACGCGGTGTCTGAGTCCATTTTACGGAGATCACAACCGATCATGAGCGGGGAGCAAGCCATGACCCAGAGCGACATGTGCGTTTGATATTCGAGGAACGACATGCCTGTGCCGCCGATCTGCCCTTTGCCTTTGAGCCCGACGACGAGCATGTCGAGGTCGTTCCAGCCGCCGGGACCGCCGTGCGCGTGGACGTCCTGCGCGATGTCAATGGACACGTCAATGCCGATGGCACGCCAGGTGGGCATGTGGACGTTGACCCACGAGTCGAACACATCGCCGGAGACGCGCCATGTATGACCGCCGACCTGCCGTCCCCACAAATGCGGAGCCTGATTCCCCCATTCGCACAACGAGTAGAGGAACTCGCGCCCCGAGTTACGGAGCGCTTCGCCCATGCGCGTGTAGCGTTCGATGGCGATGGCTTGATCGAAGAGCGGCGCGTGACAGTAATCGTATTTGAGGAAGTCTATGCCCCACGATGCCCAGAGATGCGCGTCCTGCTCTTCGAAGCCGAGACTGCCGGGGAAGCCCGCGCAGGTCTTTTCCGCCGCGTCGGAGTAGATGCCGAGTTTGAAGCCTTTGGCATGGACATAATCCGCCAGCGCTTTGATGCCATTCGGGAATTTTTCAGGGTCGGGGATGAGGTCGCCGTGGCTGTCGCGATGATCTTTGACCGACCAGCAATCGTCAATGACGATGTAGTTGTAACCGTGGTCTTTGAGTCCCGTTGAGAGGAGGGCATCCGCGGTCTCGCGGACGACGGTCTCGTTGATGTCGTGCCCGAAGGTGTTCCATGAGTTCCAGCCCATGGGTGGGGTGAGAGCGAGGGAGGGAAATGTCATACTGTTTTACTTGTGTGGAACTGAATACCTTTCGACAAATTCCTTTGGTGACAAAATGGGGATGCCCTTGTAATTTTTCAAACCCAAAAGATGCGGATCGCCCGAAACGATGCAATCTGCCTTTCCGTCCGATGCACAAGCCAGCACGAAATCATCATCACGGTCCGAGCTGATTTCATATTCATCGGGAATGCCTGACGCGAGCATTGCGAACGCCCGAAGAAAATCCAGCAGGGATTCTGCGTTCTCGGCTGCTTTGGGATATTTGCGGGCAATGTGACGGCGGGAAATTACATCACTGAACTCTTCGAGCAAATGCGCGGATGTAACCAGTTTGATCTCTTCGCGGCGGGCGGCATCCAAAATGGACGCGGAATATCCCAAGGCGATTACCCCGCTAACAAGAACGTTGGTATCAAGGACGACTTTTCGCATAGCGCGCCCTGCGCACCTGCCGCGTGGCTTTGATCGCGTCCTTCATAACTTCATCTTCGCTGATGTGAGAATAAGCCTTGCGTATTGCATTGAGGGAAGATGTAAACTGCCGCGCGATGGCAGTGCGATCAAGGTCTCTGTCCAGTAATCGCCAAAGCGCAATTTTTTCCTGGGGAGGGAGTTGACGCAGGGCTTTTTTGATTTGGTCGAGGGAAAGATCTACGCTAACAGTATTCATTTTATGCTCCAGTGAGTATTTTACCCTGTTTCATGGCGTCCCTCTTCGCGGCCCCAACTCTCCAGAGTAATATACTTCCTTCTCGGATTGATCCCCACCATCCCCTCGAAAAATCCTTCGGTTTCGCGGATGACGGTCTCGTTGATGTTGTGCCCGAAGGTGTTCCATGAGTTCCAGCCCATGGGTGGGGTGAGAGCGAGGGA
>CAYQOF010000259.1:0-4496 GCA_964419035.1 uncultured Anaerolinea sp. | reverse complement strand
ATCACCGGAGCCGCGGGTTTCCTCGGCTCTTCGCTTGCCAACCATCTCGCCCGCGAGGGGCATCAAGTCCGCGGGCTGGACGATCTCTCCACTGGCGATCCTCAAGCCCTCGCGCCCGATGTCCACTTTACGCGCGGCGACGTCAGTGACCGACCCAAGTTGTGGACTCTGCTTCAGGAGGTGGATGTTGTTTATCACCTCGCGGCGCGCGTCTCGGTGCCGGAGTCGGTGCTGTATCCGCGGGACTACAACAACATCAACGTCAGCGGGACGGTCGCGCTGATGGAAGCGATGCGGGATGTCGGCGTGCGCCGCGTCGTTCTCGCGTCGTCCGGGGCTGTCTACGGCGACCAAGCCGATCAGCCGCTAACAGAGACCCTCACCCCGAATCCACGTTCGCCTTATGCCGTCTCCAAACTCGCGGCGGAATACTACGTCCGCACGATCGGCGGATTGTGGGGAATCGAAACCGTCAGCCTGAGAATCTTCAACGCTTATGGACCCGGTCAACATTTGCCCGCCTCGCATCCGCCCGTGGTGCCTCATTACCTCAAGCAGGCGCTTCGCGGCGGGACACTGGTCGCGCACGGGGACGGAACGCAAACCCGCGATTACGTCTACGTGGATGACGTGGTCAGCGCGCTGGTTGCCGCGGCGACCGCGCCGAACATCAACGGGCTGGTCATCAACGTCGGTTCGGGGACTGAAACGAGTGTGCGTGATCTGATCAAACACGTTCTCGACGTGACCGGCGGCAAGCCTGAAGCGCTTTACAACTCACAGACCTCGGGCGGCGTCTCGCGAATGCGGGCAGATATCACCCTCGCGAATCAGAAGTTGAATTATCGCCCCTCGATTGGTTTGGTTGAAGGATTGAGGTTGACGTTGAAACGTGATCCGAGATTCAAGGTTTGATCATGCGCGTGTGCCTGCTTCCACTGAAAGCCGAAGTCCGCAATCCACGAGCGACGTTGAACAACCTGAAAACAAGGTTCGAGCAGGCTGCAAGGTTTCGACCCGATCTCGTGTGCCTGCCGGAATGCGCGTTGACCGGTTATCTGTTCGAGAAAACCGACTTGCAGAAATTCGCCGAGACAATACCGGGATATACATCCAGTGAAATGTCGAGGCTGGCAAAATCCCATCGAACCCATCTGTGTTTTGGGATGCTCGAATTATCGAACGAAAGGGTTTACGACTCGGCTGTATTCATGGATCGCAACGCAGAAATCCTCGCGGTTCACCGAAAGATTTCAGAGACCGAACCTTTCGCAACAGGGACCGATATCACATACGTAAAAACCGAGCATGGAAGACTGGGTATTTTGCTCTGCGGCGATTTATTTCACGATGATATTCCTGAAAGACTGGATCGCTCGATTGACTTCCTGCTCGTTCCCATGTCGCGGGGCTTCGATAAGAAGTCGCCTGACCTTGAACGATGGCTCAATGAGGAAAGACGGGAATACATCGAGAAGATAAAATCCATTGGGATCACAACATTCCTGGTCAACAGCCTGGAATACGCGGAAATCGAAGGCGCATTCGGAGGAGCGCTTATCGTTTCGAAAGACGGCGAACTGCTCGCTGAGTCGCCGCATGGCACGGATGACATCCTCCTCTGGGAATTTGCAACGAGTCAATGATCGCCTTTTCCCTCACCCCCACCCTCTCCCGAAGAGAGAGGGGGATTCTGCCCCGCGATTTTTATAATAGACCCACTTTGAAGGTTGCCCGCGAACTTCTCGGCGCGCGGCTGGTTCGGATTCTGGATGGCGTAAAACTGGTCGGTTTCATTACCGAAACCGAAGCCTACATCGGCGAAACGGATTTGGGATGTCACGCGAAAGCAGGACGGACGCCGCGCACGCAGGTCATGTATGGCGAGCCGGGGCATGCCTACGTCTATTTCACGTATGGGAATCATTGGATGCTGAACGCGGTCACAGAGCGCGAGGGCTTCCCTGCGGCGGTGTTGATCCGCGCGATCCAGCCAATCGAGGGCGTGGAGGTCATGTTGAGGAGGCGAAACGGGCGCGATACGTTCGGTCCCGGGAAACTCTGTCAGGCGATGGGGATCGGCAAAGGGGAGAACGGGGCTGATTTAACGGGAACAGCCTCCGGCTTGTGGATCGAAGCGGGAGTCGAAGTCCCGGAATCGCTCGTGACGAAAAGTCCGCGTGTGGGTTTAAATAGTGTGCCTGAACCGTGGAAGTCCAAACCGTGGAGGTTCAAGGTGAAGGATCATGTCATTGCGAACGAAGTGAAGCAATCTCCCGGCGAATGAGGGGATTGCTTCGGGCTGTGGTCTCGATACGCAAAGAACGCTACTCGACCACCAGCCCTCGCAAGGACGTAAAAACAACGGAGGAACAATGGGATTACTCGAAGGGAAGAATGCGCTGGTGTTCGGTCTGGCAAATGAACGTTCGATTGCCTGGGGCATCGTTCAGGCGTTCAAGCGCGAGGGCGCGAATATTGGCATAAGTTACGCGGGCGAGGCGCTCGAAAGACGCGTCAAGCCGCTGGCTGAAAAAGTGGATTGCAAGTGGGTCGAGGAGTGCGACGTGACCAGCGATGAGCAGATCGCGAGGGTGGCTGAGAGCGCGGCGAAACATTTCGGCAGGATTGACGTGCTGGTACATTCGATCGCGTTTGCGGGACGCGAGGAATTGAGCCGACCTTATTACCAGACCAGCCGCGAGGGGTTCAAGAACGCGATGGATATTTCGGTGTATTCGTTCGTTGCGCTGACGAACGCCTTTTTGCCGCATCTGAATCCCGGCGCTTCGATCATGTGCCTGACCTATGGCTCGGGCGCAACCAAGGTTGCCCCCCACTACAACGTGATGGGCGTGGCGAAGGCGGCGCTGGAATCATCCACCCGGTACCTCGCCTATGACCTGGGTCCGCAAAAGATCCGCGTGAACGCCATCTCGGCGGGACCGATCCGTACGCTGGCGGCGGCGGGAGTGGGCGGCTTCCGCGACATGTACAAGCATTTCGCGGACATGTCGCCGATGCGCGAAAATGTGACCATCGAGGATGTGGGAAACCTGGCAGTCTTCCTCGGCTCGGACCTCTCCACGCGCATTACGGGAGAAGTGATCTACATCGATTCAGGCTTCAACATCATGGGCGTGCAGATGGGTGAGAAGAAGGAGGAGGGGAAGGAGTAAGTTGGTAATTGGGTAAGTGGAGACTGGAGATTGGAGATTGGAGATTGGAGATTTTCCCGGCGGAGGATTGGAGAAGTGGAGAATTGAGGGTGGGCTTGCGCTGTTAGCGTGAGTTCACCCTTTTTGTTTTAACGGTAAAATTATGGTATGGAAATCAAAATGAACCGCATACGCTGGAACGGGCGGAGGAACGCGGCACAAACAGGGATGAAATCGAGGATGTTTTGGCAAATGGATTCGACGTTTCTGCACGCGGAAACAGAAAAGGCAAAGCAAAGGTGTTCGACTTCCAACGCGAACGGTTGGGGAAATTTTACCGACAGAAACGTGTCGAAGTGATTTATGCGGAAGAAAAAGGTGTTCTTGTTACTGTGACCGTTTATGTTTTCTATGGAGAATGGAAGGATTAAAATGCAAATCATTTATAACGCAAAAACCGATATTCTCTACATCCGTTTGGACGACACAAAACAGGATGTGATCAATCAGCGCGTCTCTGATGACGTGGTTCTCGATGTGGGCAAAGACGATAAGATTGTTGGCATCGAAATCCTGGATGCATCAGCACATACCAATCTAAAAACAATTCTTCCCGTTGAATATCAGGTTACAGCGTAATGTTCAAACGCAACACCACACCCATCGCAAAAGAAACACAACAGCCCGTGCAAGCCGTGGAGCGCATCACGTCGGTGCTTGGGTCGGGTGTGATCTGGCATGGCTCGATCAACGGCTCGGGCGGTGTCCGCATCGAGGGCGCGTTCGAGGGCGAGATCGCCCTGCGCGGGATGCTGGTCATCGGCGAGACGGGGCGCGTCACCTGTCAGAACGTGCGCGCCAACACGGTCATCGTGGCGGGCGCGGTGCGCGGCAACATCACGACGCAAAAACTGGAGATCCGCGGCTCGGGCCGCGTATGGGGGGACGTGGTCACCACCGCGTTCGTGACGGAGGAAGGCGCTTTCCTGCGCGGTCAGATTCGGATGGAGGAAACGGTCGAACTGGACCTTGAGGCTGTTCCCGAAACCACGCCTTCCGAGGCGGCTGTGGCGGAGTCCATCGCCTCGACGCCGATCGTCGTGCCTGAACCTGAGAAGACGCAAAAGGCTCCACGAAGGAAAAGTAGCAAGTAAAACGCACATTAATTCTATAGACTTTACGTACTTGTTTAGCGCTCAGAGATAGAAGATATGGGCTGGTGCGCTGGAGGTGGAGTGGCAGCGACCAAGGAAGACGGTGTGCCGCCATATTGTTGCAGTTGGACCAGATAATCCAGGATTGGAATGGCATGTTGACGACAGGTAACCAACACACTCG
>CAYQOF010000258.1:0-4509 GCA_964419035.1 uncultured Anaerolinea sp. | reverse complement strand
TGCGTTCCCAGCGCGTCTGTCAAGTCTTCGGTGTATTGCCCGCCGAAAAGAGGAGTTTCATAACCGAAGAATCCGTGCAGGCGTTCGGAGGTGAAGGGCAGGAACGGCGAGAAGATGATTTTCAACGAGTCAATCGCTTTGAGCGCGGTGTAGATGGTCAACGCGGCGGAGGTTTTGTCCGTTTTGATTGCAGACCATGGCGCTTGCACGTCGAGATACACGTTGACCGTGGTCGCAAGTTTCATCGCTTCGCCGATGGCGGAGCGCAGGCGCACGGCTTCGAGTTCCGCGCCCACAGCGGCGAATCCGTTTTCGATAACGGCGAGCAGGCTCAGGTCGGGGTCCCGAAGCGCATCTTCATCCACATCGGGAACGTGTCCCTCCCAATGTTTATACGCGAACGATAAGACTCGATTTGCAAGGTTGCCCCAGGTCGCCACGAGTTCGTTGTTGTTGCGCGCCGCGAATTCGGACCAGTCCCAATCGCTGTCCTTGTTCTCAGGCATGTTGACGGTCAGGTAATAGCGCAGGGCGTCGGGGTCGTAACGCGTGAGCGCGTCGCGCCCCCACACCGCCCAGTTGCGCGAGCCGCTGATCTTCTTGCCTTCGAGATTCATGAACTGGTTGGCAGGCACATCGTAAGGCAATGTAAGAGGCTTTTCATCCTCCGCGAAAATCTTCAGGAACTGGGCTCCCGCGCCCATGAGTTGCGCGGGCCACCACGCGGCATGGAAGAAGATGTTGTCCTTGCCGATGAAGTAGAACTGTTTGGCGCCGGGATTGACCCACCACTCGCGCCACGCGTCTGGATCCGGGTCTCGATACGCGGCGTCTTCGATGCCGCTGCTTGACCCTCGGAGCTGACTCCACTCTATCGCGGCGGAGAGATACCCGATAACTGCTTCGAACCAGACGTAGATGCGTTTGCCTGCTTCGGTCCAGCCCTCGACGGGAATATCCACGCCCCAATCGAGGTCGCGCGTGATGGGACGCGGCTTGAGTCCCTCCGACTCGATCTTGCGCAGTGATTCGCCGATGACCGTGTCGCGCCAGTAACTCTGCCGCGCACGCAGAAAGTCCTTGACGTTCGGTTCAAGTTTGGAGAGATCGAGGTAAAAATGTTCGGTCTCGCGCAGTTCGAGCGCGCCGCCCTTCGACTGGCTCAGGGCATCGCCCTCCTTCGAGCGCGGGTTGATCAGTTTCTCAGGTTCCAGCACATTGCCGCAGTTGTCGCATTGATCGGAGCGCGCGCCCTCGAAGCCGCAGATGTAGCATGTCCCTTCGACGTAGCGGTCGGGCAGGAAGCGCCTGGCGGAGGGCGAGTACCACTGCATGGATTTGTCGGTGTAGAGATAGCCGTTTTCCTTCAAGGCGAGGAAGATCGCCTGCGAGACCTTGAAATGGTTTTCGGTATGTGTCGTCGTAAACAGGTCGTACGTGATGCCCCAGCCCTTGAACACTTCCAGAAATCCATCGTGATATTTCTTGTACACCTCCTCGACGGGTCTGCCCTCCTTGTCTGCCGCGAGAGTAACGGGCGTACCGTGCGAGTCCGTGCCGCTGACCATCAGGACGTTGTTCCCTTTGAGTCTATGGTAGCGCGCGACGATGTCGCCGGGCAGGTGCGAGCCGGTGATGTTGCCGACGTGGATCTCGGCGTTGGCGTAGGGCCAGGCAATGGCGATCAGGATGTTTTCAGGCATTCTCGCCTCCAGTAATTTCTGTCATTGCGAGGAGCGCTGGTCAAGTAGCCCGTGTTCTTCGGGCGTATCGAGACCAGGCGGACAAAGCAATCTCCAACGAACGAGGAGATTGCTTCGGCGGAAGAGCACCGCCTCGCAATGACATTATGAAGTTACAAAACAAAAAGGCTGTCCGCGAAGTGGACAGCCCGTTGATCAGACAGGACGAACTAACGTGCCTTCCACTCGGCGCGGCAGAGCATATCCATTCGCATGGACATGGTCGTTGTCACCATTGGGAAGGCAGGTTGGGCGTTCATGGGCGTTATTTTACTACAATAATTTCTTCAGCGCTGAAAATGGCGAATTGTCAATTCCCTGAATGTGCCCGCAATCCTTCAGGTTCAAATCCTGTCCGCATTCGATGCACAAACCTTTGCAATCGGGCTTGCACAACGGCTTGATGGGCAGTTCGAGGAGCGCATATTCGCGCAGCAGAGGCGCCAGGTCAATCTGCGCGCTGTCCGGGACGAGCAACCCCGACTCGCTGACCGATTTTCTGTTGAAGGCGTACAACTCTGTGACTTCCCAATGCAGTGGAAACACGAATTCCTTCAGGCATCTCACACATTCGAGGACAATTCCCCCGGTGAATTTTCCCTGAAAGACCAGCCCTTGCGGGGTGCGGTCGAAGAGAGCCGACCCGATGAAATTGGATAACTCAAGGTCGTCGCCGAGCACTGCCTTGTCGAACTCGAGCGGGATCTCGTGTGAATAGCCAATCTCTTCGTGGATGATAAAGCCGACGTTGATACGGAAGGGTTTGCGCGGATTGGGCATGGGATTTCATATTTTGGAGTGATATGTTGCGTGAGCAAACTCCCTGACTCCAAGCTATATCTTTCTATCCACAATGAACTTTGCCAGATTTTCCAGCGCTTCTCTCTCAGGGGAAACTGGCGCGTCCTCCAACGACTTGAGCGCGCGGCTGACGGCTTCCCTTGCCTCATCCATTGCCTGGCGGATCGCCTCGCTCTGGCGGATGTTATCCACGAGTCTTTGCACGCGGTTGGTGTCCTTCCATCCACCGTCGGGGAGCGATAATACATCCTCGTCGAAGGGGTTGGCTTTTGCAAAGTAAATGGCGGGAAGCGTGACGAGTCCATTCAGCAGGTCCGAGCCGATCGGCTTGCCCACCGCGGACTGCTCGCCTGTGAAATCTAGAATGTCGTCAACGATTTGGAATGCCATGCCCACCTCGTAGCCAAACGATTTCATGGAGGCGCGCATCTCCTCATCTTCGGTCGCCACCATTGCCGCCGCCAAAGCGGACATCTCGAACAGCGACGCTGTCTTTGCGTAGATGCGTTGGTAGTAGTTTTCGAGATCAATCGTGCCGCGCGCCGAGAACATCTGGGTCAATTCGCCGTTGACGATGGTCGCCAGCGTATCTGCAAAGAGTTTCATGAGCGGCAGGTGGTCGGTCTCTGCCGCGAGTTTGGCGGCGCGCGCGAAAAGGAAATCGCCTGTGAGGACGGTCGCGGCGGGAGACCAGCGCGCGTTCAGCGTGGGCATGCCGCGCCGCAGAAGCGCGCCATCTATCAGGTCGTCGTGGACCAGCGTTGCAGTGTGAAGCAGTTCCACCGCCGCGCCGAGGGTGATGAGTTTTTCCTCGGGCGCGCCAAGCATGTTTCCGATGAGCAAGCCCAGGGTCGGTCTGATGCGTTTGCCTCCCGCAGAAAGGATGTGTTCCAGCGCAGAGTGCAGGTCCGCGTGATGTTCCTCCCCAGCCTGTTCCCGAATCCGTTGCTCGACAAATCGAAGTTGATCCTGCACCGAAGTAAAGAAAGTGACCGTGCTCAAACGTCAGCCTCCCCAACCGAACAGGTGATTCGCGTTGGCAGTGGTAATTTGGGCGACCTGTTCGCGGGTTGTATTGTGGATTTCTGCAATTTTATCAGCAATATGGGTCACAAAGGCAGGTTCGTTTCGCTTGCCCCGATGGGGGACAGGCGTAAGGAACGGCGCGTCGGTTTCAATCAGTAATTTTGTAATTGGTAGTTGTTTGATTATGGCGCGCTTGTCTTCGGCGTTTTTGTATGTGACGGGACCCGTGACGCCAATGTAAAAATTGAGCGCAATGCCCTTCTGCGCGGTTTCGAGATTCCCGTTGAAGGAGTGCAGTACGCCGGGTTTTTCCGCGAGCGGATGCCGCTGTGCGGTCAATTCGACATGCCATTCGCTGAGAATTTGAAGCAGGTCAATGGATGCCTGCCCGAACCACGCGTCGTTCTCTTCGCGCATGTGGACGACGACGGGTTTGTTCACCTCCTGCGCGAGATGGAGTTGTTGCTTTAAGACCTCACGTTGTTGTGCGCGTTTTTCAGGCTCTTTCACCCAGTAGTAGTCAAGCCCGATCTCGCCGATTGCTACAACTTTATCCGCAGAATTCGCAAGATTGCGCAAATTCTCGATGGATACCCCATTCCACTTATCCAAATCCGTTGGATGAAAGCCCAGCGCGGCAAACAGGTTTGGATGCGGCTCCGTCAATTTGAGAATCCTCAAGCCTGATTCCAGATCGAGCGCGGGGATCAGGATCCGCGTCACACCCGCTTCGATGGCGCGCTGAATGACCGCCTCGCGGTCTTCATCGAATTTGTTGAAATCAAGGTGGCAGTGGGTGTCGGTGAGCATAATTGGATAAAGATTGTGAAAATTATAACGTATTATTCCGCGAACACTACATGAACAACTTCACGGAACACAGGTACAGATTGTCATAAAATAAACAGCCCCGCCCGCAAGGGTGGGACTGTGTTATCTA
>CAYQOF010000257.1:0-4529 GCA_964419035.1 uncultured Anaerolinea sp. | reverse complement strand
TCCAACAGCCATAAATGAGTTCAGCCGCAGAAACTAATCCGCGGCTGAACTTCAAATACAAAGGGGAGATCTACGGAATCGGGTTGCTGTTCGCCCAGTCGTTGCCCAGCCTCACTTCCACGTCCACGCTGGAGGCAGGGTCGGGTCGGATCAGGATCTGCGTACTGGAATTGATCCCGAACACCGCCTGCAGGTACTTCAATGTGTATAACTTTGGCGAATACAGGACAATGACCGTACGATCATGGGCGCGGTCCGCGGGACCGGCTTCAGTCACGGCAAGTCCCTGCGCCAGGAAATAATTGCCCGTGCTCACATCCAGTCCCGGTGAATAGGAACCGTTCAACATGCGAACGCGCGCGCCATCCGCCTTCATCAATTCGGTGGGGTCGCCGTTTGCCGCCAATGGGCTGGTGGGACCGCCTGTGGTGAAAATCTCGTCGCGCAGAATGCGGATTTTGTCCGGCAGCGGTTTCATCACGCTGGCATTCTCGCCGCCGAGAACCGTGCTATCCAGCAAGACCATGCTGTAATCAATCACTCCCTGCCTGATGCTCTCCACCGGTATATCCTTTGCCAGCACGCCCAATTGCAGCGCAGTCTCGAAGGGCATATTTGTCTTGATGCCAGCCGAAAATTCCTCGTAGAACTGGCGGGCTTTGCCCAGCAGGACGGGGAAGTTTTCGGGGGCAAGCACCTTGTTACGGATGGCAATGATCGCCTTTTGCTGTCGCTTCGCGCGGCCCACGTCTCCCTCCTCGCCTTTGCGGTAACGCACATACGCAAGCGCCCGGACTCCGTTGAGCGTACGCACTCCGCAGCATGTGAGCCTGAAATGATCATCGCCCGGACCAAGCGGATCCAGCACCAATTCCTCATCATTGTAGATGTCTATGCCGCCGATCAGGTCAATGAACTCGACGAAGGCATAGAAATCAATCTGGGCATAATAATGGATGGGAACGCCGATGAACTGCTCCACCGTTTGAACGGCAAGAGCGGGACCCCCGCCCGGAAGCCTGTTGCCTTCGCCCGACGAATACGCGGTATTGATGCGGCTGTACCCGAAGCCTGGAATATTCACCCACATATCGCGCGGGATCGAAAGGATGCCGGCGGTTTTCGTGAGCGGGTCAATCGTGGCAAGGATCATCGTATCGGAACGCGGCGCGCCCTTGCCCTCCTCCCAATCGCGAAAATCAAGCCCGATCAACAGGATGTTGACGCGGCTGGCGCCATCCCAGGCGGGCGGCAAATCGGAAGCGGGAATATTCACAGGCGGAGGCGGGATATTCACGGTTGCGATCGGCGTGCCTTCCTCGTTCAATTGAGGACCAGCCAGCCCCGCGGTCACCGTGCCGCAATCCGATGGAACCCAGCCCGGCAGAGGCGTGATCGTCCAACAGGTGACGAGACCGCGCACAAAGTAATAACTGCCAACGGTCAGGGCAATCGCGATCACCCAAAAAGCGATCTGTCCCCAGGGCAATTTGCCGAATTTGATGTTTTTGAAAAAGTTAGGTTTGTTCATACGGGTTTAATATATACCATATCCAGTCCAAGCCGTTCCAAGCCTTCCTGCGCCCAGTACTGCAGCAACGCGGACTCTTCATTCATGACCTGCATCATCACAGGGATGGCGCGCGGGTCGCGTATCTCCGCCAGCGCACGCAACGCAAGGATGCGGGCGGATTGCGGCGCCCCGTTCACAACTTCGAGGAGGGATGGGATCGCCGCGCTCCCGATCTTAGCCAGCGCATTCGCCGCCAGGCTCCCCACCATGGAATCCTCATCGCCCAGCGCGCGGACGAGAGGCTGGACCGCGCTTTCATCGGCGTTGATCGCCAGCCCCAGCGCGGCGCACTGACGCACTTCCGGGGCGGGGTCGTCTTCGAGAAACGGGACCAGCCATTCGGTCCGCGAAAGAGGCGAAGCCGCGAGGACGCGCAATGCCCACCAACGCGCATCCACATCCGAAGACCGGGTCAGGTCCAACAATCCGGGCATCGCATCCCCGCCCAAAGCGATCAATGCAGACGCCGCCTCTTCGGCACGCGTTTCATCCTCGCTGGTCAGGTCGTTCAACAACTTTTGCAATGGTTCCACTTTATTTCGCGGGAGGCGGGATCGGCAGTTCGCCTTCAGCCACGTTGACCCATTTGTCGCCCTCTTCGATCAACATGACCGGAATGTCATCCACGATGGGATATTTTCTGCCGCAATCACGGCAGACGAACCATGCGTCTTTATGCAATGTGAGTTCGCCGCCTGTTGTGCGCACACAGTTGGGACAACGGAGGATTTCGATCAGTGTTTCACTTACCATTGAGGCTCCATTTCTTGCATCATACCGCTCGAGCGGTGACAGGGCGGAATTCTACCACGCATGTCGAAATTGGTCCGTAACGCAAAATCAGTCTTGCGTCTAGCCCTGTTGGTTTCGATACGCGGCGCCTTGCGCCACTACTCAACCAACGGGGCATTGAAGGAACAAACTGTCGGGCGGCTAATCTTGCGTTATGAAGACGGGTTGCGGCACAAGCCTTTCTCCTCGGCGAGTCTTTCGGCTTCCTCTGTTTCGGGTCCATACTGACAGATCGCCTGCCAGGGCTGGTAATGGGTCTTGATCTGATCCTGGAATAGAACGGCGCCGTTACGCGAGACCGTGCGCGTGACCGTCACGTCCGCGCCGTTCGCCGCCCAATCCACCTGCTTGATCTCGTTTTGTCCGAGTTCGGTGTTTTCCTCAAAAAGAGGCGCCGGCGCGGGGACGAGATTCATGGGACCGGTTGTGTCCCACGATACGGTGCGACCGTCGTTGGTCGAATAGAACTTCCATGTCAACGTGCGCGCGTTGACGTTCACGTAGGTCTCCATCAGGATCCAATACGGCGAGTCGTTCGTGAATTTGAAATCAACCAGCGGGAAGTACACCGTCGCATCCAAGCCCGCCAGCCGCGGATTCGTTCCGCCGCTGGCTGTCATCTCATAATAGGAGACGCGGTAGGCGTGAGAATATCGCTCGACGATCGGGAAACCCGCATTGAATACGGCGCGGAACAATGTAGTGCTTACCTGACACACGCCGCCGCCCACGCCCTTGATCGTGCGTCCTCCATAGATGATGAGCGCCTCCGCAAATCCGCTTTCGAGACTCACGTCGCCCATCGTCGCGCCCATCGAGAACGTCTCACCCGGCGCGACCAGCACGCCGTGGAAGCGCGCGGACGCGGCCCGTATGTTTTGAATCCGTTCCGCGCTCGAGCCATAGAAATAGGATCTCTCCTCCCACAGCAATTCGGTAATTCCCAGTTCCGCGCCGGTGGCGGTGGAGGAAACCTTCGGTTGTTCCTCGATCACCACCAGCGGAACCGTATGTTCCCCGCGCAGCAGCGCTTCGTTGATCGCCTGAATGCTGGCATCCACATCCACCACAAAGCCGATGTGGGATTCCTCCATCAGGTCGAGTTGACGCGTATCGTCATTGAAGATGAATTTCGCGTTTGCAGACGGCCGGTCGGTGCGCATCTTGGCGGGTCCGAGCATTTCGCGCAAACCTTCCGGGTTGAGCGTCACCTGCACGCCGTTATCCACGCGTTTCACGCCCAGCATGTTCGCAAGCACCTGCACATCATACACAAAGGGACCGGGACCATCCGCGCCTGCGCCCGGAACCACCAGCGTCAGAGGCTGGCTGAGGATGCGCCGTGCCACCTCCGCCTGTCCGCTCACATCCAACACCTGCGGCTGGACCTCCTGCACCACCAGTTGCACCTCGCCGTCGCTGAACGTCTGCAACTGCGCGCCGAGATGGATCAGTGTGGCTTCGATCTTCAGTTCACGTCCCACCTGCCCCGGTCGGGCAACCACCTCGGTCCCTTCCAGATGCAGGCTGGCTTCGATCATCGGCTGGTTGATCTGCGTCGAGATCTGGTTCAAATACTGGAATGCGACGCGCTGATCGAAGACGATCACCGGTGGAATGCCGGCGCCGGAGCCGCGCGCCCGTATCTGATCGGACAACGCGCCGAATATTCCGCCGCTTCTTCCCAAGCCGTAGGCTGTCACCGCGCTGGACGAGGGATCGAAGACCATGCCCAATTCCGCCGGAGAGGCGAGCCAGGCTTTTTCGCCATCTCTAAAAAGAATCTTCCCGCTGATGGGATAGGATAACGTCTGGTTCAACTTGACAGCCGCGTCGGACGGAGTCAGACCGGAGAGGTCCACCCCCGCGACCGAAACGCCGGGAAAGATTCGTCCCGCGTAGATGAGTTGATACGCCACCGTCCACATGATGAGCGCGGTCAAGAAAAGCGCAGCGCCGCTGACGAGAGCGGCGGCCACTTGTGGAATGACGGGGGCTTGTTTATATGGATAAGATACGGTAGCCATGATCGAAAATTATACCTTGCGAAAAACAACGAAAAAGTTAATGTGTAATGAGAGTTCAGTAATGACGGGGCGTGAAATCTATTTGTTCCCGCCTGTTTTCAAGCCCGGAATGAGCATGGGAGTCGTGGATTTATATT
>CAYQOF010000256.1:0-4560 GCA_964419035.1 uncultured Anaerolinea sp. | reverse complement strand
GTGATCACGCAATACAGCACCGGGCGGGTTTCCCCGGTGTATGCGCCCGATCCTTCAAGGACGGTCACGCCGCGTTCGAGTTCCTCGAGCACGCGCTTTGAGATGGCTTCCGCTTCGCTCGCTCCGCTCGTGACGATCATCGCGGTACGCACCGTCCCGCCGCCTTCGAGCGTCGTCTCCGCGACGATGCCGCTGACGTACAGGGCGATCATCGCGTACAAGGCTTCCTTCCATCCGAAGACGAACCCCGCGCCGAGGATCACGGCGGTATCCACCATGAGGTAACTCTGGGTCATCGGGACGCCGCGATAATGGTTCAGGATGCGGGCGAGAATATCCGAACCGCCGCTCGTGCCGCGCGCCCGATAGACCAGTCCATAACCGATTCCGCTGACGATGGCTCCGTATAACGAACTCAAGAAGATGTCGCCCTGCAGGTCATTGATGAGCGCGGTCCCCGCGCCGTCCGGCGCGAAGAGAGGCGTTTTCAACAAAAGGTCGGTGAGCATCGAATAGGTGAAGATGGCGACCGCGGTTCGAATCGCAAACTTGCGCCCGCCGAGGAACCGCCAACCCAACGCGAACAGAGGAATATTCCCGATGAAGATCATCAACCCGATGGGCAAGCCGGTGAAATGATTGATCAACTGCGAGACGCCGCTCACGCCTCCCGAAGCAAGGTTCGCCGGCACGAAGAACAGGCGCAATGAAAGAGCCTGTATCAATGCGGCGAGGATGATGAGGAAATAATCGCGGAGAGCCGGGAGGTGTTTTTTCATTGTTTATCTCATGTCATTGCGAGGGCTGGTGGTTGAGTAGGGCGAGTGCTCTTCTCGGCTGTACACTTGCACCTGACGCAAGTGCAGGTGTGACATATCAATCCAATATCCCAACCCCCGCCATTCTCTCGATCACGCCCACGACCGCGGAATTATCCAATTCGCCCATGCCCAGTTCGATCATCTGCTGGAAGAGTTTCGCGTTCTCGAGGGTCGAAGGGATGGGGATATCATACTCCCTTGCGGTCTCCAGGATGATCTTCAGATCCTTCAACTGCATGTGCGCCTTGAAGCCGGGATTGCGATTCCCCTCGAACAGACGCGGCGGCTTGACGTCGAGCGTCCAGCATTGCGCCGCGCCGCCCTTGATGGCGTCCACAACCTTGCGCGGGTCCACGCCCGCCTTCTTCGCAAAGACGAGCAGTTCGCCCATCGCTGCCATCTGCGCGGCGACCATGATCTGGTTCGCGGCTTTTGCCACCTGACCCGCGCCCGCATCGCCGACGTGCGTCACGGTCCTGCCCATTGCCATGAAGACAGGCATCGCCTTTTCGAGCGCGGACGCGTCGCCGCCGACCATGACGGTCAGCGTGCTATTCCTCGCGCCGATGTCTCCGCCCGAGACGGGGGCATCGAGCGCAAGCACATTTCTCTCAGCCAACTTCTCCGCGATCATCCGCGCCGAGGCGGGCTTGATAGTGGAATTGTCAATGTAAATGAGACCATCGTGCGCGCCTTCGATGATGCCTCTTTCTCCCAGTACGACCTGTTCCACATCCGGCGTATCGGGCAGATTGGTGAAGACTACATCCACTTGCGCGGCAACGACCGCCGGCGTGGATGCGGCGGTCGCACCCTCTGCGACGAGTTCATCCACAGAGGCGCGCGAGCGGTTGTGAACAAAAAGGGGAAATCCCGCCTTGAGGATGTTTCGGGCGATGGATTTGCCCATCAATCCCAGACCGATGTATCCGACTTTGAGCATGATAACTCCTCCTGTGAGTCCATATCACTCAATCACTCATCTCATGACGTAAAACGTCCCGAAGGTTTGCTCGAACAGCCTTGTTGAGCGAACCAACCCTTCGGGACGGCGCGCACTCATCACTTGATCAATTCCCTTGCCTGTTCGATGTAAGCCAGGCTTTGATGCCTGAAGTACGTGTTGTACAACATCGCGTAATGCCCGCCCTGCGACCGAAGGGAGAGCAAGCCCTCGTGATTCCCCTCTTCGATGATGCTTCCCTTTTCCATCACGACGATCCGGTCCGCCGCCTTGACGGTGGATAAGCGATGCGCGATCAGGATGCTCGTCGAATGTTTCAGGATGAGGTTCAATGCCTGCTGGATCTGCCATTCGGTGAATGGGTCAATGCTCGCGGTGGCTTCGTCGAGGATGAAGATGGCTGGCTTCTGCATGAGGACGCGCATCAACGCCACGAGTTGACGCTGTCCCATCGAGAGGCGTCCGCCTCTTTCCCCGACCTCGGTCTGGATCCCGTTTGGAAGCGTTTCCAGCCATTCACCATCGCCGATCTTGCGCGCCATCTCGAGGATTTCCTCATCGGATACGTTCGTCCTTCGACCAGGCTCAGGATGAGCGGCGTAACGGATGTTCTCCGCCACCGTCCCTGAAAACAGGAACGGGACCTGCGACACAATGCCGAGTTGTTTGCGATATTGCGCGAGGTCGAACGTGCGGATGTCGTGACCATCCACCAGTAAACGTCCCTGCTGGAATTCGTAGAAGCGAGCGATCAACTTCGCAATCGAGGACTTCCCCGCGCCGGTGTGTCCGACCAGGGCGAGATTCTCCCCGGGCGGGATGAGCAGGTTGAAGTGAGTCAGAACCGGTTCGTTATCCGTATAACGGAAATGGATGCCCTCGAAATGAATGTGTCCCTTTAGCGGAGGCACGTCGCGTTTGTCAACCTGCACGACGTTCGGATCGGCGTCAATCAAGGCAAAGGCGCGTTCCGCCGCGGAGAGTCCCGCCTGGATCTGCGCCCAGAACGCGGACAGGTTGAGGACGGGGAAGAAGAACTGGTCGAGGCTCATGATGAAGAGATACCACGCGCCGACCGTGACGATGCCCTGCGCCGCGCTCAACCCGCCAACGTAGATGAGGATGGCGACGAAGATGCCGCCCAGCGCGTTGAGCGTGGGGAAGACCAGTGAGAGGACGAAACCGCGTTGGATGTTGACCCGATACGATTGCTGGTTCGATTCGTCGAACGACTTGAAGATGCTCTCTTCCTGCCTGAAATTTTTCGCAATCGAAATGCCGCTGATGGTCTCTTTGATGGCGGCGTTGACATCCGCCATGGCTTTCATGCCGCGCTTGGTGACTCTGCGAGCCAGCACGCGGAAAAGCGATGCAACCGCGAAGATGACCGGCAGGAATGCCATCAACATCAACGATAATTTCAAGTCGGTGCGAAACAGGACGACGCCGAGGATGACGGCTTGCACGATCTGCGCGCCGACATCGGTGACGATGATGACGAGTTGACCGAAATCATTTGTATCGGAGGTGATGCGCGAGACGATGCGCCCCGAAGAGAATTGATCGTAAAAGGAAAGGTCATGTTCCGCCGCGGCGCGGAAGGCGCGCGTACGAAGATCGAGTACCACGTCCCCCACCGCGCGCACGACGAGACTGCGCCGCACCCAGTTCAATCCCCATAAACCGACGCCGATGAACAGCACTGCCAGACTGACCAGGCTGATGGCTGTCAGTGTAGGCTCGCCTTTGAGCAGGTCCACCATGCGCGCCACGACGACCGGCAGCGCCGCGCCGATGACCGCGATCACAACAACCAGCGCAGTCACCCAGGCAAGCCGCCGGGTCTGCGGTTTGAAATATTCGAGGATGCGGCGCGTCAGTACACGGTCCGAGTACTGGCGGTCGTATTTTTCGTCGTTAAGTCCGGCAAAGAAACCCATGGTGATTTACGATTTCCGATTGAAGATTTACGATTTGGACGCTGATAAACGCTGAAAAACGCTGATGTTATTTTTTTCTTCGAGCAACGAACCATTCCTTTCGGCTGTTGTCGAAAGAGCGGCGTTTGGTTTCGGGCTTCGGTCCAAAGTTGAGGATCAAGCCGACTTCATAAGGTGTGGCTTTCAGATAATTCAGTAATTGTGCCTCGTGTTCACTTGCTATCGCCTTGGCAGCTTTGACCTCAAGGATGACAAGATCGTTTACAACGATATCTGCAAAATACTCTCCTATCAATTGCCCTGCATAATAAACATGAATCGGCAATTCATCCCGGGGATTCATTCCGCGATTCTTCAACTCGATCATCAATGCTTTGACATAAACCTTCTCAAGAAATCCATAACCCAAAGCAGAATACACAGCATAAAATGCGCCAATTATCTGCTCAGTCAGGTCTGAATGCTTGTAAAGCGATGCGTTGTACGAAGTCTTTCTGTCCATCATTTTCCTCATATCAATAATCAGCGTCCTCAGCGTTCATCTGCGTCCCGTTTTATTCTTGGAATATTCGGGAGTATGCTTCAGATGCCTTCATCAATTCGTCGTGCGTGCCGATGGCGGCAATTCTGCCTTTGCGAAGGACGATGATCAGGTCAGCCCATCTGATTTGAGACAGGCGATGTGTGATGATGAAGGTCGTGCGTCCGCGGGCGGCGTTGGCGATGGCGCGCTGGATCTTGTCCTCGGTGGCGGAGTCAATTGCGGAGGTCGAGTCGTCCAGGATCAAAATATGCGGATCGGTGAGGAAGGCGCGTCCCAGCGCGATTCGCTGGC
>CAYQOF010000255.1:0-4578 GCA_964419035.1 uncultured Anaerolinea sp. | reverse complement strand
AGGAAGATCGGGGAGCAGGCAAGTTTCTACGAAGTGGAGGAGGACGAAGAGGATTGGTAGCGATCCGCCCCGCCGCGTGGCGGGTTTTTACTTGACAGGCACGCTATACTGAATCAGCGACGCACATTTACGTCTCTTCATTGGAAGGAGAATGAAATGAAAAAGAGCGTTTTTCTCCTTGTAATATTCTTGCTGGTTGCGTGCGCCACTCCAGCCTAATCAACGCCGACCCTCACTGTGATCCCTCCCACATCCACGCTCACGCCTACACCCACCTTTACCCCCACGCCCTCGCCAACTTCCACGCCAACCATTACCCCGACGATGGTCGGCGGCAGTGAGCCCAAAATTGCCTTTATTGCAAAGGATGTCCAAGGGGATATCAATCTGTATGTGGATGGATTTTTCACCGGAGAACCTAGATCCATCACCAAGATTCTCCTCCCCGAAGGGGATTCAACTATGGAGATAAAATGGTCACCGGATGGGAGGAAACTCGTTTTTACGAATCATGATGAAAATCAGGAATTATGGGTATTTGTTTATGATTCCGAGGAGAATGATTTTCAAAGGCTGTATAAGGTTCCTGCAGGAAGGTATGTATCGGACTACAAGTGGTCTGCAGACCATTACACTTTCATCATGCAAACAGTAAATGCGAGATGCTGCGAGCCGGGGTGGGCATACTTCCAGATCAATTTTGCTGATGGTAATCTCGAGCGGGTACAGGGCGATGGCTTTTGGATAAACAGTGTGAGTCGCGCAAACAGCCAGTCAATCTGCTTTGTGCGTACTAAACAAATCCAGCGCATGCAGTCGGCGGGATATCGGGAGGTTTGTTACTTCCCCGAAATCGGCTTGTATGGAGGTTTGAAGTATGAAGAACATGCGGTTGAATACTATCTCCTTTCCGAAGACGGGCAGGTTCAAAAAACACTTCTGCGTTTTCCCACCGATTTTGGCACAAATGGAGCCATAGACCTGCTGTTGTCACCTGATAAATCCAGGGTGCTAATGATCGGTGAACCATTACGATTGCTCGGAAGGGATACAGAAAGAGGCATTCCATTTGCGATCCCTATTTCAATGACAGATATATCCGTTGGAACCGCCGAGCCTGAGACTCTGTTTTACAGCGGACCCATCTATGAGGCGACGCCGCCGCCGCATGAACTTATGAGCAAATTGGTTTATGGATGGTCGCCCGACAGCAGAAGTTATCTTGAGGCGCGTTTCTTCTTCGATGGATATGACCGCGTCAACTTTACCGGGCGGGGCGAGATCATCGTCATCAATGCAGACTCCGAAGATGCAGTGTATTCGTATGATTTCCCAAGTGATGTTGTTGCGCTCATCACTCCATACGGAAGCGGATTCGACATCGTATGGTCCAGCCAACCCTAGCGCAGCACTTGCGCGGTCAATTGCGATTGATGTAAACGGATCGATCCTCAAAAGACCGCGCCCGGGACATCCAAAAAGGTGTCTCCGGGAAACTTCGCAATTCGATCATGAAATCGCCCAAACTGGCGGAGGCATGGAACAGGATCAATCCTCCCCATACTGCGGGGATTTGCAAAGCGCGAACCCGGGCTAATTAGAAATCAATACAGGCTGGCACTTCGTACAGCGGGGGATAGACATAACCAAAACGGAATCCGTTTTCAAAAACAGCGATGATGAACGGTTCGACCGTGCCCGGTTCCACCGTGGGACGTTGTACGGCAGGGCATCCGGGTTCGCGCCGATATGGAACGCATACTCCCCTTTTGCACGCGAAGTATATCCCGCGATGGATTGAAGAGGCTTTGGCAGATCAGTGCAGCTTCCCGCCCCATGATTTACCACTCCCCAACAATCCTGTTCCCCTTTCATCGGGTGTATACTCGGCTCAAGGTGTAAGACTCGACCATCACAATCGTCCTGCCGCAGCATGATCGAACTGGCTGGCAGGCATTGAATCGTCATCGATCATGGGAAAGGAAACAGACAATGAAATGCCGGGTATGCTCAGTTCTGTTGCTCCTCATCATTGCGGGCGCATGTGCGCCGAAACAACCCGTTGCTGCGCCCACCTATGCACCGCTCCCCACCCATATCCTGCCCACCTCCACACCAACGCCGCTCCCCGCTGCACTGGCAGGCACTCCCATCTCTGCCTCGAACGCTCTGATCACAACCGAGAACGTCTCGGAACTTGTCCAGCTTGCCGTCTGGAGCAAAGGGACCATCATCAAACTTGCGGTCAGTCCCGATGGGAAACTGCTGGCGGTGGGAACCCCGCTCGGGATCCACCTGTACGATGCCGGGTCCCTGGAGGAGGCGGGTTACATCGAGACCGGGAACTGGCTGAACATATTCGTCTTCTCACCCGATGGCGCGACCATCGCCTCTGGCAAGCAGGACGGGAGCATCCAGATTTGGAGCGTCGCGGACGGGAGCCTGCAAAAGTCTCTGAACAGTCCGTTCGCCGCGATCACCAGTCTGGCGTTCTCGCTCTCAGGCTCCACCATCGCTGTGGGCGCCAGCGACGGCAATGTCTACCTGTTCGATGTCGCCTCGCAGGCTTCACGGGTGTTATCCGGGCAGGCAGCCCCGGTTATCGGCTTGGTGTTCTCTCCGGATGGCGAGACCCTGCTCTCCGGCTCCGCAGACCGCACCATCAAGTTATGGCAATATGCCAACGGCGCGCTGCGCAACACAATCAAGGTCCTCACCAAATCGCTCGATACTCTCACGCTCTCTCCCGATGGGACTTTATTGGCGACAGGCGCTTCGGATGGCACGGTGGAGATCTGGCGCGTGGCGGATGGCACCCTCATCCGCTCGTTGACCGGTCTGGGACAACCCGCCCTGGGTCTGGCTTTCTCGAACAACGGAACCGAGTCACTGCTTGCCATTGCATCGAACGATAACAAGATCTGGCTGCGACGCGCCCGCGACGGCAACCTGATCGGCATTCTGGAGGAGCACACCAGCGGAGTCAGGAGCGTGGTCTTCTCACCCGACGGCAAACGCATCTATTCCGGATCCTATGATGGCACCGTGCGTATCTGGGACCCCACAGGGACGACTTCCCTCAACACCCTTGAGGGATTCTCCAGCCCGGTCGAAAGCATCTCCTATTCGCCGGATGGAACCAGGCTGGCGGCGAGCATGTTCGATAACTCGATCCGCATCTGGGACGTTGCGGATGGCGAACTCTCACAGGTCCTGCTGGGGCATACCGCCCCCGTTCGGGATATCGCCTTCTCGCCGGATGGTGCCCTCCTGGCTTCGGTCTCCGACGACCTTAAGACCATCTTATGGAAAGTCGCCGATGGAAGCATGGTGCGCTCCACAGGCGGGCACACTGACCGTGTGCTGACGGTGGCGTTCTCGCCCGATGGGATCGTCGTGGCGACCGGCTCCGCAGACCAGACCATCCGCCTCGCCAACGTTTCGGATGGAGGGCGGCTCGCCACTCTGAGAGGTCACGCCGGGGCTGTGCAAAACGTGGCGTTCTCTTCGGACGGCAGCACGCTGGCTTCCGCTTCCTCCGATCAGACCATCCGCTTGTGGCGTGTGTCCGATGGCGAGGAGACGAACGTCCTGAAGGGCAATGTCAACGAAGTATTGACTCTGGCGTTCTCACCGGAGGAACTCACGCTGGCATCCGGCGCGGCGGACGGGAACATCTATCTCTGGGATATCGCCACTGGGAACATCCAGCGCATCCTGGGAGGTCACACAGGCGAGGTCCGCAGTCTGGTCTTCACATCGGATGGAGAACTGCTCTTTTCCGGCTCGTCAGACGATACTGTCCGCATCTGGCTCGTCTCGAGCGGCGCACCGATCCGCTCGCTGAAGATCACAGGTATCGCCAACAGCCTGGTGGTCTCACCCGATGGCACGCTCCTGGCGATCGGCTCCGAGGACGGCATCCTGCGCTTGTGGGGCATATCGTCTCAACAGTGACGACACAATGCTGCATGGCTTCTCAAAGTCTTAACCATGTCATCCTGAGAGAGCGCTTCCCGCGACCGAAGGGTCTTGGACATGGTACGTAGAGATGCTTCGAGGCAAAGACCGACGAACAAACGCTAAAGGTTGCCGAACTCGAACCACAGAGAAAAAGTCCAGGTGACAACTATTTCGGAATCCTATCCCCGGCTCGGGATGGAAATGGAACTGCAGGGCGAAGGCACCGAAACCCTCATCATGGATCGTAGGAGACTGGAAAGCGGGAAACCCGTGTTGCTGGAGAAATTAGCCGCCCGTAATGTGCAATCCGCAGTTCACGAGAACCTCACCAAACTCAAGGAACTGACGGAAGAGGGTCAGGTCATCCTTCAGGATGGCAGAAAATCAGGCATGGTCTAGCCAAGAAATGGGTTTCGATATCCACGCGAAGGCATCGGCATTTGGTATGCCCGACTGGCCTGCCGTACACCCCATCGATTTTTGAATTGACAAAGAAACACAAATAAGAGCAGACATCACCTGCCAACTCTTTTTTCATACACTACACCTTCGATTTACTCACCATGCTCCGGCTTTTCTCCAACAATGAATTGACCTCCTGGACAGCCTGCTCGA
>CAYQOF010000254.1:0-4584 GCA_964419035.1 uncultured Anaerolinea sp. | reverse complement strand
ATGAATGCTTATGTGCCAACCATTTCTTTCATGGCGCGGGGGTCCACTCCGATCATGACCGGTTACGATGAACAACTCGCCCTGAACGGCTTGCAGAAACTGGATTCGCAGTCTATCGGAGCGATCTACGATCAGTACTTTTCCGAGGTCTATCGTTACGTCCGCTATCGGATCAACGATGATGCCGCCGCGGAGGATATCGCGAGCGACGTCTTCGTGCGTCTGCTCGAAGCCGCGCAGAAAAAACAGGGTCCGCAGACCAGCCTCAGGGGCTGGTTGATCGCCACCGCATCCAACGCGGTGAACGATCATTTGCGGCGCAAGTATCGCAGACCCGTGGAAGCCCTGACTGAATCCCTGCCCGATGAACGGCAGAGCGTATCTTCAGAAGTGGACCTGCGCGAACAGAACCGGGCTGTCCAAACGGCATACGCCCAACTGACCCATGAGCAGCAGCACGTGCTGGCTTTGCGTTTCGGCCAGGGATATTCGCTCGAAGAGACCGCGTCTTATTTGAAAAAAAACATTAATGCTGTGAAGGCTCTCCAATTCCGCGCGCTGGCATCGCTTCAGCGGCAGATCGGGGAGGTGAATTTATGAGACATTTATACGAAGCCCTCGAGCAATGCCTGGCTGAGATCGAGCGTGGAGCGGACGTTGACACCGTTCTGTTCCAGCGCCCGGAACTTGCCGACGAATTGCGTCCCCTGCTTGAAGCGTCCATCGAGGCGAGAGGCATGGCTGTGCCTGAACCTTCCGCGGAAGCGGTGAGACGCAACCGCGCGAAGGTGTTACAGCACGCCGCGCAGATGCGCGAAGCCAGGGTCAAGCCCCGCGTGTCTCATGCCTGGTTTGCCTCGCTCCGGCGCCTCGCGGTCATGGTGATGATCGTTGCGTTGGTCTTTGTCAGCGGCACCGGGCTCGTACGCGCGGCTTCGGAAACCCTGCCCGGCGATAACCTGTATCCCGTCAAACGGACGTGGGAAGGCGTGCGCGTGCTTTTCACGTTCGACGCGCAAAAGCGCGAGGCGCTCGAGTTCGAGCAAGAGAACAGACGGCTGGAGGAACTGCGCGAACTCTTCACAATGGGACGTTCTGTAAAAGTGGATTTCGCGGGATACGTCACGCGTCAGAACGCGGACGCGTGGAGGGTTGCCGGCATCCCGGTCCTCATCACCTCCCGGACGCGCCTGCCGGATGAGCAGGTCGTCGTTGGCGCGGCGGTGCGGGTGAGAGGACAAACTCAGGGAGATGGGAGCGTCGTCGCTGAACGGATCCAGTTGTTGTCCCCCGGCGCGAATGTTCCAGTTGTTGGCGATGATTCGATCGAAGAGGAGGAAAACAAGGGGCAGGAACAGGAAGTTGAGGATAACTCAGGCAAAGGGTCCGGGGGTGAAGCGACGCAAACGCCCCAGCCTCGAAAGACATCCTTCGAAGGCGCCGTCAGCGCGATGGAGACTCATCTCTGGATCGTCAATGGCATTGTGGTGAACGTCGGAAACGCCGAGATCAAGGGAACGCTGCGTATCGGCGCGCTTGCAAAAGTGGAGGGATATTTCAACTCGTCCGGCGTTTTCATTGCCGAAAAGATCGAGTTCCAGGATGGCGGCTCGGGCGGCGGGAGCGGATCTGATTCGAACAACAATAACAACAATAATAATAACGACAACAACAGTAATGGCAGCAACGACAACGATGACAACAACAATAATAATAATGCCAATGACGACAACGGTAATGATGATTGAGCGATAAATTCCTGCGGAGGCGTGATCTCCGCAGGAATTTTAATGATGATCTCCTTGTGCGATGAAAGAAAATGGAGTAAATTTCCCGGCGCATTCATTCCATTTTCCCTCGCCCCTTTTCCCATCTGCCATTGGGAGAGGGGCGGGTTTAGGAGACCCTGATGACCGAAAAATTTTATCTTGGACGCGTATATGATCCCTCGACACAGGCTGTTTCAGATCAAAAAGTGACCTACGATCCCGCCGACCTGACCACGCACGCCGTCGTCACCGGCATGACCGGCTCGGGCAAGACGGGTCTGTGCGTTGCCCTGCTCGAGGAAGCCGCGCTGAAGGGCGTTCCCGCCATCATTATTGACCCAAAAGGCGACCTGACGAATTTACTGTTGCACTTCCCCGACCTCGCGCCGCAGGATTTCCAGCCGTGGATTGACCCTGAAGCGGCGCGCCGCGCCGGCAAGACCCACGAACAGGTCGCATTGGATGCGTCACTCTCCTGGCGCAACGGGTTGAACGAGTGGGGAATATCCCAGGAGCGTGTTCTCGCCCTCAAGAACTCCGCGCAATTTACCATCTACACACCGGGCTCGGATGCGGGGATCCCGGTCAGTGTTCTTTCCTCGCTCGCCGCGCCTGAACTCTCGTGGAACGAAAACCGCGAACCGCTGCGCGAGAAGATCGCCAGCACGGTCACCGCGCTGCTTGGGCTGGTCGGTTACGACGATATTGATCCGCTCCGTTCGCGCGAACATATTTTACTTGCCAACATCTTCGAGCACGCGTGGAGTCAGGGCAAAGATATTGACCTTACCGAACTCATCCTGCAAACGCAGACGCCCCCGTTCGACAAACTAGGCGCGTTCCCCGTGGATACATTCTTCCCCGCGAAGGATCGTATGGAACTTGCGATGGTGTTGAACAACATCCTTGCCGCGCCCGCCTTCGAGACCTGGCGCGAGGGGCAGCCGCTCGATATCGGCTCGATGCTCTATACAGCGGATCGTCGTCCGCGCCACAATATTTTCTATCTCGCGCATCTCTCCGAGACGGAGCGCATGTTCTTTGTCACGCTATTGCTCTCCGCGGTCGAATCGTGGATGCGCACGCAAAGCGGCGCCCCCTCCCTGCGCGCGCTCCTTTACATGGACGAGATCTTCGGTTACCTGCCTCCACAGCGCAACCCGCCCTCCAAACAATTGCTCCTCCGCATGTTGAAACAGGCGCGCGCGTTTGGCTTGGGTTTGCTGCTTGCCACACAAAATCCAGTGGATGTGGATTACAAGGGTCTCTCCAACGCCGGCACATGGCTCATCGGCAAACTGCAAACCGACCAGGATAAACAACGCCTGCTCGACGGGCTCGAAAGCGCGGCGGGCGGCATCTCGCGGAGTGAATTCGACAAACTGATATCCTCGCTGGGCAAACGCGTTTTCGTCCTGCACAACGTCCATGCGAAACACCCCATCCTGATGCAATCGCGCTGGGCGATGAATTTCCTCGCCGGCCCGATGACGAGGAATCAAATCCCTGCGCTCAATCAACTTGCCGGGGTGGACGCCTCGCTTCCCGCGTCGCTGAAGCCTGCTTCTGCTCCTCAAACCTTTTCCTCTCCCCAAACCGACTCTGCCTCCTTCGCGGCAACGACCACCGTTAAAAGCGAATCTGAACTTACAAATCGTCAATCGCAAATCGCAAGTCGCAAATCGGAAGGAAGTCAGACCAAGCCTCCCGTGCCTTCCGGCGTTCGCGAATATTTCCTCCCTCAATCCTACAGCCTGCCTGAAGCGTACAAATCCGCAGGACAGTTCATGCCCGCGGAAGCGATGATCGAAGGCGTGATCTATCGTCCCGCGTTGGTCGCCTCGGCAAAGACGCGCGTCCTCGACCGCAAACTCGGCGTGGACAGCGAAGTCACGCGCGCCGCGCTGGTTGTTTCTCCCGACAAACGCGGTTCCATCCCCTGGGAGGAATATTCATTCAACAGCCATCTGTTCGATAACGTGGACACATCTCCCGCGCCCTCTGCGTGCTTTGGGATCGTTGATGCCCCGCTGAACGACTCGAGGTTGATGAACGCGCTGCAAAAGGACTATACCGATTGGGTGTTGCGCAACTCATCGGTTCAGGCGCGCGCCAACGAAGCCCTGAAGGTATACGCCGGTCCCGATGTCAGCCGTGCGGAATTCATGCGGGCTTGCGCCGAAGCCGCCAGCCAGAAACGCGACTCCGAAATTGCCAAAGCGACCGTTTCGCTTGACCGTCAACTCAAAACCATCCAGGATAGGCTGGCGCGCGAGGAACGCGAACTGACTGAAGACCAGGTGGATTACGAGCATCGCAAGTGGGAGGAACGCGGCAACCTCGCAGAACTTGGGGCAAGCCTGGTGGGGCTGGGACGCAAAAAGAGTCTGAGTTCGCAACTCTCCAAGCGCCGCCTGACGGAAAGGGCAAAAGCGGAGGTCGAGGAATCGATCGAGGCGATCACCCAATATAAGAAGCAGATCGTCGAACTGGAAAAGCGGCGTGAAGAGGTGATTGCCGAGATCAATGACCGCTGGGGTCGCGCGGTCAATGAAATCACCGAGGTCACGGTCACGCCGAAGAAAACGGACGTGTTCGTCAAGCTCTTCGGCGTCGCGTGGATGCCGTATTACATCATCCGGACCGGCACGGAAACCCTCGAATTGCCCGCGTTCGGCGCGGAATAAGGCAAATCCATGTTCTGGTTGATCCTTGCCCTTGCCCTGTGGGGAATTGTCCATTCCATTACGGCTTCCTTGGGATTCAAGGAATTCCTCCGCCGCGCGTTGGGGAATGGATTCATGCGGTTCTATCG
>CAYQOF010000253.1:2767-4644 GCA_964419035.1 uncultured Anaerolinea sp. | reverse complement strand
GGACGTGCGCTGGAGCGGCATCTCGGTGATCTTTCAAGGCGCGATGAACGCGCTCAATCCCGTCCGCACGGTTGGCGATCAGATCAGGGAAGCGATCATCAAGCACATCCCCAACTTCCCGCCGGGAAGCCTGGAGTATCGGGTTGTGGAGTTGCTCGATCTCGTGGGCATCACGGCGGATCACAAGGAGCATTTCCCGCATCAATATTCTGGCGGGATGCGGCAGCGCGCCATGATCGCCATGGCGCTTTCGTGCAACCCGCAGATCGTGATCGCGGACGAGCCGACCACCGCGCTGGATGTGATGATCCAGGCGCAGATCCTGGAACTGCTCGACGACCTGCGCAGGAAACTCGGGCTGGCGATCATCTTCGTGACGCACGATCTCGGCGTGGTGGCTGAGATGTGCGACTCGGTGCTGGTGATGTACGGAGGCGTGACTGCCGAATACGCGGACGTGGACACGATCTACAATGCGCCGCGTCATCCCTACACCCAGGAACTGCTCAAAGCCTTCCCGGATCTTTCCAAGCCCGAACGGAAACTCGCCTCCATCCCCGGCTATCCTCCGCGGCTGGACGCGCTCCCGCCCGGGTGCCGTTTCGCGCCGCGCTGTCCGCTGGCGTTCGAGCGATGTTCCGTCGAACTGCCGGTTTTGCATCCGCTGGAGGATGGGCATGTGGCGAGTTGTCATTTGGTCGAGAATTAGAATCTTGGCAGCAAGCGGACGTTAGAGAACGTCTGCTACGCACCAGGGACGCGCGTAAGAGACGCTCTCCAGCGTCGGCTGGGCATGGCGCATTTCCGCGCATTATGATGCATGGCAGCGAAAGGAAGATAGAAAAAAGGTTTTCAACTTTGTGTCCGTAGTGTCCTTCATGGTGAAAAAATGTCATGCCAAACGATTACATCCTCGAAGTAAGAAACCTCAAGAAGTATTTTCCCGCAGGCAGACCGGGCTGGTTTTCGCGGCAGGAGAATTTCGTCCACGCGGTGGACGATGTGGACCTGCAACTCGAACGCGGCGAAGTCATCGCGCTGGTCGGCGAGAGCGGATGCGGCAAGTCCACGCTCGCGCTGACGTTGATGGGGCTCGAGGAAGCCACCGAAGGCGCGATCTTCTTCGAAGGCAGGAACATCACGCACGCAAGCGCAAGCGAACGCAAGGCGATCCGCCAGCGTATCCAGATGGTCTTTCAGGATCCATACGAATCGCTCAACCCAATGCAGACCATCGAAGAGATCGTCACCGAACCGTTGATCGTGCATGGACTCGTTCCCAATCTGGATGAACGCCGCGAACGCATGCGGAGGGCGCTCGAAGATGCAGGCTTGAAGCCTGCCGAGGATTTTCTGAATCGTTTTCCGCATCAACTTTCCGGCGGGCAGAGACAACGCGTCGTCATTGCCGGCGCGCTCGTGCTGGAACCGCACCTGTTGCTTGCAGATGAGCCCGTCTCGATGCTGGATGTTTCCATCCGCGCCGAGATCATCAACCTGCTGGCAGAACTGCGTCAGACGCGCAATATCTCGGTCATCTTCATCACGCACGACCTCGGCACGGTCGGTTATTTCGCGGACCGCGTCGCGGTCATGTATCTTGGGCGCATCGTCGAGATCGGGGCGATGAGCGAGGTGTTGAAGGAGCCGAAACATCCCTACACTCAGGCGTTGCTTTCGGTCATCCCGGTGCCAAACCCGCGCATGAGAAAGAAGCGCATGATCCTGCAAGGGGAAACCCCCAACCCGATTGACCTGCCGACCGGCTGTCGTTTTCACCCGCGCTGTCCGTTGGTGATGAACGAGTGCAAACGAATTGACCCGCAACTGACGCGCATCAGCGAAACGCATCAGGCGGCTTGTCTTTTGGAAGTGAC
>CAYQOF010000253.1:0-2667 GCA_964419035.1 uncultured Anaerolinea sp. | reverse complement strand
AAGTGACTGTCACCTATAATCAACCATGGACATAACAAGTCTTCAGAACCCGCGCGTTAAATATATCGTCAAACTGCGCGACGACAAACGGCAAAGACAAAAGGATGGGTTGATGCTCGTGGAGGGGGTGGACGAGATCAATCTTGCGCTCTCGGCTGGACATAAGCCGCGGACGGTTCTCTTCGCCCCCGAGCTTGCTTCACGTCAATTAACCTTTACCTCCGCTGAAACCCGCCGGGTCGAGCCTGTCGAGTCTCTGACCGTCTCCCGCGCGGTCTTTGAGAAGATTTCGTATCGCGAGAATCCAGATGGCTGGCTGGCGGTCTTTCCCATTCCACATTCCACTTTGGAATCCGTCAGCTTGCTGGCGGAAACCCCGCTGGTCATCGTCGCCGAATCCATCGAGAAGCCGGGGAATCTCGGCGCGATCCTGCGCACAGCCGACGCGGCTCACGTGGACGCCGTCCTCGTCTGCGACCCGCGCGTGGACGTGTGGAATCCCAACGTCGTGCGCGCCAGCCGGGGAGCGGTCTTCAGCGTACCCGTCGTCGAATGTGACAACGCGTCCGCTTTGGAGTGGTTGAAGAGGGGAAAGATGCGTGCGCTCGCCGCGAGTCCGTCTGCTGAGTTGGTCTATTCCGACGTGGATTTGCGGAGTCCCATTGCCATCGTCGTTGGCGCGGAGGATGAGGGGCTGTCCGGGTTCTGGATGCAGAACGCGGATATGAAGGTCAGAATCCCGATGATGGGCAGGGTCAATTCGTTGAACGTGTCGGTCTCGACGGCGTTGATCGCGTATGAGGCGTTGAGGCAGAGGCAATTATCGCGCTGAGCGGAGAGCGGGTGATCCTCCCGCTCATAGACGAAGCGCGAATAATTTGGAGCAATCGTGGATATTTATTCCTGGCTGGGTGTCATTGCCCTACTCGTCCTGATCGGTTACCTCCTCGACCGCGAGATCTACTTCTATGAAGGCGCGCATCTGGGACCGCGCGTGCAGGCGTGGCTGTATGACCGCTGGTCGCGGAAGTACGACGAGGGCAAGCGCGAGAGTCAACTGCGCGATGACGAGATGCTGGCGGCGCCGTTGTTGGATGCTGTGCGAAATTCATTTCGCCACAGAGAGCACGGAAAACAGAGGGGAGATGGAGAATTAGGGGAATTGGGAGAATTGGAGCCGTTTGTTTTGGATTTTGCCACTGGAACGGGGCGGCTTTCATTTGCGTTGATGAAGCGACCGGAGTTCAAGGGGCGCATCATTGCAATTGATATTTCACAAGGGATGTTGGAGAAGGCGTACAATAAACTCGCTGGTCCCGATACGAGCGAGATGCTTCGACTTCGCTATCGCTCCGCTCGGCACACCCGCTCTACTCGACCAGCGGAAAATATGAGGGTTGAGTTTCTGCGTCATCAATCCTTCCCACTGCCTTTCCCTGATGAGACGTTCGATGTGGTTTGCTGTCTCGAAGTGCTGGAGTTGTTACCCGATATGAACGCCGCGCTGGCGGAAATGTCCCGCGTGTTGAGACCGGGCGGAATCCTGCTGACCTCACGCGGCACGGAGGCGTCGGGTCGCAAAGCCAAAGTGAAGAGCAGGGCGGAGTTCGGCGCGCTGCTCGTAAAGAACGGATTCGAGAGTTACCAGATCGCCGCGTGGTGGAAACTCTTCGAGCGCGTGATCGCGGTGAAGAACGGATCATCCGAACCTGCGGGCGCGAAGCGACTGTCAGAGGTGATGCGGTGCGGGTCGTGCGGGCAGGTGAGATGGGAGGAGGCTCGCGCTGAGCCGCGTCGAAGCGAGACGGGCGCGTGGACGTGTCGGAACTGCGGAAATCGGTTGAAGGTCACAGACGAGGGGATTGTGTTGAATTAATGTGAATGATGGTATCCCTGACATGATGGACGAGATGCTTCGACTACCGGGCGGAGATCACGCCCCTCCGCTACCCTTCGGGCACAATGTCAGCGCGAAAGTGGAACTAACGGGACCTGCCAAGTTTTGCTAGATGATCGTAGACCTGATCCAGCAGGAGTATTAATTCATCCCGATCCGCGATGGCATGACGGAGCGATACCTGTATGGTTTGCTTGTCGCCGTCACGGTCTTTTTCCAGCAGGCGCTCGTCGCGTTTAATCTGCTTGATCTTTTGCGCCAGTTTGGATTCGAGCCTCATGCGATAGCCTTCATAGAAACTGAGTTCCATGAGCGGTTCCATTGTTGCGGCTTCGCCCTGTTCCATGAGTTCGGCGATGGTCGCGAGAAAGGCGTCCATGTCCACCGGCTTTTGGATAAAGCGTGTAACTCCGATGTTGAGTGCGAATTCCTGGTCTTCGGGGGCGACGTAGGTGGCGGTGATGAAGATCACGGGGATGGAGCGTGTTTCGGATTCGATGCGCAGCCGGTGAACAAGACCGAAGCCGTCCAGTTTGGGCATCATGATGTCGGCGATCACGAGGGCGGGGCGTTCCCGCCGCGCCATCTCGAGGCCCTCCCTGCCATTGCGGGCAGTGGCCACGCGATAGCCTCGGAACTTCAGCGTCGTTTCGAGGAATTTCAGGATGTCGAGGTCGTCTTCCACAATGAGAAGGTAACCGCTTCTCGGGCTCATGGTTCCATTGTAGGGATTTTTTGTGCCTTTGGCTATATTAATTTCATCACTTTTT
>CAYQOF010000252.1:3058-4678 GCA_964419035.1 uncultured Anaerolinea sp. | reverse complement strand
GCAAAGAATTTAACATGTAGTGTGCTTTCTCGAACGCACACTTGTGTACCTGTCTGCTTGTATACTTGTGTTACCTCCACTTGTTTCTTCTTCGGCGATGTGAAGTGGACGTACCTGTCCATCATCCTCTTCCGGGCGCTGCCGGCGATTCTCCCCCAACTCCTGTTTAGCGCGGACATCCTCTGGCATTATCGCAAACTGGTCATCCCCGCGATACTCATCCCAGGGACGTATCTTTCCCTGATGGACATCGTTGCACTGCGTGATACGACGTGGTCCATCTCGAAGGAGCAAACCACCGGCGTCCTCTTCTTTGGAATCCTGCCGCTCGAAGAAATGGTTTTCTTTTTCATCACGAATGTGTTGATCTCGTTTGGCATCACGCTCCTGCTGGCAAACGTCAGTCAGGAGAGGCTGGCGGAAATAAAAAAGACCCTCGAACGATTTTCCATTCGAAGGTCTGAAGCCTGAATCACAGGACGCACCGTCCCGAAGGTTTGAACGGAAAGCAAATCCGCATCAGGACATCCTTCAGGACATTCTTCGCAACTACTCTTCCGGCGCCTCACGGACAATGTACAACGGTCTGCCCTTCACCTCGTCGTACAGGCGACCAATGTACTCGCCCAAAATCCCCAGCGAGATCAACTGCACGCCCCCGAGGAACAACACTGCGATCAACGTGGTTGCCTGACCAAAGAACGCCTGCGACCCGCTGGCGCGCAGATAAATGACCACAGGGATCGCAAGGATGGCAACGCCCGCCGAGGCAAACCCAAAGAACGTGGCGACCTGCAGAGGGAAATATGAAAAACCCGTGATGGCATTCAATGCCAGGCGGAACATCTTGCGGAACGGATATTTCGTCTCGCCGGCGATACGAGCGGCGCGTTTGTATTCCACGCCGATCTGCTTGAAGCCCACCCATGCGGACATGCCGCGCGGAAAACGATGACGTTCGCGCATGGACTTTAGCACGTCCACCACTTGGCGGTCCATCAAACGGAAGTCGCCGGTATCGAGAGGAATCTTCACGTCCGTGATGCGGTAGATGATGCGATAGAACAGCGAGGCGGTCCATAACTTGAACCACGACTCCCCTTCGCGCTCCGCGCGGACGGCATAGACGACTTCATATCCCTCCTTCCACTTCTTCGCCATCTCCAGGATGAGTTCGGGCGGGTCCTGCAAGTCCGCATCAATGACCACGACCGCATCGCCGCGCGCATAATCCCAGCCCGCGGTGATGGCGATCTGATGACCAAAGTTGCGCGCGAAGATCACCGGGCGAACGTGTTTGTCCATTTTGGCGAGTTCGCGGATGATCTCGGTCGAACCGTCCGTGGAGCCGTCGTCCACAAGGACGAGTTCCCAGGGCTGGCCGGTCCGGGACATCACCTCGTTGATGCGGCGATAGAGTTCGGGAAGGTTTTCCTTTTCGTTGAAAATGGGAGCGACAATCGAATAGGTGATCTTCATTTGCGGGTCTTCCTTTGGGCAGGAGTCCGCCCGAGGCGGGACTCGGAAGTTGAGGAGGAGGCAGGCATGGGTGAGTCGGATGCGGGGTCCGCGATCCGCCGGACCATGCGCCGAGGCGGGTTGACCTTGTGCGGCGGCGCG
>CAYQOF010000252.1:0-2958 GCA_964419035.1 uncultured Anaerolinea sp. | reverse complement strand
ATGACGATCCCCGCCACCCAAAAATTTGGGAGATCGATCCACGAGGAACCTTCGAGCAATGCCACGCCCGCCGCAAGAACCATCGCCAGGAACGGACCGACATCCGGCACGAGCGTGAACAAGCCCGCCAGCACGCCCAGCACCAACGCGCCGGGGATGCCGAGGACGATCCACGCGATCGTAAACACGACGCCCACGATCAGCATCAGCACGATCTGCCCGCGCAGATAACCCATCCAGACCCGCTGTATACGGTTGTACAACTCGGTGATCTCCTCACGATACGGCGGCGGCGCGAGGGTGATCAGCCAGTCGCGCATGTAGGGCCACTCGGAGAGAAACAGGTACACACTGACCAGAATGATGAGAAACCACAACATGCCCAGCGACGTGGTCTCGAGCAATTGCAGAGCCTCCTCGGGGATGGGCGTCAGCACCGCGTTCTGCACCTGCGAAAGACTCCGTCCCCATTCCTCGAGATGAAAGACCAGCCCGCCAATATGCACCGGCCTCGAGAGAATATTGCTCAACTGCGTGCCCAGGTCCAGCAGATCTTCGATGACCATCTGTGCCTCGTCGTAGAAGACCGGCGTCAGCGTGGCGGGAATGCCCACGAGCAGAAGCACTGCGGAAAAATAAACAATATTCACAGCCGACTTGCGCCCCATGCGCGTGTGATTCGTGAGATAGACGACAGCCGGATGAAAGAGATACGCGACAAAAGCGGCAATCGCAAGATTCCTCACCGCTTCATAGGCATAAACGAGGAACGCGGCAACCGCCAGGACGCTCAGGATCGCGATAACATATCGAAACGTCGGGCTCCACTGCTCATCTTTGCTCATAACAACTTTTTCACCGCCTCCAGGGTCGGTTCGATGATCGGGGCTTCGACGACAGCCTGCATCGCGGCGCGGACGTCCTTGAGACCACTGCCGGTGTTCAACACCAGGATGGGATCCTCGCCTCCGACCACGCCCGAGGCTGTCCCCTTGACCAGCCCGGCGTACGCGGTCGCCCCGGCGGGTTCCGCGAAGACGCCGGCCTTGCCGAGTTCCGCGATGGCTTGCAGGATTTCCTCGTCCGTTACTGTGATATACGTGCCGCCGGTCTCTTTCGCCGCGCGCACCGCGCGGACGCCGTCACGCGGCAGGTCAACCGAGATCGAGTCGGCAAGCGTCTTTGCTGAGACGGGCGTGATGGTCTCGGTGTTCCCGTGGAAGGCGTTCGCGATCGCGGCGGAACCCTCCGCTTGAATGCCGATGATGCGCGGCGTACGCGCCAACCAGCCCAGCTTCAACAGATCCTTGAATCCTTTGTGGAGCCCCGAGATGATATTACCGTCGCCCACAGGGACAAAGACCGTCAGCGGCGTGTGCTCGGCGCCTTCGCCGATTTGTTTGTGCATCTCACGATGCGCGCCCTGCCACCATTCCCAGATCTCGAAGGCGGCGGTCTTCTTCCCCTCTGCCGTGAACGGATTGTAGCCCGTGTTGCGGCAGTACCAGCCGAATTCGTCCGCGCACTTGATGGTGAGATCGAACGCGTCGTCGTATGTTCCATCCACGAGAATGACCTTCGCGCCGAAGATGAGCAGTTGCGCCACCTTTGCCTGCGGCGCGGACTTCGGGGCAAAGATCACGGCTTTTTGTCCCACCGCGGCAGACATCCCTGCGAGCGCCGCGCCGGCGTTGCCCGTCGAGGCGGCGACCACCACCTCGGCTTTGATCTGTTGCGCACGCGCCACGACCACCGCGGAGGCGCGGTCCTTGAAGGAGGCGGTCGGGTTGCGCGACTCGTCCTTCAGCCACAGATTTTGCAGACCGTGTTTCCCGGCGAGGGAGGTCAACTTGAAAACCGGCGTGCCGCCCGCGGCGTGGAGCGGAGTCGCCTCGCCGTCCGGTTTGGAGACGGGCAAAAGCGGCAGATACCTCCAAAGGGATGGATCATGCCGCGAGAGGATGTCTTCCGGCTGGTATTTGTTCTTGATGGCGTCGTAATCAAGAATTACGTCAAGATTCCCGCCATCCTTCGGACAGGTGTAGGTGACTTCGTCGGGAGCGTACTCCGTCCCGCACAGCGAACAGCGATAGTTGGTGAATTTGCCCATGTGATTTCCTTTGATTTTCCCAATTGTACCCTGATGGAACAAAACGGACTCTCGGGTTTAAACCTGGCAGGGACAATGGTTTCATTGGATTCTCTACCGTACATCTGTCAATTTTTACCGCCAAGCACGCCAAGAGTGCAAAGGTTTCAAGAGTTTTCCTGGCGACCTTTGCGGGCTTCGCGGTTCAAATGTACGGCAGCAAATCATTGGATCAATTGACAGATGCCAGGTAAGGCTGCAATTGAATGCCGATGAAACCCTTTATGTCGAAGGTGATCGTATCGGAGATACGCCAACACCCCAACCAAAACATCCGAAGCCGTCTCCGGCTTCGGATGTTTTTCTTTTGAATGTTTTACGATCCCGCTGCAGGTTCCACAACCTATTTCTTTATGTCATCGACCGGCTCTGCGACTAATAGATGTCATTCACGGTGTTATACACGTTGAACTTGCCGGTCGGCGTGATCAAGTCCTTGATGCGGGTGATCTCTTCCAGCGTGGCATCGTTGTAAACCACGATTTCACCGGTCTGACCCGGGGCGTCCGCCACGCCCCACACGCTGACCCACACTTCGGTGCCATCCTTGTTGTATTCGATGTGGACGGCGCGCCCGTAATCCGCCACCTCCCAGCATTTGTGCACCCGCGTGGGATCGGACTTGGCAATCACACAGATCGTGCGCGTGACGTCGCGCCGCGGCGAAATTGTGCTGCGCGCCACCGTCACCGAGAAGACGACGGTGGGCGTGGTCTTCATCCCCTGGCACTTCGCCGAAGCCGCCGCGAATTTACTCACGAACGACGCGCTCGACCCCGAGGCGAAAATCCCTGAGTTCAAGGCGTGCG
>CAYQOF010000251.1:3020-4678 GCA_964419035.1 uncultured Anaerolinea sp. | reverse complement strand
TTCGAGATTTCATCGGAAACCGCGCTCACCGAGGCAAAACGGGCATTCGTCAATTTCGCGAGGTCATCCACCGGCAGTTTGATGTTCAATCCCCTCTGCCCGCCCGAAACGTGTATCTCTTTGTAATCTTGAGCGGAGGAATCGATCACCACCTGAAACCCCTTGTTGATGAGCGCCAGCGGAGAGATGCCGCCCGCTTGCAAGCCTGTCAAAAGTTCGGCTTCCCGCTCCGTTGACAGGTGAACTTTCTTCTCGCCCAATGCCGCCGCAAGGGATTTTAAATCCACATTCGAGGGACCTGGGACAAGCACGAGCAGCGGTTTTTTGGGTTTATCCCGGGTGACGACAATGGTCTTGAAAACGGAGGCAGGCTCAACGTCGAGAAGACGCGCAGTTTCCAGCGCGCCGAGTTTTTCGGCGGAAAGTTCGTATGCTGTGTAGCGGACCTTGCGGGAGTCCAGCAGCCGGGTGACATTGTTTGTTACAGGCATGCAAATATCCTTTCCGCGATTCTACCAGTGAAACAAACAGGGTTCCTTCATTGACATCGAAACACGGAAGGAAGATGGTTTTTGTCAAATCGTGACCTGCAGCCGTTTCGCGTTGCAGAAGCCTGTCAACGATGTGACAGGCTTTTCTTCTTTTATCCACGAGCGTAGTAAAATAAACGGGATGAAAGCCGCAACGAAAGCCGTTCCTCTCGAGAAATTGCTCGAGCAATTGCCCGAAAACTACTCCCTCGCCGACCGCGAGTTGATCCAGCGCGCCTACCGCGTGGCGGAGGAGGCGCATGGCGGCCAGAGACGTCATTCGGGAGAACCATATATCAATCACTGTCTTGCCGTGGCGGGAATCCTGGCAGACCTGCGCGTGCCTCCCGAAGTGATCGTTGCAGGCTTGCTTCACGACACAGTGGAGGATACGGATGTCACGCTCAATGACGTACGACGCGATTTCGGAGACACGGTCGCCAACCTCGTGGACGGCGTGACCAAACTGACCAACCTGCCGCGCGTCTCACGCGGCGACCAGCACGCGGATCATGCCGGCAACGGAAACGGCAATGAGCCGCACGAGGAAGTTCCCGATCTCAAACCGCGCAAACGCGACCTGATCTCGGAAACCCTGCGCAAGACCTTTCTCGCCATGGGAGAGGACGTGCGCGTGGTGCTCATCAAACTTGCAGACCGTTTGCATAACATGCGCACGCTCGGTCACATGCCCGAGGAAAAACGAAAGCGGATCGCGAAGGAAACGCTCGACATCTTTGCCCCTCTCGCCAACCGCCTCGGCATCTGGCAGATCAAGTGGGAACTCGAAGACCTGGGCTTCCGCCACCTCAACCCGGAAAAATACAAGGAGATCGCCGATCAACTCCAGGAAAAACGCCCGGACCGCGAAGCGCAGATCGAGGTCATCAAGGAACATCTCGCGCAACTTCTGGCAAAAAACCACATCAAGGTGGAGATCAGCGGACGCCCCAAGCACATCTATTCGATCTTCAAAAAAATGAACCAGAAAGGGAAACCGTTCGATCTCGTACGCGACGTGCGCGGCGTGCGCCTCATCGTGCCGGACACCCCCTCCTGCTACGCCGCGCTGGGCGTGATCCACACGCACTGGCGTCCCATTCCCGGTGAATTCGACGATTACATTGC
>CAYQOF010000251.1:0-2920 GCA_964419035.1 uncultured Anaerolinea sp. | reverse complement strand
CCGATTGACTTTGCGTATCACGTCCACACCGACATCGGTCATCGCTGCCGCGGCGCGCGCATCAACGGGAAACTCGTCCCGCTGTATCAGGAATTGAAAACCGGCGACCAGGTCGAAATCCTGACCGCGAAGCGCGGCGGTCCAAGCCGCGATTGGCTGAATCAGAACCTGGGACTCGTCAAGACACAGCGCGCCCGCGCAAAGATCAGGGCATGGTTCAAGAAACAGGAGGACGAACAAAACCTCGCGCAGGGACGCGCCGCACTCGAACGCGAACTCCAGCGGCTTGGCATCACCGAGATCAACTTCGAGACGATGGCGCGCGACCTCGGATACAAAACACCCGAGGAACTGTTCATCGCGCTGGGTTGCGGCGATTTATCGCTCAGCAAGGTGATCCGGGAATTTTCAGAGAAGGAAGAGAACGCAGATATCCTTACGGTCGGCTCTCAAACAAAGGCGGCAACAAGCACTGATTCAATCGAGGTCGTCGGCTTGAAGGGCTTGCTTTCGCAGATGGCGAAATGCTGCAACCCCATGCCAGGCGACCAGATCGTCGGCTACATCACGCGTGGGCGCGGCGCAACCATTCACCGGCAGGATTGTCCGAACATCCTGCGAACGAAGGATAAGGAACGCTTCTTGCAGGTGGGCTGGGGCAGGGTGGAACACACCTTCCCGGTGCCCATCAAAGTGAAGGCATACGACAGGCAGGGTTTGATGGGCGACATCTCCATGCTCCTGGACAGTGAAAACGTGAACATTGCCGATGTATCTGTCAACATGAAACGCAGTCTCGCCGACCTGAATCTCGTCATCGAAGTGAAGGACCTCGACCAGTTGAGCCGCATCCTCACGCGCATCGAAAACCTGCCCAATGTCATGGAAGCGCACCGAACGAAACCGGGATAATTCGATACTTCGGCTTCGCCCAGTACGAGTTTACGAATTACGATTTACCATTGGACGAATGAACATGGATTTACTTAGCGTGAAGCAGGCGCGCGAACGCATACTTTCCCGACTTCAACCCATATCAACCGAAATTCTTTCACTGATGGAATGCGCGCAGCGCGTCCTGGCGCAGGATGTGAGCGCGGCGGACGACCTGCCCTTCTTCGACAACTCCTCCATGGACGGGTTCGCCGTACGTTCTGCGGATACATCGAACGCCGCGCCCGCCTCACGCGTGACCCTGCGCGTGGTCGCCGACATACCGGCCGGCTCCCACCCGACGATTTCCCTCACGCCGGGCGAAGCCGCGCGCATCATGACCGGCGCGCAAATGCCGCAGGGCGCGGACGCGGTCATCCCCGTCGAAGACACAGACTTCAGCGACCGTTCGGCGGGAACGTCCCCGCCTGAATTCGTATCCATTGAGAAGGCGGTCAGCGCGGGAGCGAACGTCCGCCCGCGCGGCATGGACGCGCGCGCAGGCGCGGTTGTCCTCCGCAAGGGACAGCGCATCAACGCGCAATCCGCCGGCATCCTTGCGATGCTTGGAATTGACAAGGTGGAGGTCCATCGAAGACCGCGCGTGGCGCTGCTGTCCTCCGGCGATGAATTGCTCGAAGTGAATGCAACGTTGGAATCGGGCAAGATACGCGATTCGAACTCCTACATGCTCGCCGCGTTGATCGAAAGCGCAGATGCCGAGGTCCTGCGATTGGGCATCGCAAAGGACACGCGCGCATCCGTGCAGAATCTGCTCGAAAAAAGCACGGCGCAAAACGCAGACCTGATCATCACCTCCGCCGGGGTGAGCGTGGGCGCGTTCGATTTCGTCAGGGAAGTCGTAGAATCGAATGGCAGTTTGAACTTCTGGCGCATCAACATGCGTCCCGGAAAGCCGCTGGCTTTCGGCGAATACAAAAAGATCCCGTTCATCGGTTTGCCGGGCAACCCCGTTTCGGCGTTTGTCGGGTTCGAGGTCTTTGTGCGCGACGCCCTCGGCAGGCTGGGAGGTTTGATAAACGGAGGCAGGCATGTCGTCCGCGTGAGATGCGGGGAGGAAATCCAATCCGACGGGCGGGAAAGTTATCTGCGCGCGATCATCCGCCCAGGCGGGGAAAACGGCGTCCAGATGGCAAATTTGACGGGACATCAGGGTTCGGGGAATCTGTTGTCATTGGTTCAGGCAAACGCTTTACTAATCATCCCCGCTGGTGTAAAATGCGTGCCTGCTGGTCAGGAAGTGAACGCCTGGCTGTTATGAGGAATCATGGATAAACGACTAAATCAGATCGTCATTGCGCTTGCGGTAATTGGTTTGCTGGTTTCGATCTACATGACCATTTACAAGATAACCGATAATGAGAGCATGTGCGTTGGCTCAAAGGATTGCTCCGTTGTGAATGCCAGCAAATATTCCGAAGTGAACGGCATCCCTGTGGCAGTGGTCGGCATGATCGGATACGCCGCGATTCTCGGCGTATTGTTCATGGAGCGCAAGCCCGGTTTCTTCATGTCAAACGGAACCATGATCCTTTTTGGATTGACGCTCACAGGCTTTCTCTTCACCATCTGGCTCATCTACGTGGAGGTCGCGCTTCTCAAGGCATATTGTCCATTTTGCATTGCGTCGCAGACCGCGATGACCCTTATCTTTATTCTCACGGTCATACGCCTGGTAAGACAACCCTGAATCAGGAGGATTGAATGCCCCGCATCAAGTGTCATTACGTGGATTGTGTATTTCTGGACGACGGCTACTGCTCCGCCGCGGCTGTCGAGTTCGACCCGGACACCGGCTGCAACACCTACACACCCTCCGAGGGGGCTGGTGAAGAGTGGGAGGAAGAGGAGGAAATGGAGTGGGAGGAGGATGAAGAAGATGCTGACGGTGAACTCTGGGACGAAGACGAAGACGAGTTCTAACGCTTCGATCCAAGCCGGAAATTGATCCCGTTTGCAGGGACAC
>CAYQOF010000250.1:2514-4692 GCA_964419035.1 uncultured Anaerolinea sp. | reverse complement strand
TACATGAGCGCGCGCTGTCCCGTTTTCAATATCGGCACGATTTTGGGGTTGGCAGGCAGTCTCTTCCTTGCGATCGCGGGAAGCACTATCCTCAACATGTGGTGGGACCGCGACATCGACGCCAAAATGGGACGCACACAAAAGCGCGCCACATCGAAGGGACTGGTGGATGAAAACGAAGTCCTGCGCGTGGGTTTGATCCTGTCGGTCATCGGCGTCGGCTGGGCGGCGGCGATGGACGCGCTCTATGGTCTCATCGTCTTCGCGGGTCTGTTCTTCGATGTGGTCGTGTACAGCATGTGGCTCAAACGCCGCACCGCATGGAGCATCGTCTGGGGCGGCATCTCAGGCGCGATGCCCATCCTTGCGGGGCGCGCGCTCGGTCTCGGTTTCATTGACTGGATCGGCGTCACGCTCGCGCTCGGCATCCTTTTCTGGATTCCCACGCACACGCTCACCTTCAGCATGAAATTCGCCAAAGATTACGCCGACGCCTGCGTGCCGACCTTCCCCTCCACCTACGGGCTGACGGTCACCCGCATCACCATCGCGGTCTCGTCCGTGCTGGCGGCGGCGTCCATGATTCTCGCGGGTTATGGCATCGGTATGGCGTGGGGCTTTCTGCGCCTGCTCGGTGTGCTTTCGGCAGGTTTGCTCATGCTTGCCATTGTGATGACCTTTCGCCCCTCCGAGCGCGTCAACTTTGGTTTGTTCAAGTACGCGTCCATTTACATGCTCGCCGCGATGCTCCTGGTCGTTATTGAAGTGATGTAATTCGGACTCCAAAGTCTTTGGGGTTCCAAAATCTGAGATTTTGGACTCCACGAACCTCCGATGAAACTCTCTCCGCTCGACCGCATCCTCCTGCTCCTCACCACAGTCCTTGCCTCGTATCAGGTCGCGGTCGGCATAGACGATCTCGACGCGTTTCCCATTATCGCCTTCACCCTCGGCTTTGGCGTCCTGCTGGTCGCAGTCCTGTTGATATTCATCCTCGGATTCGACGTGCTGGATTCGCCCATCGTGGTCATCGTCTCGACTGTCATTCCCCTCAGCCTTGCGATGGGACTCGTCTGGCAATACCTCGCCTCATTTCGGACCCCGTACCTGATCTTCACCATCGTCGGTTTCCTCACTGTGACCTTGACCCGCTCAATTCCCATACAAAACAAGTTCCCCGTTTTAGTCATCACGGTCACACACGGCATCGCGGGTTTGACAATTTTCCTGCTTCCCATCGTCCTTTCCATTCAAGGAAGCGCTCCACCGCTGTTTTCCCTCGTCGGCGTGGGCGGCGCGTTGATCGGCATCGGCGGTTTGCTGTTATCGTTCCTGAAGATAGGCAGACCAATTTTATCGAGAGAAATAATTTTGAGATTGTTCCCAACCCTGCTATTGCTGACAACAGCATTCTTCGTGGCAGGTTTCAAATTTTGACCATAGACCCTAAAGGTTTTGAAAACCTTTAGGGTCTTATTTTTGAAAGGAGTAAACAATGTCCAGAAACGGTTTCTTCGCAAAGTTCCTGCGCTTCATCGGCATCGTGTTGATGGGGCTGACGGGCGGGTTCACCCTGCTCGGCGGCATCGGCACAACCTGCGCCGCACTCTTCCCCACCAACTACGAGAGCATGGCACCGCTTGCCCCATTCCAATGGCTGTACATCCTGTTCGTGCTGACGGGTATAGCCCTGGGTGTATGGGGAATTTGGGCGACGGTCAAACTTGTGCGAGGGACGGCTGATTCCTACAAGATGAGCATGCTGGTGCTCGTCGCAGGCGCGGTGATCGGCTTCATCCACATCTACGCCTCGCGCGCATTGCGCGGCGCGTCCATGCCGGTGGATGCGGTAGTGTACACCACAGTTCTCACACTGATCGTCTTCCTGCTCTTCCGCATCCCGTTCATCTGGCAGGGCGTGGATTTCACCAAGGGCAACACAAAGAGCAACCTGCCCGCGGGCGGCGCGGCGGCGATCCTGCTCGGCATCATGACGTTGACCATCCAGTACACGATGGCGTCCACGCACACATGGGGTGGCGTGAACTACGCAGATGTGTTCAACACGTCCATGACCGTGATTGGGATTGGACTGCTGCTGTTAGGCGCGGGGATCTTTGTCAGCGTGGCATCGGTTCGGGGAACGGCACGCAGGCTCGTGGTCGAGGAAAGAAGCGT
>CAYQOF010000250.1:0-2414 GCA_964419035.1 uncultured Anaerolinea sp. | reverse complement strand
AGCGTCTGCCCCATGATCTGCGGGCGCCACCAGATGTTCTCGACCTGCTGAATGACCAGAAAGATGGCTACAACGATGACGGCAAAAAGCGCGTTGGAGATGTTCAGGTAGGAGGAGCCAAAGATCAATGCAACCAGCCCTGCGATCAAGCCCGCCACCAACGGACCCAGCGACGGGATGATGTCCAATACCCCTGCCAAAATCCCCACCGCGATCGCGCCTCTCAACCCCACCACCGACATGGTAATCGAGGTGGTGACACCGATCAGCAGTACCAGGATCAACTGCCCGCGCAGGAACGCGCCCCAGATGCGGTTCATCTCAAGGATGAATTTGCGCGCATCCTCCTGATATTCCTGAGGCGCCAGCCCGATCATCCAGTTCGTGAGGCGGGCGCTGTCCTTGAGGAAATAGAACGTCGCAACCAGGATGACGAGGAGCCATGCCAGGTTGGAGGTCAGTTCGCCCAGACGACTGAACGCGCCCGTGGAGACCTGAATGAGGGAATTCTGCAAAAGTTCGTTGAGGTCCGAAGGGATGAGGGCAGGCAGCGAAAAGGAGAATCCGCCGATGGAGACGGTCTGGTTAAAAAAATTCTCAATCTGTTGCTCGATCTCGATCAGGTCGAACGAGAGATTTAGCAACTGCGGGATGACAAACGGAAGGATGCTCGACGGAATGGCAACCACCAGTACAAGAAAAAGCAAATAAACGATCAGGACGGCGGCATCACGCTTCAACCGTTGGGATGCTGAAAGCCTCTCGACCAATGGATTGAGGACGAAGGCGAGCAGGGCTGAAATGACCAGCGGTCCGATCAATGGACGCGCAAAATTGATCGTCACGATGATCGCAAAAAATATCAAAGCCAGGGCGATGTATTTGGTGGAGGCTGACCATTTTGGGGACATGGATGTTTTGGGTTCTCCCGAATATTGTTATACCGGTCGTACTGCCCCGAATTATACCGAGTGAAAAACCTGTCAGCGCTGAAAAGCCCACATCAGATCGTCAGCACATTCTTCGCAAACAGATTCCGGGGTAAATCGTGCTCCACGTGAAAGGCAACGACCAGCCCATCCTTCATCACGAATTGCAGGCTCTTCTTATCCGCCAGTACGCGCAGATCATCGAGCGGATTCTGATCGTACACGATCAAATCCGCGACCTTGCCCGCCTCGAGCGTACCCATCCACGAATCCCAGCCAAGTGCGCGCGCCGCGTTGCCCGTCGCTGAAACGATGGCATCCATGGCAGACATCCCCGCCTTATTCATCCAATATACCTCGAGCGCGTTCTCTCCATGAAAGTTCAGCGGCGTGCCAACGTCCGAACCCATCGCGATCGGCACCCCCGCCTCGTATGCCAGTTTCAAACTCTGTTCCGCCTCGCCCTGCGTGGCTTTGTTCTTTTCCATGATCCATGCGGGGATGTTCGAATCTTTTGCGAGAATAATATCCCAACCCACCTTCAACGTCGGCACGAGGAAGATTCCTCGCTCGACCATCTGCCGGATCACCTTTTTATCCTGAAACAAATACGTCCCGTGCTCCAATGTATTCACTCCCGCCTCGACCGCTTTCCTGATTCCATCAATACCATGCGCGTGCATCGCCACAGGCTTGCCAAACTTTCCCGCCTCCTCCACCAATGCCTGTATCTCATCGAAGTTGAAATGTGTCGCGCCCGGCACGCCGCTTTCCACCAGCACCGCGCCGGTCACACCCATCTTGATCACATCCGCGCCGTGCTTCACCTGTTCCCGCACCGCCTTGCGGATTTCATCCACGCCGTCCGCCACGCGATACATGCCCGCGTAATAGTCCGCGCCCGCCTCCGTAATCGAAATGAACCGTCCCGCCAGGCACATGCGCGGACCCGCAAATTCGCCGCGCCTGATCCAATCCCTCACGACGAATTCCAACTCGTTCCACCCGCCCAGATCGCGCACGGTCGTGATTCCCGCCGCGAGGTTCTTCTGCGCGTTGCTCAGGATCTTCAACGCCATGGCGCCATCGTCCGCCCGGAACTGGCTGTCCGCTTCGCCCGAGCCCGAAAGATGGACGTGCGTATCAACCAACCCCGGCAGGACGTACTGCCCGCCCAGATCCAGCCTGACGAACTCCCCGCCCGCGTCCGACCACCCGGAGGCTGGTCCTGCGTAAGCGACCTTTCCCTCCCTGATGAGGATCACTGCGTTTTCGACCGGCGCGCGTCCGGTGCCGTCAATGAGGGTGATGTTTTGAAGAAGTGTGTCCATGGTAAACCTGTGGGGAGGAAAATCGGCGGACCCTTGAAAGAATTGATCCTATTGTATCTCTTAAAACAACGAGACCGCCTTCCGGCGGTCGTTTGCAGTGCCGAGGGGGAGATTTGAACTCCCGACCAAGGGCTTATGAGTTAGAAGCACAATG
>CAYQOF010000249.1:0-4733 GCA_964419035.1 uncultured Anaerolinea sp. | reverse complement strand
GTCATATTTCATGACTTTGACGAGGAACACCTCCGTCAGGCGGTGGCGGCGCAGGGAGGGCATGGCAATCTTTTCGCCATCGGGAGTAAGGCGTACGCCGCGATAGGGTTCGTGCACGAGGTACCCGTCTTTATGCAGGCGCTTGACCATGGTCGAAATCGCCTGTGCAGAGGCTTCGACGTGCGAACTCAGAAGCGAGAGCGATACCTGCTGGTGGTCGTGTTGCAGGCGGTAGATTTCGGCGGCATAACGCCTCATGGCGGGACTGACGGACATGGAACTCCAGAATGGGCGCGTACTCGGCGTTCTCCCTAACGCCGAATTGCGCAAGAGAGCGCAATCTACGCTCGGTTATAGATTTATCAACCAGGTTGAAAACCGATTGCAAACGGATATAAGACAAATTTATAACAAATATCTAGATTATTACGATTGCGAAGATTATACTATACGTCACAAATTGCGGATAAAAACCATCTGGTTTGTCTGTGGTTTGGCAAAATATCAAACTCTTCAAGGAGACAAATTACATGTTCAACAAGACGAAGATATTCACCATGCTTGCAGCGCTGGCTCTGTTGGTCAGCGCGTGCGGCGGCGCGCCGACCGCTGTCAGCGAGGATCCGGCGGTTGTGGAGGAACCAGCCGCGGGCGTAAGCACCGAGGCGCCTGCCGGGATGATGGATGCCTCCGGCGATCTGGTCATCTATTCGGGGCGTTCCGAGCCGCTCCTCCAACCCGTCATTGATGCGTTCAAGGCGAAGTATCCGAACGTCAATGTTCTGCTCAAGGCGGGGAGCAACAGCGAACTGGCGAACGCGTTGATCGAGGAGCAAGCCAACCCGCAGGCAGATGCGTTCATCACGACCGAGTTGTTCACCATTCAATCGCTTTCACGGCAGGGGATCTTCGAAGCGTATCTGCCGCAGGGCGCAGACCAATTGCCCGCCGAATTTCGCGGCGCCGATAACACATGGACGGGATTGACCCGCCGCGCGCGCGTCATCATGTACAACAAGGACCTGGTCTCGGAGGACGAATTGCCGACTTCGATCTTCGACCTGACCGATCCGAAGTGGCGCGGACAGATTGCTTCGGCTGGTTCGACAAACGGCTCGATGCAGGCACAGATTGCTGCAATGCGGCAATTGATCGGCGAAGAGGCAACGCAGGAATGGCTGTATGGTCTGATCGCCAACGAGGTGACATTCTTCGGCGGTCACACGGACGTGCGCAAGGCGGTCGGCGCGGGCGAGTTCAAACTGGGGCTGGTCAACCATTATTACTTCCCCCTGCAACTGGCAGAGGGCAGCAACGTGGGAATCATCTGGCCCGACCAGGGCGAGGGGCAAATCGGTTTGATCACAAACGCGACCTCGGCGGCGATTGTGAAGGGCGGAAAGAATTTGCCTGCCGCGCAAGCCTTTCTTGATTTTCTCGTCTCACCAGAGGGACAGAAGTTGTTCGCCGAGCGGAATTACGAGTATCCGCTTTTGCCCGGTGTGGCTTTGAAGGACGGCGTCCAGCCGCTGGAGAACTTCCGCCTGGCGGATGTGGACATCGTCCAAGCCGCACTCGACTTCGACGCGACCTTCGATTTGATGGAAAAGGTTGGTTTGCCGTAACATCGGCTACAATTAATGTCTTGCGAAAGTTCGATCGATTTCACGCATGCAGACGGTTTTTCCGCTGATCTGCGCAAATCTTCGCGAATTTCAAAACCGAGCCTGCTGAAAGAACAGAATCTTTACCACTGAGACACAGAGAAAACAAAAAGAAAAACTCCGTGACTCTGTGTCTCCGTGGTTTGGTCTTGTTTTTTTCAGTAAATTCAAAACGATTAGCGAGGATCGACGGATGATTGAACTTATGCAAGAGGTTTAATTCAGCGCTCGAGTTGGTTTCTTGGAAGCGACACAAACGCAACGATCTTTCCATAAAGTGCGAGGCATGTCCATCAGCCCGCGGCTTGCAATTGCCGCAGGGCTGGTGGCGTTATTTGTTGCCATCCCGCTCGCCTACGTTTTTGTCCGCGCCCTCGGAGCGGAACCCGAGGCATGGGGACGACTTTTACAAACCCGCATCTGGAAATTGCTTGGCAACACGCTTCTGCTCGCGCTGGCGGTGACAGGGGGCGCGTTGCTCGTGGGTGTGAGCATGGCGTGGCTCACCGAGCGGACCGATCTGCCTGGCAAAAAAATCTTCCGCTGGATGCTCGCCATGCCGCTCGCCGTCCCTGCATACATCGGCGGTATCGTGCATCTCGCATTGCTTCGACCGCGCGGCGGGGTCATCCCCCAATTCCTTGAAAACATTTTCGGTCAACCCGTGCCGACGCCCAGTCCGCTCGGGTTTTGGGGCGCGGCGTTCATCCTCACGTTGTTCATGTTCCCCTACGTCTATCTATTGAGCGGCGCGGCGTTTCGCACCCTGCACGCCTCGCTCGAGGAAGCCTCGCGCGTCTTCGGGCGGACCCCCATGCAGACTCTCTTCCACGTGACCCTGCCCGCCCTCCGACCTGGATTGACTGCCGGCGCGCTGCTGGTTGCATTGGACATACTGGCAGAATACGGGACTGTCGCACTGCTCCGCTATGAGACCTTTTCCTCGGCGATCTTCGTCCAACTTTCGGGTCGCTACGACCGATCGGCGGCTTCTGTGTTAAGCGGCATTCTCGTCGCTTTGGCAATCCTCATCCTGTGGGGCGAACTCCGTTTGCAGGGGCAGGCGCGCTTCACGCAAATGGAAAGCGGATGGCGACCCGCGCCTCTCGTGAATTTGGGCAAGTGGCGCATCCCCGGGTTTTTGCTGGTGCTCGGCGTGGTCTCGGCGAGTCTGCTTGTGCCTTTTACGGTGCTGCTACTTTGGAGCATCCAAGCCTTCCTCGACCCACAAACCATGACGACCTTGTTCCGCACCGGTTCGCAGGGATTCGGCAGTTACATCTGGAACAGCCTGTGGAGTTCGGGCGCGGCGGCGGTGATTGCGGTCGCGTTGTCGCTGCCGGTTGCATTGCTGGCGGTTCGATATCCGAGTCGTTTTTCGAGGTTCATTTCCCGTTTGTGTCAGGTGGGATATGCCATCCCGGGCGTGGTGATTGCATTGAGTTTGGTGTTGCTTGTCAATCGCGCGTTGCCATTCTTATATGCGACGCCGTTTGTTGTTGTCATTGCGTATGTCTTGCGGCACATGCCGCAGGCGGTACGCGCGAGCGAGTCGGCTTTGAATCAACTTTCGCCATCGCTGGAGGAGGCGTCGCGCACTTTGGGCAGGACATCGCTCCAGACTCTGGTCCAGGTCACACTGCCGTTGATCCTGCCCGGTCTGCTGGCGGGAGGGTCGCTGGTATTTCTCACATCCCTCAAGGAATTGCCTGCTACACTTCTGTTGCGTCCCGCCGGGTTTGATACGCTTGCCGTCCGCGTGTGGGTGTGGGCGGGCGACGGGTTTTATTATCAAGCCGCGCCTGCCGCGTTGCTGCTGGTGCTTGCCTCGGCATTGCCGTTATCCTTCCTCCTGCGCAGGGAGCAGATCTTCAAATGACAACTTTGGAAGTACAGAATCTCGTCAAACACTTTCACGGCTCGCAATACTCCGCTGTGAACGATATTTCGTTTGAACTGAGCGAGGACGAAATCCTCGCCCTCGTCGGTCCGAGCGGATGCGGCAAGACGACGACCTTACGCCTCATCGCGGGACTCGAACGACCCGACTCGGGTCTCATCCGCCTGAACGACCGCGTCGTTGCATCCAAGTCGGTTTTCGTCCCGCCCGAACAGCGAGGCGTGGGAATGGTCTTTCAAGACCACGCGTTATTCCCACATTTGACTGTCTATGAAAATATCGCTTTTGGTTTGCGCGGAAAGCAACCCGCGGAAATCAAAACCGTCGTCGGCGACATGCTCCACCTCGTCGGGTTGCTGCCGCTGTCGAAACGGTATCCGCACGCGTTGTCGGGAGGCGAACGTCAGCGCGTCGCATTGGCGAGGGCGCTTGCCCCGCGTCCCATCCTGTTATTGATGGACGAACCTTTCAGCAGTCTCGACGCCGATTTGCGGACCGAGGTGCGCGAACACGTACGCGGAATCCTCAAGTCCATGCGCGCAACGGTCATCTTCGTGACGCACGACCAGGAGGAGGCGCTGTTCATGGGCGACCGACTCGCGGTGTTGAATAAGGGCGAGTTGGAGCAGATTGGCGCGCCCGAGGAAATCTTCCACGAATCGAACACGCGCTTCGTGGCGGAGTTCATGGGCGACAGCGATTTTCTGCGCGGACGGGTGGTGACGGGCGGAATCCAAACTGAAATTGGATTGTTGCATCAAATCGTTGACCTGCCCGCTTCGACCCCCGTCGAGATTGCCCTGCGCGCCGACGACATTGACTTCGAAATTGATGGGAGCGGCAATAGTCTGATCGTGGGTCGTTTCTTCCGCGGCGCGTTCAATCTCTATCGTCTGCGGCTGAATTCGGGGCAAATTCTCCACGCGTTCACGGATCACACTAAGATACTGTCCGTCGGCGCGCGCGTGCAGGCGCGCATCAGCGCCGAACATCCGTTGACGGTGTTTTCGGAATAAACCAAAGTGGAGTCGAACCACGGAGACACAGAGAACAAAAAACTCCGTGACTCCGTGTCTCAGTGGTTCAAATGAACATTGTCGCATCGGACAAATCGGGGAAAAACACTAACCAATCCCTAGTAAAATTCTATATAAATCTACATTGTCCTA
>CAYQOF010000248.1:3303-4735 GCA_964419035.1 uncultured Anaerolinea sp. | reverse complement strand
ATCATATTGACGGGGATTTGACTCTCGTGATAACCTTGACATATAGTCGGCTTTATCGGGTGATTTCACGATGAGTGTGCGGTTGACATAACCCAAATCGAGAGCGGGCTTCCCGTCCGGGATGCCCGCTTATCATCTTAATTCACCAAAAAGGAGAATGGATATGCCCAAAGATATCAATGCCTTTGAACTGGCACAAAAACAATTCGACCAGGTCGCTGAAATGCTCAACCTCGACCCCGGCGTGCGCGAAGTCCTGCGCTGGCCCATGCGGGAATATTCCTTTCGCATCCCCGTCCGCATGGACGATGGTTCTGTGAGTGTCTTCCAGGGATTCCGCGTCCAGCACAATGACGCGCGCGGACCCAACAAGGGCGGCATCCGCTTCGCCGCCAACGAGACCTTCGATACAGTGCGGGCTCTTGCCACCTGGATGACATGGAAATGCGCGGTTGCCGATATCCCCCTCGGCGGCGGCAAGGGCGGCGTGGTCTGCGACCCGTCCGCGCTCTCCGCTGTCGAGAAGGAACAGATCTGCCGCGGCTGGGTGGGCGCCATGTGGAAGAACATCGGTCCCCGCAACGATGTCCCTGCGCCGGATGTCGGAACCACGCCCCAAATGATGGGCTGGATGATGGATGAATATTCCCGTCTTGTCGGTCAATACACCCCGGGCGTGTTCACCGGCAAACCGGTCGGCAGTGGCGGCTCCGAGGGCAGGACCGAAGCCACAGGCTACGGCGTCATTTACACTGTGCGTGAAGCGCTCAGACACCTGAAGATCGATTCGACCAGGTCCATCGCCGCCATCGAAGGCTTTGGAAATGTGGCGCAGTATGCCGCCATTGGTTTCATGGAGATGCTCGGCGGCAAGATCGCCTGTGTCTCCTGCTGGGACCGACACGACAAGAAAGCCTACACCTACAGCCACAAACAGGGCGTGGACCCGCGCTTCCTGCTCACCATCACAGACCAATACGGCACCATTGACAGGAAAGCCGCCGAGGAGGCGGGCTACATCATCGAGGACGGCGAAGCCTGGATCACCAAGGAAGCCGATGTGCTCATCCCCGCCGCCATCGAAGGGCATGTCAATGCCGAGACCGTGCAGAAGATGTCGAGCCGCGTCAAGGTCGTTGCAGAAGGCGCGAACGGTCCCTGCACCATCGAAGCGGACAACTTCTTCAAGGAAAACAAGATCTTCAACATCCCCGACTTCCTGTGCAACGCCGGCGGCGTGACCACCTCCTACTTCGAGCAGGTGCAGAACGACGCCAACTACTACTGGGAAAAGGATGCCGTCCTGCGCCGCCTAGATACCAAGATGACCTCCGCCTTCAACGCCGTTCTCGAAACCGCGGATAAAGAGGGCGTCTACATGCGCGACGCGGCGTACATGGTCGCCATTTCACGCGTGGTCAAAGCCATGGAA
>CAYQOF010000248.1:0-3203 GCA_964419035.1 uncultured Anaerolinea sp. | reverse complement strand
AGACGCGTCCGCGAGGGCGCGTCTTTTTGTTGTGACTTTACGCATCATTCCCCGACGGAAATTGATCCCGTTATATCAACCTTTATGCGCCTCCAGGCAGACAACCCCCCGCTCCCCCACCACCGCGTCATGGACGGTGCCGGCGGGCAGATCGAGCCGGTCGCCCGCGTTCAGCGTCAGTTGTTGTCCCAGTTCGGGCAAGCCGAATGTGATCGAACCGCGCACAACGTAGATGACCTTATCGTAAGAGTGGGTGTGAGTGGCATATCTGTCATGCGGTCCGTTCGACCATTGATAGGGATTCAGACCTTCCTCCGCGCAGAGTTGTATCAGTGTGGATTCGGTTGGGGGCGTTGAACCAGACCAGGGGGTGACATGAGGCGTGTTCATCGTCATATGTCATTGCGAGCGAAGCGAAGCAATCTCCTCCCGAATCGGGGATTGCTTCGGGCTTCGCCCTCGCAATGACGTTAGATCTTTTCCATCAACTCGATGCGATTCTCGAACGGGTCGAAGATGTGGGCGCGTTTGTATCCATCCAGGGGAGGCTGGGATGTGTCGGTGGTGTATCCGGCAAGTTGTACCTTTTCGACCCACGTGTTCAGGTCATCCACAATGAACGCGGGATGCGCCTTGCGCGCGGGGTGGAAATCCGTCTCCACGCCGATGTGGAGGTGGACATCTCCAGCCTGGAACCAGATGCCGCCGCGCTCCGCCAATTGAGGCGGTTTTGGGGTTTCAGTGAAGCCAAGCACCCCGGCATAAAAGCGGCGCGCCCTGTCCTCCCGGCCGGCAGGGATTGCGATTTGGACATGGTCCATGGATAGGATTTTCATGTGATTCTCGCTTTCTCCAGGGCTTACGGTTCCGTTGCATATCCGGCATTCAGCCAGGCTTCGAAACCGCCACGCATGGCGCTGACCTGTTCATATCCGTCTTGCAACAGGAGGAACGCCGCACGGGCGCTCTGCTGTTCGCTCGGTCAGGTGCAGTAGGTGATGATCCATTGGTCTTTGGGAAGTTCGACGCTCGCGATGTCTGTTTCGATCATGCCCAGAGGAACGAACACGGCTCCCGCGATGTGCCTGGCATCATACGCCGCCTGAATGCGCACATCCACGATTATCGCCTCGCCGTTGTCGAACGCGGCTTTCGCGTCCTGCACGGTCACGCGCGGGACCCCGGCTTCCGATAATGGGAGATTGCTCGGTGTCGGTGTCTCATTCGACCCGGAGAAGGATGGCGCGTTGCATGCCAGTGTAACGAGGAGGAGAATTGGAATGAAAAATTGGATTTTTATTTTTTGCATGTGCTTCTCTCGGCGTAAACAAGTACACACATGTGTACCTGTGTACTTGTTTACCTGTCTACTTGTCTACTTGTGTACTTGTCAACTTTTTACAGCTCGCAAAACCTGTCCACGCGTTTGCCGATGATGGCGAGGCTGTCATCCCAGAATTTGCGTTTGGTGATGTCCATGCCGAAGCGTCTGGCGAGCCGGGCGGCGGTGTCCTCGCCTGTGGAGGCGAGCAGGTTCATGTAGTCGGGCACAAAGTCGGCGCCGCGCTGTTGGTAGATGGCGTACAAGCCGGTGGCGAAGAGCAGACCGAACGAATAAGGAAAGTTGTAGAAGGGGAAATCGGGGGAGTAATAATGCGGCTTCCACGTCCACATGAATTTCTGCAGATGGCGTTCATCGAGACCGTCGCCATAGGTTTCCTTTTGCGCACGTAGCATGATCTCGTTGAAATCGTCGGAGGAGAGTTCGGCTTGTCCGCGGCGTTTCAGCACCTCCTTTTCGAAGAGGAAGCGGGAATAGATATCCACGATCACCTGCCCGGCGTTGTTGAGTTGCGCCTCCAAAACGGCAAGTTGTTCCTGCGGATCGTTCGTCTGCGCAAGCACAGCCTCGGTAACGATGGTCTCGCACATGATGGAGGCGGTCTCGGCAAGTGTCATGGGGTAATCCCTCTGAAGTTCGGTCTTGCCGGCTTTGAAAGTGCAATAACTGTGGAAGGCATGTCCCAATTCATGCGCGAGCGTAGCCACACCGTCGAACGAGCCGTTGAAATTGGAAAGGATGCGGCTTTCCTTCACAGCGGGGAGGCTCATGCAGAATGCCCCGCCGCGTTTGCCCTCGCGCTGTTCGGCGTCAATCCAGTTCCTATTGAAGGCGGTCTCCGCCAAACCGCGCAGTTCAGGTGAAAACCTGTCGAAGTTTTCGAGGATGAAATCGCGCGCCTCACCGAATGAATAGACTTTATCCGTTTTACCCATCGGCGCGAACAAGTCCCACCAGGCGAGTCGTTCCTTTCCGAGTTTCTTTGCCTTCGCCTTGAAATACCTGCGGAACATGGGGAAGGAATCCTTCATCGCGTCCAGCATGGTATCGAGGGTCTTGCGATCCATGCGCGCCGCGTCGACGGCGGAATGGAGCGCATCCCTTCGCCCTCTTCGCTTCCAGAGGGTATTCGTCTCGCCCTTGACCCCGTTCATGCACGCTGCCAAAGTTTCCTGGACGGACTCCCAGGCTTTGTTCTCCGCTTCATACGCGCGGCGACGCGTATTTTCATCGGGATGCGTCCTCAGGTTGATGAGCGCGGGCATGGGCAGTTTTTTCACTTCGCCGTCCATCTCGAAATCCACGCTCAGTTGGGAAGTGACCGTCCCCTGCAATTTTTCGAAGGCATTGCCCCCACTCAGTGACATTTCCGCGGCGAGCGTTTCCTCCGCCTCGCTCATCATGTACTTTGCCTGATTGAGCGTCTCCCTGAGCATGAAGGCGTGCGCCTTTGCGGAGGGATTCGTCTCGATGGCTTTATCGAGTTTGTCGCCAAGCGCTCCCACCCAGGCGCGAAACTGTGTGTTGAGTTTGGCTTGCCGCACCTGGATCTGCTCCAGTTCGGAAAGCAGGCGCACGGCGGTCTTATTGCGCGAGTCGGTGGTGACGAATGACTGGATGTACGAGTTCAGTGTCCTGGAAAGTTTGTAAATGGCATTGATTTGGTCCACCGAACCTCCCAATAAACCGCCCAGCTCTCTCGCAGAAGTTTTCCTGCCGGTTTTACCGATCCTGGTCTTTTGGAACTTTTCGAACTTATCGAGCAGTCTCTTGTATGCCTTGACAGCGTTCTTGAACTCTTTGGATTCGAGCGAGGGATAGACGTTCGTCAGATCCCAGCGGGGAGCGGATAGGGTCATGT
>CAYQOF010000247.1:0-4758 GCA_964419035.1 uncultured Anaerolinea sp. | reverse complement strand
ATCCTCGGTTTGAGCCATGCCTGCTCTATTCAATTCTTAAAGTGCAAAGATAGTGCCTTGTTCTTGTACGGTAGAAAAACGCTCCTAACGTCATTTCGGGATAAGGAGATAGTGGTCAAGAAGCCCTCAAGGTTGTGTCACCCTGAGTGGCGCCGCGCGTCGCGAAGGGTCTCACGCCCGCTTGGCAGAGATTCTTCGCCTCTGTGGGGTTCAGAATGACATGGAATTGCTTATCCCGAATTCACGTCTCCTAATAAGCTTTCAAACGCGAAGGGTATTTTCCGGCCATCTTGCGATTATGGTCGTCACCCTCGGGCACGTTCGCGCTGATCCAGATGGGCGGTTCAAGCCCTCTCTCAAGCAGGCGCCGGGCCACTTCCGCGACGAGCGACTGCAGGATGGCCGCGCCGACCACGGTGGATACCGCCGCGACTTTGGGGAACCCGGCCTGCAACTCAACCAGCGCATCTCCGGTGGGGACATGGTTATTTATGACCACGTCGGCGATCTCGAACAGGCACAGCCCGCTGGAGTGACGGCTGGGCAGATTCCTGGATTGACCGAGCGAGGTGACAGCCGCTACCTGCAGACCTTTTTCGTGCGCGGCCAGTGCGGCCTCCACCGGCCCCGGGTTAATCCCGGACTGGGAAACAATCAGGATGACTTCGCCCCGGCGGAATTCGTAATTCTCCAGAATGATGCGGGAGTAGCCTTCCAGCCGTTCCAGCCTCGTGCTACGCGAGGCACTACCGCCCATGAGTGTGTAGCCGTAGTCGATGATCGGGTTGATCGGCACCAGCCCACCAGCCCGATAGGCCAGTTCCTCGGCAAACAGGTGTCCGTGACCGGCCCCAAAGACATGCAGAACCCCGCCCTCGGACAGGCTTTCAGTGATAATTGCGGCCGCGCGTTCCATGCTTTGCGATTCATCGCGAAGCACACTTTTGAGGATCGATATTGCCTCGTTAAAATACGTATGAATGAGAGGAATCTCAGTCATTGGTTCATCCCAGTAGATCTCCAGACTAACAGAACGGCAGCCATGCAAGGTTACCGCCTGCACGACTGCCTCAGTGATGCCTCACCCGGTTGTTAACCGAAGAGTGGCAAGATAAAGGAAAGTAGCGGCTTGAAGATCCAGATAATCAGGTACCAGTCCGGATCCGCCAGCTGTGCCAGCTCCGGCGCGGTGGTGCTAAGCATTGGGGCAGTGATCGCCTGGCCGAAGGCCAGGAACAGGCCCAGGATCACGCCGCCGAGGATGGCTCCACGCAGGCCGCCGGTGACATTGCCGAATACGCCGCAGGTTCCGCCGGGGAAGAATAGCATGATCATGGGCGGGACAATGACGGCCCAGCCGATAGCACCGAAAATGACCATGCAGACCATGAAGACGACGAAGGCCGAAACGAAGCCGACCAGCACCGAGGTGGGAGCATAGTCGAAGACGATCGGGCAATCGAGGGCGGGTTTGGCACCCGGGACGATCTTCATGGCAATACCGCGGAAGGCGGGGACGATCTCGCCCAGGACCATACGCACGCCAGTCAGCAAGACGGCGATGCCGACCGCGAAGGTCAGGCCCTGCAACAGCGAGAAGACGATATAGTTCAGAGCGCCCGAATCTACGCGGGCTGGTCCGGCGAAGAGCGCCGCGATGACGACGACCACGCTGATCACGACGGCAGTCGCGACGGTGACATCCCGGAAGAAGTTCACATAGGCGGGCAGTTTCAGGTTTTCAGAGCTGTTTTCCGGTTTGCCGACATATTTGCCCAGCAAGCCTGAAAGCCAGGCCGATGAAGCGGATGTGTGCCCGAGAGCCAGCTCGTCGCCGCCAGTGATCTTGCGCATAAAGGGCTGGGTCAACGCCGGCTGCAGGGTCCAGTATATGCCTGCGATGACTGAACCGGTCACCACGATCGCAGTGGTCGAAGCGGTGGGAGAGACCTCCAGCATGACTGCGACCAAGACCAGCGAGATCCAGAACATCAGGTGGCCGGTCAGGTAGATGTATTTGACCTTGGTGAAGCGTGCCAGGATAACATGCAGCAGGAAACCGAAGGTCATGATCAGCGCGGCCGTACTGCCGTGGTTGCCTATCAGGGTACCCAGGCCGGCGCCCCCGAATGCGTCGAACAGGCTTTTCTCCATCTTGAAAGCGGCTTGCAAGATGGGCGTGAACTTGAGCAGGGCATCAACTACAATGTCAGCGCCCTTGACCATGATCAAGAAGCCGACAGTTGTTTTCAGCGTGCCGGTGACAACATCGCTGAAGGCCTTGCGCTGGGCAATCAGACCGATCATCGCGATCAGACCAACCAGCAGGGACGGCTGGCTGAAGATGTTGTCAGCGATAAACTTGGTGAGACTCAACAGAAAATCCATCGCATCCTCCATTCGCTTGAATTAGAATTTGAGCGATTAGCGTAAACCGCAGATCGCCACCCGCAACAGCATGATATTTCCGTAGCACCTCCTCTCCTATCGCCAGGTTCAATCATTTTTCCCGCTCATTGATGAATTCCTGTAAGACAGATCGAATTTCAGATTTATTGACAAAGCTTTTGATCGCTTTCACAACCGCAGTCCCGCCGGAACAGTGCTCGACCAGGGGCGGCGAGGTCAGGATCAGGTCCGCCCGGGCGCCTTTGGCTTGGGTGGCGTCGGATGCTTCGACCCTTGCTTCGATCCCGAGTTCTTTCAGGACGTCCTCGGTATACATGCGCAACAGCAAACTGCTGCCCATCCCTACCCCGCACACAGTGATAATTTTTAAAGTCATCGGTAACCTCCCGGGATACGGTATTTATTCAGCCAACACCTGCAGGGTGGTGATCAGCTTGTAGCGGTCTCCGCGGTAAACGGATTCGGTGTACTCAACCACCATCCCTTGCTCGGTCTTCGTAATCCTTTTCATGCGCAGTACGGCGGCCGGCGATTTCAGTTGCAGGATCTTCAGTTCGTGGTTGTCCGCCAAGGCAGATTCCACAGTTTGTTCCGCCGTCACCAAATGGAAGCCGTAGTCTTTACGCAACACTGTGTAGAGCGATTCCTTGGAAAAGTCGTGGTCGAGCAGGTTTGGGCAGAGCGCCTGCGGGATGTGGACTACTTCGAGGGCGATGATCTGGTTGTTCGCCAGGCGTAGGCGCGAGAGGCGGATAACTCTGCTATTCTGGTTGATGGACAGCGCGGCGGCGATTTTGGCGGAAGCCGGGATGACCGAGGCATCCAACACAATGCTGGATGGCTTGAGGCCGCGCTGGGTGATCTCCTGGCTAAAGCCGGTCAGGCTGCGGTCCTGTTCGAGGCGGATATCGCCGACATAGGTTCCCTTGCCGACGCGGGTGTAGAGCAGCCCCTCGCGGATCAGGACCTGGAGGGCCTGGCGGGCGGTCACGCGACTGATGCCGTACTCTTCTCCCAGATCGCGCTCGGACGGCAGGCGCTCGTGCGGTTTCAGAATCCCGCCGCGGATGAGCTTCAGCAGCACGTTTTTGAGTTGCACGTAGAGGGGTACCGGGCTTTGTGGATCGAGGTCGTGCCGACTGGTCATATGTGGTATTATACCACCTATTAATATAACCCAAGTTGCTACCTAAAGTAGCAAGAGTAGAAAAGTCCATGAGTTTCGATTACAGTTGGGGTATCCCAATCGCCAACGACTTCCAGGAACTCCTCCCAACCACCCTCTTGTGATTTCAAGGCCAGTGTCGGAAAGAAGCGAAAACGGCGAGGATGTGTTCGTCCACTTCAGCGCCATTCAGAGCGATGGATACCGCAAGTTGGAGGCCGAACAGAAAGTGGAGTTTTCCGTCGAGGAAGGTCCCAAAGGTCTGCAAGCCGCCAACGTGATGCCCCTCTCGTAAGACTCAGCCTGTCGGCTTGCCGACTACAGTTTTGCGAACCGAACAGAGTTGCCGTGAGGTAACTCTGTTTTTTTTGCCGTTCGATGGTAAAGCAAACTCCCCGCCAATTGACGGAGAGTTGTCGTACCGCATTCCCATTACGGCTTGTTGCCGCCCGATCCGCCGCCGGAACCGCTGCCGGGGCCGCTTCCTCCAGAGCCGCCCGAGTCGCTGCCGCCGGAACCGTTCCCATTCCCTCCGTTATCGTTACCACTGCCTCCGGCGCCGGAGCCTGACCCCGAGTCGTTATTGTTGCCACCGGGATCGGTGTTGGGTCCGCCCGGCGTGGAGTTCGGTCCACCCGGATCGGTGTTTGCAGATACTGCTTCATTCATAAACTGGGCGCGGGCGCGGCGTGCAGCCTGCGGGTCGCGCGGGGGAAACGGCTTGATCTCATCGAGCCGCGCCTGGACCATGGCTTCAAGTTCGTGTTGATCTTTCATCGTCAACTCTTTTCTTCAAGCAGTTTTTGCAAACTCCTGAGCGCGCGATGCTGAATGGACTTGACCGCTCCAACAGGTTTCCTCAGGGCACGCGCAACTTCCTCGTTGCTCCATTCCTCGAGATATTTGAGCGAGATGACCTTCTGCTGATCGGGGGTCAGATTGCGGATCGCCTTGCGGATCTCTTTCTGGCGGATGTGTTTCGCCGCTTCCTCCTCAGGGACGTCTGCTTCGCTCCGAAGGGCATCGCTCAACTCGACGGTCTGGTCGCGGTTGCGGTACAGGTCCACGATCAGGTTGTGCGCGATGCGATATAAATACGCCTGCAAGTGATCGCGCGGACCGCGCCGCTCCTGCATGGATCTGAGGAAGCGCACAAAAGTTTCTGCGACGCAGTCTTCCGCCAG
>CAYQOF010000246.1:2476-4762 GCA_964419035.1 uncultured Anaerolinea sp. | reverse complement strand
CACCCGGTCTCGCTGGCGGCGGCGGTGGCGAACATCCAAGCCATGAGGGAGGACAAGGTCGTCGAGGGCGCGGCAGGCATGGGTCCCGTTTTGAAGCGGATGCTGTCCGATCTGGGCGAGGCACATCCCTCTGTGGGGGATGTCCGCTCGATTGGGTTGTTTGGAATCATCGAATTGGTCAAAGACCGCAAGACGAAAGAGCCGATGGCGCCGTGGAACGGTTCGTCGCCGGAGATGACCGCGTTGAGGAAATATTGCCTCGACAACGGCTTGTTCCTGTACACGCATTGGCATACCGTGTTGATCATCCCGCCGCTGACCATTACCGAGGAACAATTGAAGGAGGGATTTGATATTCTCGACAATGCGCTGGAGATCACTGATAGGGCTGTAAAATAGAAAACGTCCCGAAGGTTCAGAACCTTCGGGACGTTCGCTTTATTCCCACTCCACATCCGGCGATTTGAAGAAGTGGATGCCCAGCGCGTCCATGTGTTTTCCGTGCGCGGCGAGGCGTTTTTTATATTCATCCCAACTTCGACCTTTTGGCGACCAGGCGAGTTCGGCAAGCCCGGCGACGCGCGGAAACGCCATGTATTCGATATCCTTCATCGTGAGGATGGTTTCGGTCCAGAGCGGGGATTCGATTCCCAGAATGTCGCTTTCCTCCAGTCCGTGCATGTAATTCCCCGGCTCCCAATCGTAAGAGTCTTTCACGCTGATGTGACCGGCCCAGTCCAAACCCAGCGGCGTGGACGCGTCGTACTTCATGTCCAGGTACGTCTTGTTGGCGGGGGATAGGATGATTTTGCATCCCTGTCTCTTCGCCTCCTGGTATGCCGCGCCCTGCCAGTGTTGCGCGATGGCGCGGGAGTCCAGTTCCGCTTCGCCGATCTCCGCCCAGCCGATGGGGATTTTGTTGTGCGAGAAAACGATCTCCTGCATTCGTTGGATGAACAACCTGTAATCCGCTTCGGGCGTTGACCTTGCCTCGTCCCCGCCGATGTGGATGTACGGACCCGGCGTGAGCGCGGCGAGTTCGCGGATCACATCGTCGAGGAATTTATAGGTGATTTCCTTGTGGATGCACAGGGAACTGAACCCGACCTCCATGCCTTCGAAGAGCGCGGGCGCTTTCTCGCCGCAGTTCAATTCCGGATACGATGCCAGCGCGGCGTTGGTGTGACCGGGCGTGTCTATCTCGGGCACGATCATCACATAACGCTGGCGCGCGTAGTCCACAATCTCCTTGTACTGTTCCTGTGTGTAAAAACCTCCGCCGCCTCCGTTGACCTGCGTGCTCCCGCCGATCCCGGTCAATTTGCTCCACGATTTGATCTCGATGCGCCAGCCCTGATCGTCGGTGAGGTGCAGGTGCAGGCGGTTCATCTTGTAATGCGAGATCAGGTCAATATAGCGTTTCACATCCTCCACGTTGAAGAAGTGACGCGCCACATCGAGCATCGCGCCGCGCCAGATGAATCGGGGCGTATCCCGTATCGAAACGGCGGGCAGGCTGGTCTCGTCCGCGTGAGGCGTTTGGATGAGTTGACGGAGGGTTTGGATTCCGTAGAACAATCCCGCCGGGCAATGCGCGCGCAGATGGACCGAATCCGTTGCGATGGACAACTCGTATCCTTCCCCGCCCAAACCTGCGCCGCCGTTTAAGACGAGGCGGATGTTTCCCGCGCTTTGGCTCTCGTCCGCGGTTTCGACAGGAATTTGCAAGCCCGTCGTCTGCTGAAGATGTTGCGCCAGAAATTCACCGACTGCAACGATTTCCCTGTTTGCCGCGGTCAGAACCCTGGTTTGATTTGAGATCGTGAAACTTCCTGCCGAGCGTGTCATCGAAACGGGTTTGGGGATGATGTGATTCATATGCCATGGTGTCCTTTCGCTCCGATGATAAGCGCATTTGGCTGGGTTCACAATCTCAATCGAATGCGCGGCATGGCTTCTCAAAGTCAGGTTTTGCCTGGCGCGAAAAGAGCGGCAACCGCGATATGCAGGATGAACCCCGGTTGCGGGCGCGTCCTTTGTTTTATCGGGGTAAAATAGGATTGGTATCGAAGCCATGACCCAACCTGAAGACCGCGCCCCGATAGATCGAACTCTTCTCCTTCCATTGGGGGTTGGCATATTATCCCTGTTTGGGATCTGCCTGATTCTGTTCATCAATCAGATCAACACTTCGCGGTCAACCGTCCCTCCGCCGGATACGGCAACGCCGTTCAAATTCCTGTTCCTGGGGACCGAGCCGGGCATCTCCACGCTCGAGCCGGAAGA
>CAYQOF010000246.1:0-2376 GCA_964419035.1 uncultured Anaerolinea sp. | reverse complement strand
TCCTTCTGACCTGGGAACCCCCGCGCCAACTTCCACGAGATTGGCGGGCGCGCTGACAAATACGTTTACACCGCGCCCGATCGGCAACATCCCCACCCGCACAATGACCCCGGTTGGGCTGCTCACGTTTCCGCCGCCCACGACGCTTACCCTCACTGCGACCCGCGCGGTCGTGAACACTCCAACCCGCACGCCGACCTCCGCTTCCACGCCTCCATTCAATGCCGGCACCTTCGACGATATGGACTACCGCCTCACCTACAGCGGCGACTGGATCAGCCAGAACAACGTGAGCGGCGCATTTCAACGCACGCTGCACGTTTCGAGCAGGGTGGGAAATTCAGTGACCTTCCGGTTCATCGGCCGGGAAGTGCGCCTGTTCTATCAATCCGGCATAAGCCTGGGGACGATAAGGATCAATATCAACGGCGAACAGTTCGATCTGTCGCAGACAGACAGTTCAGCTGGAAACAGCGAGTGGGTCTCTCCGCAACTGGCGAATGGCACGCACGTTGTCACGATCAGCCACTTGAGCGGCGGCTCCGTCAACCTCGATTATGTGATCGTGCCGGAATTACCGGGCACCGCCACACCCACCGCGACCACCAGCCAATAACGTCATTTCGAAAACAGATTGTGGACATCCGCCCGGGCGAAATGGGCGCGGTACGCGGCGGTCTCCTCCAGGATTCCCTTCACTGCGATGTACAATTCCTTTTGGAGGTATTGATCCGCCTCGCCGTTTCCCCTGGACAAAAGCAACGCGTCATCCTCCCCCGAAACTGCCGCGTGACCCCCAGCCGCCAGCCATTCCAAACCGACCCGCACCGCGCCCTCGCGTTGCGCCAGCGCGGACGCCAACTCCTTGACCGAAACCTTCCCATCCCTGTTGTTGATCGCGTATTTCGCCATGCCCGCCAGCCGCGCCAAAAATTCATCCGCCCTTTCGGGGGCGGGTGAAACGCCGAACACATAAACCCTTTTGGGATTCACAACCTCCAGCGCGGCACGCAGATCGGCCGGCGACGGGGGAGTCGTCCAAATCGCGAAATCATCCGCCTGGCGCAGTTCAAAGCGGCTCTTTCCTTTTGCCTTGTCCATTCCCTCCGCCCAAATTTGGATTCCAGGAGCCTGCTTCTGCAACTTCGCCAGCAAACTGGCTGACTCCAATCTCCAGTCTCTAATCTCCAATCTTGGAGCCGGCACTTCGATTGGCTTCTCTTCCACCAGCCTGAATTCCTCGAACTGCAATGAGACCTGCTTCTCCCCCCGGAACGTAGTGGCGCGCATCGAGTAGGCAATATCCACCCTGCTTTCGTTCGCAGACAATTCGTCCTTTTCCCCGTTCCACCACAGGATGCTCTGCACGTTCCCCTCTTCGTCCTCCACATTCAAACGCAGATGCTCCTTTGCCTTGCCGATCTCCGCAATGGACTTGATCTTCACGTTCCGCGTGGCAAACGTCAGCGGCGGATTTCCTGCGCCGAACGGGGCGAGCGCTTCCAGCGCCTCTGCCAGTTCGAGGTTGATCTCGTTCAACTCCAGCCAGGCGTCAATATGAAGTGTTGGTTCTTCGAGGACGATCCCGCCCAGTTGTTTTTCGATGGCTTTGCCAAGTCCCTTGCGGAACGCGGGAAGGTCATCCTTTTGAAGCGAGAGTCCCGCCGCCATGGGATGACCGCCGAAATTCAACAGCAAAGCCTTCTGCGACGAAATGGCTTCGGTGATGTGCAATCCCTCCACCGAACGCGCCGACCCGCGCAAAATCCCATCCTCGGATTCGGTGAGAAGGATCACCGGCTTATGATAGCGGTCAACGAGGCGGTTGGCGACGATGCCGACCACGCCGGGGGACCAGTTGGGATGCGCCAGCACAATGGCGGGTTCACTCAACAATTTTGGGTTCCCGCGCAACTGCATCTCCGCCGCTTCGGTGACTTGACTCGTCAGTAATCGTCTTTGCGCGTTGAGTCCCTCGATCTGCGCGGCAAGCACGCGGGCTCTTGCCGGGTTATCGGTAATGAGTAATTCGACTGCGGGGTTTGCATCGCTCAAACGACCCAATGCATTTAAGCGCGGCGCGAAGGTGAAGCCGATGGTCTCCTCGGTCAGCGTTTCGAGATTTGTGCCTGCCAACTCTGCCATGACCTTCAAGCCGAGGCGTTTCGTGTTGCGTAACGCGGGAATTCCTCTTTGCGCGAGCGCGCGGGTTTCGCCTTGAAGGAGGGCGACATCGGCAATTAAGCCCAGCGCTGTCAAATCAAGAAGATCTGTGCTTTGTATTCGACCTTCTGAATTCTGAGTTCTGAATTCAGAATTCAGAAGCGCTTCGGCTAATTTGAACGCTACACCCACGCCCGCCAGACTACGAAGCGG
>CAYQOF010000245.1:0-4767 GCA_964419035.1 uncultured Anaerolinea sp. | reverse complement strand
AGGGCAAACCGGTGCGGCTCAACTTCGTCCGCGCCGAATCGGCGTCCTGCTCCGAAATGGTGATGATCCCCGACTTCAACAAGAGCGCCAAATTGCCTGAAGGCGAAACCGTCCCGGTTGAATTCATGCCCGATAAAACCGGCGAATTTGAATTTCAATGCCAGATGGGTATGCTGCGCGGCAAGTTGATTGTCGAATAAAACTCGGCAGGTAAGGCGAGTTGAAACCATGGCAAGCCTGCATACCGGCAAGCAAGTCAAAATACTGTCTCTCACCCTCCGCATCCTGTTGGTTTCAGGACGCATCACGCAGAAGGATTTGGTGCAAGCGGCCAGAATTGCGGCAGCGGAAGTGCGCCGTCAGGATCCATCCCTGCCAAGCAGTGCGGCAAAACCCGATGCAGAAGTTCTGACGATGCCGGAGTTTGTTCATGAAACTCAACCTGCTTGAATTTGCCCTGGTCAACAACCCGCTTCGCGCTGCCTCCCAACGGTGGATCGAGACACCGCGCCTGATCGGGCCCCGCGGCTCGCTGATCGGGAAACGCGTGCTGGAAGTCGGCTGCGGACGCGGTGTGGGAGTTGAAATCGTGCTTTCACTCGGCGCGGAACACGTTACGGGATTCGATCTCGATCCGAAGATGATTGCTCTTGCACAAAAACGCCTGACCAAATATGGAAACTGTGCCCGCGTTTTCGTCGGCGATGCCGAGGCGATTGATGCGCCTGACGCCAGTTTTGATGCCGTCGTAGATTATGGCGTCATCCATCACATTCCCCGCTGGCAGAAAGCGCTGAAAGAAATCGCACGCGTCCTCAAGCCGGGCGGCACGTTCTACTTTGAAGACTTGCTCAAAGGACTCATCTCCACCTGGCCCGCACGGCTTTTGTTCGACCACCCGCAAGCCACCCAATTCTATGGCAACCAGTTTCGAGCAGAACTCGAGGCTGTTGGACTACACGTGGAGAAATGGTATCAATTAGGCAAGTGGGCAGTGGCAGGGCAAGCCAGCAAGTCTTCACATGCTCAGTGAGCATGATCATTTATTTTAGGAACAGAAAGGTTCAGGAGGCACAGCCATGAAAGTCAAAGATCCCGTTTGCGGTATGGAGATCGAAGCAGGGAAAGCGTTGGGCTGCTGAATCTCAAACCCGCAAGGTGTAGTAGCAATCCCAAACTACGCAGCATAGGAACCGCCATGAGCAATCCATCGAAGGACAATTCTCGATCCATCATCCTGCTTGAAACATTGGCCGCCGGGCCGCTCAAGGTTGGCCCGACCCCGCCGCGTCCCGGACTAATGGGAGCGTTTGAGCGTTACGGCAAACGCTTACTCAAGCACCCCCTCTTCCCCTGGGTGGGACGATGGACGATGATAGGCTTTCTCATCGCCCTCACCTATGCCGCCTTCTTCGGCCCGCGCGACCCGCGCCTCAACTTCGCTACGGTGATGAGCTGGGTGGTGTGGTGGCCCCTGCTGGCGATCAGTTATCTGGTTATTGGCCGCGTGTGGTGCGCAGTCTGTCCTATGGGCGCGCTGTCCGACATCGTCCACCGCAAAATCGGACTCAACCTCAAAGCGCCGGAGCTGTTCAAGAAACGCTGGCTGGTTGCTGTCCTGCTGGAAAGCGGCGATCACACGGAGATGATAGGCGGAGCGGACATGTCCGGCGATCACGCGACCATGATGGGCGCACCTGCCAACCGCGGTATCTTCGGCGGCTACACGGGCGCGGTCGGGCTGGTGATGATTCTAGCGTTTGTGGGGATGGTCGGATCATTGCTCTATGCGCTGTTCCGTGAAAAGCCGGGACAGCCCCAACCCGCTGCCTGCTGGAACTGCGAACGCCCTGTAGAAACCGATTGGAAAACCTGCCCGTATTGCGGCGCTGTGCTGGCCGCACAAGCAACGGGGCCTTGATCTGGGCACGAGGGTACTTCGGTAGGCTGCCCAAGTCAGGTGTCAAAATCTTCTATAACAGAAAAAATGAAGGAGACCCGCTGATGAGAAAATTGATGATCTTCCTACTCGTGATAGTGATTTCTTTGGTAGCCGTTACGCCGGCCCTGGCCCATGAGGATCCCCAACAACACCTCTGCCAGGATGTGAATGGGGATGGCAAGATCAACGGCCAGGATTTTGCCCAGCACGTCGTTCATCACGCTCAGGAAGGCGTGCTTGGCGGCGAGCACAACCCTGGTCACCACCAAGGCTTCTCGATCTGCACGAACCCTTGAGAGCCTACAGCCCGTAATGTCACACGCGCGTTGCGACCGGCACCTACCCCGGTTGCAACGCGCTGGCAGAATAAGTTAGGGAGCTGATTATGAGCGCTTCACAAAAATTTAACCTCAGCAAATGGCTGCGGTCGAGAACGGGGTTGGTCTTGATTGCCTTTCTCGCCATTGCCGCTTTCTTTTTGATCACCGAACATACCGCGCATGTTTTTGGCATACTGCCTTACGCGCTGTTGCTCCTATCCGTACTCTTGTTCCTTTTCCTGCTCCGAGAAGAAGATAACAATCGAACACATGATGAACGGCCGCAGGCAAAGGAGGAAAAATGACCACGAATACAGATATTCCCGCCTACGGCCTTTGGCCGCTGGTCATCATCAACATAGCCATCTTTGTGATCTTTGCGCTCAGCTTCTATAAACCGCGTACCGCGCGTGACTGGCGTTCCTTCGGAGCGTTCTCAGCCTTTTTGGTGGCGCTGTTCACCGAGATGTATGGCTTTCCGCTCACCATCTACCTGCTATCTGGCTGGCTGCTCAAGCGGTATCCGGGGATTGACCTGTTTTCGCACGATACCGGGCATCTATGGGAGACGCTCCTCGGTTGGAAAGGCAATCCGCACTTCACCTGGCTTCACTGGCTGAGTGAAGGGCTGATTGCAGGCGGTTTCATTTTGATTGGATCGGCGTGGAAAGTGTTGTATCAAGCCCAGCGCGATCATCAAGTTGCCTCGGATGGACCTTACGCACGTTTGCGACATCCGCAATATGCCGGTTTCATCATCATCATGCTGGGCTTCCTGCTTCAGTGGCCCACCCTGGTCACCCTGCTTATGTTCCCTCTGCTCGTATGGATGTATGTTCGCCTGTCACAGAAGGAAGAGCGCGAGTCTCTGGCAGAGTTTGGAGAGGCATATACAAAATACGCTGATCAAACACCCGCCTTCCTGCCGCGCTTGGTTCCAGTTGGAAAAAACGAAGGTTCCGCCTGAAGGCTTTGTTTGTAATGGATGATACGATGAAAATAGAAGTGTTCCATATTGATGACTGTCCGTCCTGGCAGAACGGTTTGAAGAACCTTGAGACAGCATTGCGGGAGGAAGGGATCGAAGGGATCGTTGAACTGGTCAAGGTGATGAACAATGCCGATGCCGGCCGGTTGAAATTCCTTGGCTCACCCTCCTTCCGCATCGAAGGACAGGACCTTTGGCCCGAAGAGCGCGAAAGTTATTCGCTGAGTTGCCGGATCTACCATACACCTCAAGGCTTGAAAGGATACCCTACTGTATCAATGCTCCGAGATGCGCTCAGAAAATTTTTGGAGGTATGACATATAACATGCAAAACAATGACAGACCTGCAAAAGCGCGCTACATCCCCGCCCTGAGTTTCCGCTGGCTTACGCCGTTGTATGATCCCCTGCTCAAATGGGGAATGCGCGAAGAGACCTTCAAACGCCGCCTGATCGAACGTATGGGACTCCAACCCAATCAACGCGCGCTGGATCTTGGCTGTGGAACAGGCACACTCACGATCATGCTTAAACAGTACGCGCCTGAGGCGCAGATCGTCGGCATGGACGGCGATGAAGAAGTGCTTGCCATTGCCAGGACCAAGGCCGGGCAGGCGCACCTGGATATTCAATGGGATTACGGTCTTGCTTACGATCTGCCCTATCCTGATAATTCATTTGACGTGGTCGTGAGCAGTCTTGTGGTACATCATCTCGTCAGCGAGGATAAGGACTCATGTAAAAACAACTTCCGTTTTTTGAAATCGAAAGTCCAAAAGTGCGTAAAATTGACCAGCAAAAACCGTTCGTCAAAGGATACGTGATGCCAATCTCAGAGGTTCATGTTTGCCAGTGTGCGGATTGCACTCAACAGGCAGAGCATCCCAACAAGCAGTTCCATCAACAGATGAATTTGGTGTTGAGCCGTTTGGATGAACAACAACGCCGGTGGTATGTGGCAGTAGAAGCAAACCGTGTAGGTCATGGGGGCGTGCGCTTGCTGTCACTGATTACTGGCATGGATGAGAAAACCATCCAACGTGGACAACAAGAAGTGGCGCAAGGTTTAGCCGAGCGCCCAACTACCCAAATCCGCCTCAGCGGCGGAGGGCGTCCACGGGTTGAAAAAAAGACCGGGCGATAGTCGGCGCTTTGGAAAAAATGGTGGAACCCGAGACCGCCGGCAAGCCCATGAATGCCGAGAAATGGGTGCGGAGCAGTTTGCAGCATCTGAGCGAGAAACTGAAGGATCAAGGGCATGCGGTTTGCCCCAAAACGGTTGGACGTTTGCTGAAAGACTTGAAATACTCGCTCAAGGCAAATGTCAAGCGTCGGGCTGGTTCACAACATCCTGATCGCAACACGCAATTTGAATAGATCGAGACACAGAAGCGGTTGTTTCTGAGCCTGGGCTGGCCGATTGTCAGTTTGGATGGCAAAAAGAAGGAGTTGATTGGCAATTTCAAGAACGCAGGACAATCCTGGTGCTTGGAAGCCGAAATGGTCAACGACCATGAT
>CAYQOF010000244.1:0-4774 GCA_964419035.1 uncultured Anaerolinea sp. | reverse complement strand
GTCTTGTTTCACGAGTGCGACGCACCACACGGGTGGATTGATCCAATTCATCGGGCGAATCCGCTTTGCGGACTCAACCCGGCAACGAAAGTGCGACGCACCCTCGTATGTCAATAATTCGTCACGCGGTCAATGAGACCAAGTTCGCGGGCGCGGTGATCGCACCAGCGGAAGGTGAAGACCGAAATGATCGCGAAGATCACTGTCAGCGCGAGCAGGATGCCGAGGAGTTGCAGGTTGGTGTACTGCGCCATTGTGGGGAAGGCTTCCGCGATCTCGCCGATGAGCGAGCGGCGCATGAGTTCGAGCCAGTAAGTGATGGGCATGGCGTACCCGACGGGACGCAGCCAGGCGGGCAGGACTTCGAGCGGAAAGATTGCGCCGCTGAAGAGATAGAGCGCGCCCGCCACCGCCTCGCCGATCAGGAAGAAATGATGCGCCACCATGAGCGTGATGCTGGCGAGGATCAGCCCCATCATGGCGAGCATGGTCACGCCGATGACGAGCGAGACGAGGAACAATCCCCAGTCCACCCGCGTCAGGTCGAGGGGAAGGTGAAGGAACAGGGCGCCCGCTCCCAGCGTGATGATGACCGCCACCGTCCCGATGAGGAAGCGCGAGACGCCGCGTCCCAGCCAGTAGAACGGGATGTTGATGGGGGCAATATACATGTACTTGAGCGTTTTGTAATGCTCGCGGTCGTCAATGACCGCCCATGAGACTCCCGCCATGACCGCGCCGACGTAGATGTAGAAGGCGTTGCCGAGGTAGATGTAGGGGAAGAGCGGGGACTCGTAATCTCCGCCTGTGATGATGCTGTACATGACGACGAGGATGGCGGCGCCCGCCAGCGGTTTGATGATGACGTAAATGGCAAACAGAAAGGGATCGGTCCAGTTCGACTCGACCTGCCATCCCAGCCAGGTTGCCATGCTGAAGGAACGTGATGTTTCGGAACGATTCATAAAGTCTCCATGCAAATGCCCTCACCCTAACCCTCTCCCGAAAGGAGAGGGGATTTGCTCCCTTCTCCCTTTGGGAGAAGGGCTGGGGATGAGGGTCACCTTCTGCTCTCCGTCAGCCTTCCCTCACGTATCGCCAGCCTTTCCATGTAATCGAGCAGGAACTTGGCTCCTGTGAGGAACAAAACGCACAGAACGATCAGCACGACGATCTCGACCTCCACGCTCAGGAAGCCGAGCAAAGCGCCCGAGGAGAAGACCAGTTGCCGCATCGCGTCCAGCCCGAGGGTGAGCGGGATGAACGAAGCCGCGGCAGCGACCCAGAAGTTGAACGATTTGATCGGGAAGTAAAAACCTGAGACCAGATAGATCGGCTCCTGCATCAGGTTTGAGATGTGCCAGGCTTCGCGGCTGAGTAAAAGGAACAGCGACGCGCTCATCATCCCCATGCCGTACAACGCGGTCATCGCGAGCAGGAAGACGAGCAGCAACTGCGTGAAACTTGAAATTGAGTACGTCACGTTGAACATCAACGAACCGACGATGATGATCGCAGTCGCGCGCAGCGCGGTGGCGAACAATCCGCCGACCGCCATGCCGAGCAGGATCGCCATCATCGAGTTCGGCGCGATGATGTACAGCGCCAGGTTGCCCTGCTCCTTCTCCCAATACAACTGGCTGGACATGCTCCACAGCACATTCATCCAGAACGACGTCATCGCGCCGCCCACCACAACAAAGCCGACGTATTCCTCGGGTGCGCCGATGGCGCGGTACACGAACACATACGCCGAGACCGCCAGCATCGGCAGGAAGATGTCGAAGAAGATCCAGGATTTTTCGCGCTGCTGCCCGATCACGCGTGGATAGGCGCGCGCGATGATCGTTTTGATGAACAACTTCCAGCCGGTCACTTTTTGCGAGGCGTGAAGCGCCAGCAAAGAATCAGACTGCATGGGGCGCCTCCTCCTTCTCCACATCCTCCATTTTTTGCCCGACCAGGTCCATGAACACGTCCTCGAGCGTCGGCTCGCGCTTGGTCAGGCGTCTCACCTTGACCTCCTTCTGCGTCAGGATGTTGATGACGCTCGCCAGCGCGGACTCCTCCACCAGGATCAACTCCAGTTTCGCGCCGCCTTCGATCTCGGTCAGCGCGGCTTTCCGGACTTCAGGCTGGTCCTGCAACATTTGCGGAGTCAACCCGTGTAGGGATGGGGTAACCCCGTCCCTACCGCTGATCTCGATCTCGAAGATGGCGTCGCGCTGCAGGTTGCGCTTCAGGTTGGCGGGCGTGTCGCAGGCGAGCACGCGTCCCTTGTTGATGATCGCCACGCGGTCGCACAATTCCTCGGCTTCGACCATGTAATGCGTGGTCAACAACAGCGTGCGGCGACCCTCACCCTTGCCCTTATCATCCCCGAAGGGGGCTCCCTCAGGGCGAGGGGGAGTATCCAACCAGCCGCGGATCAGCCTGCGGACATCGCGTGCCGCGCCGACGTCCAAGCCGAGGGTGGGCTCGTCGAGGAAGAGCACTTCGGGGTCGGTCAGGAATCCGCGCACGATGTTCATCTTCTGCCGCAGACCGGTCGAGAGGTCGGACGATTTCGTGTGCAGGCGATCCTCCAGCCCGACCATCTTGAGCAGGTCAACGATACGCTGGTTGGCTTCCTTCGAAGGCATGCCGTAGAACTGCGAGAACATCCACAGGTTCTCGCGCACGGTCAGCAGACCGTAGCCCGATGACTCTCCGCCAGAGACCATGTTGATGAGCGGTCGGATCATGCCCGGATGTTGGATCACGTCGTGGGAGGCAACGCGCGCCCAGCCCGAGGTCGGGGCGAGAAGCGTGGTGAGGATCTTGATCAGGGTGGTCTTGCCCGCGCCATTCGGTCCGAGCAGTCCGAACAATTCGCCGCGTTCCACAGTCAGGTTAACGCCTTCGAGGGCGACCAGTTCCTTGCGGACCTTCTTTTCCTTCCTGTTGCCGCGTATCTTGTAGACGCGTCCGAGATCTTGCGTTTCTATCGCGTACGTGGACATATTCTCCTCTGAGTGGCAATAAATGGAAAATTTGTTCTATTATACCGCGCTTTTTGTACGGCGATAATCACTCTTTTGGTCGGAGCAGGCATTTGAACCCTGTCTTGCAACCCTGCAAATTGACTGACAATCGTAGGGTAATCGTAGGTTTCACGTCAAGCAAGGTTGAGTCCATTATGATAAATTAGGGGCAGTAAGGTGATTTCTCTTCTCCTCCTTTCGCAAGAGAACCGCGGTCGGCGTCCGCGGTTCTCGCACTTTAAGAGGCAGGGTATTTTGATCGTGACGATATATGGCAGAATCCGTTATTTCGCCAACTTCGCAACGGTCACCCCTGCGCCGCCCTCGTTGTCCTTCGGTTCCTCGAACGACGCGACATACGGGCTGGATTTCAACGCGCTGCGCACAGCCTCGCGCATTTTGCCTGTCCCTTTGCCGTGCACGATCCGCACGAACAGCAAGCCTGCCGAATAAGCGCGCTCCAAATATCGTTCCAGTTCATCCAGCCCTTCATCCACCAGTTTGCCGCGCAGATTGAGTTCGAGCCCGGGGGATTTTGCCGGGTCAAAGGTCGCAGGCTTGCCCTGAGCCGTGTCGAAGGGTCGAAGGTCGCCTGACTTTTGACTTTCGACTTTTGACTCGTTGCCCGACTTTCTCCGTAAATCAACCGTCCTCGCCCTCACGCGCAGACTCCCGATCTGCACCTCCGCATCGGACTCACCCAGGGCTGTCACCACACCCTCGGCATTCAGCGTGCTGACGGTGACGCGCTCGCCCAATTTTAGAGATTGGAGATTAGAGACTGGAGACTGGTCGGGTTTTCTTTCAATCGGTCTTTCGACTTTTTCCTCGATCACTTCAAGTTTCTCTTCAATAGACTTGATTGCTTCCAACGGCTGCCTTGCTTTTTTGAGTTGAGATTTCAGTGACTCGATATTCCTCTTGAGAATCGCAACTTCCAGTTCGCCTTCTGCGCGGGCTTTTGCCAGTACTTCGCGGCGTTCGTCCTCGATCTTTTCCAGTCGCTTTTCGAGTTCCTTCGTTTGCGTTTCGAGCCTGGCGCGGGCTTTTTCCAATTTTTCGCGTTCGCGCGAGGTGCGGTTGCGTTCCTTGCGGATGTCGTCGAGCAGTTTGTCGGCGCGCAGGTCGTCGGGGCTGATCTCTCCTTTGGCGGAATCAATGATCGGCTGGGGAAGACCGAGTCGCTGGGCGATGAGGAGCGCGTTCGAACGTCCGGGGAGTCCAATGGTTAGGTGATACGTCGGGCGCAGGGTCTGGATGTCGAATTCAAGTGAGGCGTTGACGACTCCTTCAGTGGAGTGGGCAAACGTTTTTAATTCAGGGTAATGCGTGGCGATGAGGGTCATACAACCCGCTTCGAGCAGGTGACCGAGAATGGCGCGCGCCAACGCCGCGCCCTCCTGCGGGTCGGTGCCAGCGCCCAATTCATCGAGAATGACAAGTGAACGTTGGTCAATCTGCTTGAGGATGCGGATGATGTTCGTGATGTGGCCGCTGAATGTGCTGAGCGATTGTTCGATGGATTGCTCATCGCCGATGTCTGCATAGACCGCGTGGAAACAGGGCAATTCCGAGCCGCTCTGCGCGGGGATGTGCAATCCGCTTTGCGCCATGAGGGCGAGCAAGCCGACGGTTTTGAGCGAAACCGTTTTTCCGCCCGTGTTCGGTCCGGTGATGACGATGGCGCGCGTGCCGGGCTTGGGGTCAACGTCAATCGGCACGACGGTTTGAGGATCGAGGAGAGGATGGCG
>CAYQOF010000243.1:0-4849 GCA_964419035.1 uncultured Anaerolinea sp. | reverse complement strand
ACGTGCGCGAACTCAACCGCATGTTGAAGGAACTGACCTACACCGCCAGCATGGGACTCCTCAATGGCACAGCCCTGCCCCTCGCCGCCCATGGACAGGTGATTGGCGTCATCTTCATCTTCCGCAATTATCCCGATCTCTTCACACCCAACGACCGCGTCCTGCTCCAATCGTTCGCAGATCAAGCCGCCATTGCCGTCTTCAATGCGCGGCTCTACGGACAGGTATCCTACGAGAAGCAACGACTCGATGCCCTCCTCGATTCAGCCGCAGACGGCATCCTGATTCTCAATGCAGATCACACCATCGAAAGATGCAACCTTGCGTTCGAGAAACTATTCAGCACGACCCGCAATCAGGTGGTCGGGAGAAACCACGACGATGTAATCCGCTGGGTGAGATATCCGCAAGGCACAACCCTGAGCGATGCGGAATCCGGTGGCTGGCCCCTCACGCCGAATGCAACCCTCTACGTCGAGGGCGATTTGGAACGATCCCTTCCGCCTCCCCTCCCGGTCGGCGTGACCTACGCGCCCCTGCTTTCGAATGAGGGCAAACTGCGCAACATCATTGTGACCGTGCGCGACATTACGCACTTCCGCACGGCGGATGAAATCAAGTCAACGTTCATCTCGATCGTGAGTCACGAACTGCGCACGCCCGTCGCGCTGATCAAAGGCTACGCATCCACCCTGCGGCGGGACGATGCCAAATGGGATAAATCCGCGATCAGCGATTCGCTGGCAGTCATCGAAGAGGAGGCGGACCGCCTGAGTAAAATGGTGGATGACCTGCTGGATGCCTCACGATTACAGGCAGGCGGTCTGACCCTCAATCGCGCAGACGTTTCGCTTCCCAGCCTTGCAAAGCGGGTTGCAGAACGGCTGTCAACCCAGACCCGCAAACACACCATTACAACAGATTTCCCTGAAAAGTTCCCTGTCATTCTCGCGGATGAAACGCGCCTCGAGCAGGTGATCGTCAATCTCGTTTCCAACGCGCTCAAGTATGCATCGGAAGGCGAAATCAAGATCAGTGGACAGGCGCGGCCCGAACAGGTCATTGTCTGTGTTTCAGATCAGGGTCCGGGCATCGAAGCCAAGGATCTGCCGCATATCTTCGACCGTTTCTATCGCTCGACGAATGCCGTCAAACAGACAAAAGGCGCCGGGCTGGGACTTTATCTCGCACGCGCCATCATCGAAGCGCATAGTGGACGGATCTGGGCGGACCCGAAGCCTGACTCCGGCGCCCGCATTTGTTTCTCCCTGCCGCGTTGAGGGTGCGTCGCGCCATTGAGCATATAAACCTGCAAAGAAGAACGAAGCGGCAGTTGGGAGGTCTCCCATCAAAGTTATGTGCGACGCACTCGCGTCATCGGGGTGGTAAAATCAGATAAAGCGGAATCAACTCTTCGTGAGTCCGAAGCGTACATCAATCTCAAAAGGACGGAACCAATAATGGCAAATGCAGTCCCCCCGCGCAGCAGGATGGATAAAAAATTCACGTGGAACGCGGAAAGTGCCTTCCCATCCATTGCGGCATGGGAAAAGGAGTTAAAACAAATCGTCGCCGACATTCCCACAGTCAAACATTACCAGGGGCGTATTGCCGAAAGCGCGGAGGTTTTGCTTGAAGCGCTGAAGGCTGTTGAAACCCTGCTCTCGCGGATGCAGAAGGTTTTCATCTACGCCGGGTTCTCCTACGCGGTGGATACAACGAACCAGCAAGCGGCAGGGATGCGCAGTAAGGCGCAGGGAGTGTACAGTCAGATACTATCCGCTGTTTCGTTCGTGCGCCCGGAAATTCTGGGGATCGGAAAAGACAGACTCGATGAATGGATGAGCCGGAACGAAAAACTGGCGGTCTACAAACACAGTTTCGATGACCTCTTTCGCAGGCAGGCGCACGTGCGCTCTGCGGAGGTGGAGGAGGTTCTGGGTCTGGTGAGCGACCCGCTGGATGGACATTCGAACTCGACGAGCATGCTCACGAATGCGGATTTCAAATTCAAGCCAGTGAAGGACAGCAAGGGAAAAACGCTCGATCTCACGCAGGGAACGTACCACAAACTCCTGCACAGCCCGGATCGCAAAGTGCGCCGCGCTGCATACGAAACCTACATGGACAAGTACGTGGAACACAAGAACACGCTTACCAGCAACCTTGCGCATTCGATCAAGGCAAACGTGTTTTTCATGCGCGCGCGAAAACACGAGTCCACGTTGTCCGCCTCGCTCTTCGATCTCAACATCCCGTCGGAGGTCTTTCATAACCTGATCAATACATTCAAGAAGAACCTGCCGGTCTGGCATCGTTATTTCGAGATCAGGCGCAGGGCGCTGGGCTTGAAGAAACTCGCGTATTATGACATGTGGGCGCCCATCACGAAAAGGAAGGTGAAAGTGCCATTCGACAGGGGCGTGGAGTTGATCTGCGAAAGTCTCGCGCCGATGGGCAGGGAATACGTCGAAACCATCCGCAGGGGCTGTCTCAAAGAGCGCTGGGTGGACATTTACCCGAACCAGGGCAAGGCGGAGGGCGCGTTTTCCTGGGGCACGCAGGGCACCCATCCCTTCATCATGATGAGTTACACCGACGAAGTGGGCAGTATGAGCACGCTCGCGCATGAACTCGGTCACTCCATGCACTCATATCTTACGTGGAAGCACCAGCCGTTCGTCTACACGGAGTATTCGCTGTTCGTGGCGGAAGTAGCATCCAATTTCCACCAGGCAATGATGCGCGGTCATTTATTGAATTCTGTCAAGGACAGGAACTTTCAGGCTGCGCTGATCGAGGAAGCCGTGGGCGGGAATTTCTTCCGTTATTTCTTCCAGATGCCGACGCTGGCGCGCTTCGAACTGGAGACGCATCAGCGCGCCGAACGCGGCGAACCGCTCACCCCCGATTCATTGATCGAACTGATGGCTGATCTGTTCGCCGAGGGATTTGGTCCCGGCTTCGACCTGGATCGCGAACGCGCCGGCATGACGTGGTCCACGTTCAGTCACCTTTTCATGGATTATTACGTCTACGCGTATGCGACGGGAATCTCCGGCGCGCACGCCGCAGCGGGGCGCATCCTGCGCGGCGAACCGAACGCCGCGCAGGATTACCTCGGCTTCCTCAAATCGGGTTCCTCGGAGTACTCCCTGAACGTATTGAATAAGGCGGGCATAGACCTGACCTCCCCCAAGACTGTGGAGGAAACCTTCGCCGTCATGGAAAATTATATTGATCGGCTGGAGGAATTGCTGGATTAGTCACATGGCCCCATAGTCCCCAGTCTCATAGTCTTTATCTTCGCGATGGAGAGAATTAGGGACTGGAGATCGATCTGAAATCTAAAATCTAAAATCGGAAATCAAAAGATGCCACAAACACAGATTACCTGTCCCAATTGCCGCCGGATGATCGCGGCGAACATCGAACAACTTTTTGACGTGACGAAGGATCCACAAGCCAAACAGAGACTGCTGGGCGGAATATCGAACACCGCGCGCTGTCCATATTGCGGATATCAGGGACGCCTCGCAACTCCCATCGTCTATCACGACAACGACAAGGAACTGCTCCTCACTTTCTTCCCGCCCGAACTGGGCGTGCCGCTGAACGAACAGGAGAGGATCCTGGGTCCGCTCATCAAGAAGGTGACGGACAGCCTGCCGCCCGAGAAACGCAAGGGATATTTGTTGAACCCGGCCCCGAACCTCACATATGAGTCAATGATCAAGACCATCCTCGGCAGGGACGGCATCACGCCGGAGATGCTCAAGGAACAACAGGACCGAGTCCAGATCGTCGAGCGGCTTCTGCAAGCCAGTTCGAAGGATGTGCGCAGTGAGATCATCAGGCAGAATATCAAACTTTTCGACGAACAGTTCTTTGCCCTGTTCAGCCGCCTCGCGCAAAGCGCCGCGGCAGGCGGACAGGAACAGGCGGCGCGCGCCATGCTCGACCTGCAAAATCAACTCCTCGAGGAGACCGAGTTCGGACGTCAGCTGAAGGAATCCGTCGGGGAACTGGAGGCAGCCACAAAGTCCCTGCAGGAGGCGGGGCGTAGTCTGACGCGCGAGAAATTGCTGGAAATCGTCCTTGAGTCTCCGAGCGACGCGCGATTGAAAGCGTACGTCTCGCTGGCGCGCGGCGGAATGGACTACCAGTTCTTCCAAATGCTCACCGAAAGAATAGACAGGGCTGCAAGTGAGGAGAAAACAAGACTCGAGTCCATCCGCGAGAAACTGCTGGATTTCACCAATGAAATGGACAAGCAACTCGAGGCGCGTTACAAGCAGGCTCAGGAATTCGTCGAATCCCTGCTGGCGCAAAACGACATCGTAAAAGCCGTGCGCGACAACCTGGATGGCTTTTCGCAGGATGCCGTGGACATCGTCAACCAGATGTTGAGGCAGGCATCCGAAAAGAACGATTACGAACGGATGGGCAAACTACAGAAGATGGTGGAGGTCTTGCGCGAAGTCTCGACGCCGCCGGAGGTGGCTTTCATCGAGCAACTGCTGGATGCGCCGGACGATGCGGCTCTCGAAAAAATGCTGAAGGACAACGAAGAGTTGATCAACGACCAGTTCATGCAGGCGTTGATCGGTCTGGTGGCGCAGATGGACGAAGCAGCAAGTCAGGGCAACCCCGAAGCCAAAGCGTTTGGCGACAAATTGAGCGCGGTCTACAAGACCGCTTTGAAATTCTCGATGAAGAAAAATTTGGGGTAAAAAAATTGGGTTCCTTGCGGAACCCGATTTTTATCAGATGGGAATTACTTGACCGGCGTGCAGGTCACACTGTCCGGGTTGCGGGTGGTTACGCAGGTGTAATCCTGCATCAATAA
>CAYQOF010000242.1:0-4856 GCA_964419035.1 uncultured Anaerolinea sp. | reverse complement strand
GATGACGAAGTGGACATCCGTCAGGATTTCATTGTCACCGCCCAGATCACCGGGCAGAAGATCATCGTGGTGGATTTAGCCCTCACATATTATGACGATCAGGGCGTCTCCTATACCGATAAATTCGCGCTTTCCATTTCCGCCAGCGGCGCGGTGACCGGTGGAGGCAGCGGAGCGCCAGCCCGCACCGCCACACCGACCAGCGTCAAAACGTCGCAGTTGGTCATCATAGGATATGATACCGATATTGATCCTCTGCAACCCGGCGAGCATTTCAAACTTGCGTTGAATGTTCAAAACGTGGGCAATGCGCGCGCTCAACGAGTGACCATGATCGTGGGCGGCGGTTCGAGCGGATCCAACCCCGGCGGGACTCCGGGTCCAGGCGGAGTCTCCGGCGGGAGCGGCGAGTTCACCAACTTTGCCCCGGTGGATGCCTCGAACGTGCAATCGCTTGGCGATCTGGATGCGGGCGGCTCGGTGCAGGCGAGCCAGAGACTGATCGTCAATGTGTCCACCAATCCCGGCGCGTATCCGATGAAGATCACGTTTTCGTATTTGGATGCCAAAAACGATGTCGTCAACGATGAACAGGTGATCACCCTTTTGGTCTACAGCCTGCCGAATGTGGATATTAGTTTCTATCGTCCGCCCGATCCGTTCTTCGTGGGTCAGCCGGGCGCATTGCCGATCCAGATCGTCAATCTTGGCAAACGCGCGGCTGTGCTGGGCAACCTGAAGGTCACAGCGGCGAACGGGTCCGTAGAAAACGGGACCAGCCTTGTCGGGTCGCTTGAGGCGGGCGGTTACTTCACGCTGGATTCGATGTTGATCGCGGAACAGTCCGGTCCCGTTGAATTGATCTTTACCATTGATTACACCGACGACTTCAACAAACCGCGCACCCTCACCCGCACACTGGAAGTCGAAGTGATGGAAGGGTTTGTCGGTCCGCCGATTGATCCATCCAATGGCGGCAACGGCGGCGGGGAAGGTTTTCCTCCGTCAAGTCAGGAAAACATCTGGCAAAAGATCTGGAGGTTTATCCGGGGTTTGTTCGGTTTGGATAGCGCCCCGCCTTCGGACGGCGGCACGGAGGGAATTCCGCCCAACGAGGAACAACCATTGCCGGTACCCATGCCCGCGCCGGGAGGCGGGAAAGGATAGCGATGAAAATTCTCGACCTGATCCGTTTGATCTTTGGGAATCTGAGCCGCCGCAAAGCGCGCGTGGCGCTCACCGCCATCGGCGTGGTGATCGGCACTGCGGCGGTGGTGATCCTCGTCTCGCTTGCGATCGGGCTGCAGAGGAATGCCAACGAGCAGTTGTACGGCATCGGCGATCTTTCGCAGATTCAGGTCTACCCAAATTATGGTGAGGGCATGGTCGTCATGTCGGGACCTGGCGGGGGTGGAGGCGGCGGAGGCGGTCAGCCATCGCAGCAGCGCCTGTTGACCAATTCCGCATTGGATGATTTCCGCGCCATCCCCGGCGTGGAGACGGTCATTCCTCAGGATTTCTTCTACATGTCCATGATCATGAAGTTCCGGCGTCTCGAGGGCGGCGCGGGGATTCGCGGCGTCGGGACAAACGACTTGAAGGATTTGGGGCTTGAAACCGTGCAGGGCTCCACGGAATTGAAGCGCGGCGGGTTGATCATCGGCTCGATGATTCCCTCGAACTTTTACGATCCGCGCATTCGTCCCGGGCAGGAGACTCCGACTCCGCCTGATTTGTACGATCAGCAGTTGCAGATCACGTTGATCAAATGGGATGCCGAGGGAAACGAGATTCGCAAGAACCTCAGCCTGCGGGTTACAGGGGTTCTCGCCCGCAAAGGCAGCGACGCCGATTGGACCATTTTCATGAGCCTGGATGAGGTCAAGGCGATGAACGAGTGGGCGAACGGCGTCAAGATCAATTACAACAAGAACGGTTACAACCAGGTGATCGTCAAGGTGGCGGATCCTCGGAATGCGGTGGAGATCGCAGACCAGATCACGGAGATGGGTTTCCAGGCATATACTCCGCAGGATTACGTCCAGGGCATCAATAATTTTTACACGATCCTGCAAGTCATCTTTGGCGGCGTTGGCGCCATCGCGCTTTTGGTCGCCGCCATCGGCATCGCGAATACCATGACAATGTCCATCCTCGAGCGGACGCGCGAGATCGGCTTGATGAAGGCGGTCGGCGCGACGAACCGCGATGTGCTGGGAATCTTTTTGGGCGAAGCGGCCGGCATCGGGTTTCTGGGCGGTCTTGGCGGGATTCTCTTTGGCTGGCTGGCGGGGCAGATGATCAACGTTATTGCCATCGTCTATCTGGCGGGTCAGGCAGGTCAGCAGGGAGGCGCGCCGCCGAGCGTTGCTGTTTTTACGCCGGTCTGGCTGCTGGTTTTTTCGCTGATCTTTTCCACACTCATCGGGATGATTTCGGGGTTGTATCCCGCCCTGCGCGCCGCGACGATGATCCCCGTGCTTGCGCTCAAGTACGAGTGACGTGGAAGCCGCGGCTGATTTTTATCAGAAATCGTCCGGCTATGAACCCGAATTTCAACAAGTAGAAAACAAACCTGGACGCTCGATGGGTGTCCAGGTTTTATAAGCCATAAGTTCTGCCATGATGACCAGGATGGGAGGTCATCACGTCTTTCGATTCGTTGGCAGAAAATCGAACGGCGGGCGCTCATTCAACTTCATCAGATTTGCGCTCGAATCGCTGACGTGCAGGGCGGTCATCGAACCGGTCTCGCAACCCAGGCGCTGGAAATGATCGAGCGGCAATCCAAGATAATGCGACACCGCCAGTTTGATGGGGTCGGCATGGAAAACCACAGCGACAATATCCTTTGGCTTGTTGTATTTCTTCACAATGCGTTCGAGCGCGTTAACATAACGCGTCTGCGCCTCGGCGAACGACTCACCCTCAGGGAAACGAAAACGGGAGGGGGCATATTGAACGATCTTCCAGACCTTTGTCAGCCTCAAGACTCGCCACGATCTTCCCTGCCATTTGCCGATGTCCGTGTCCATCAGGTCGGGTTCCTGGATGATGTCCAGTTTCTTGGCTTCTGCAATGGGAATTGCGGTCCCCATCGCGCGCTCGAGCGGACTGGAATAGATCGCCTTGAGCGGGACATCCTTCAACGCTTCCGCCAAAGCCTGAGCCTGTTTCCGTCCCCGTTCATTCAGGTGAACGCCCGGAATTCTTCCCGCCATCTTGCCGGACTTGACGTAATCATTTTCGCCATGACGGATGAGCAGCAATAAAGGCATTATTTTATCTTCCGCTTCATCTCTTGGATCTGCTCCTCGCTCATGGCGGGCATGTTTTCCACCTTTGTGATTCCCAGCGCTTTCCTCTGCGCTTCGCGCCACATGTCGAGGCGGGCGGCTACCTGCGCTTCGTATCCCTCCTGTGACGGGGAGTAAAAATAAGTGCCAAGCAATCTTTTCGGCAAATATTGTTGCGGGATGAAATGTCCCTCGAACTCGTGCGGATAAACGTATTCCCTGCCATGTCCCAGCGCGGCGGCGTCGCGGTTGCCGTCCATGAGGTGGCGCGGCACGGAGATTTGTCCCTCGTCCTCGATCTTTTTCATCGCCTTGAAGTACGCTCCCGCGCTGTTGGACTTGGGCGCGGTGGCAAGGTACAGCGTCGCTTCGACGATAGGGTAGATGCCTTCGGGCAAGCCGATGTAATCGAATGCCTGGGCGGCGGAAGAGGCAACCACGAGTCCCATGGGGTCAGCCAGACCGATATCCTCTCCCGCAAGGATGATCAATCTTCGGATGATGAAGCGCGGGTCCTCGCCTGCGTAGATCATCTTGGCGAGCCAATAGAGCGCGGCGTCCGGGTCGCTGCCGCGCACGGATTTGATAAACGCGGAGATGGTGTCGTAGTGCGCGTCGCCGTCCTTGTCGTAGAGCACCGCGCGGCGTTGAATCGATTCCTGCGCGACATCGAGCGTGACGCGGATGATGCCATCCTTATCGGGCGGCGTCGATTCGACAGCGAGTTCGATGGCGTTGAGCGCGTTGCGCGCGTCGCCGGAGGCGACTTCGATCAAATGGGAACGGGCGTCGGGGTCAAGGAGGATGCGTTTGTTCCCGTAGCCGCGTTCCCTGTCCGTGAGGGCGCGGTCAATCAGGATGCCGGTCTCCTCCTGGTTCAAATTCCTCAACTGGAAAACTCGTGAGCGCGAGATCAACGCCTTGATGACTTCGAAATACGGATTCTCGGTCGTCGCACCGATGAGGGTGACGACTCCCGCCTCGACGTGCGGCAGGAGCGCGTCCTGCTGTGCCTTGTTCCAGCGGTGGACTTCGTCCACGAAGAGGATGGTGCGGATGTTGTGCAGGCGGCGGCGCTCGAGGGCTTCTTCGATGATGGCGCGCAGATCCGCTTTCCCCGCGAGGATGGCGGAAATGGTGACGAAGTGACTCTTGGTCGTGTTCGCGATGACCTGCGCAAGCGTGGTCTTGCCTGTGCCGGGCGGTCCCCACAAAATGATGGAGGAGAACAGGCGATCCGCTTGGATGGCGCGGCGTAATAATTTCCCCTCGCCGATGATATGGTCCTGCCCGACGAATTCCTCCAGCGTGCGCGGACGCATGCGCGCGGCGAGCGGCGCCTCCTGTTTCATACGTTCCTGCAGGGCGTGGTCGAAAAGATCGGACATACTGGGGATTATAATGGGATTATGGGAGAGGAGGCAGAATGAAACGCAAGATTCTTCCGAGATGGAGATGCACTACCCGGAAAAATGGGATATGGAATGGATCGGACCTGATCGTAACGCGGTCGGCATGAATTGCCGCTCGTGTTTTTATCTGGATGTTTTGACTGAGTAT
>CAYQOF010000241.1:0-4866 GCA_964419035.1 uncultured Anaerolinea sp. | reverse complement strand
CGGTCCACGCCCATGCCGAAGCCGCCATTGGGAGGCATGCCGTAGCGCATGGCGCGCAGGTAATCCTCGTCCATCGGATGTTTCTCCGCGTCGTCGGCGGCGTAATCGCGTCCCATTTCGATGAAACGCTGTTCCTGGTCGAGCGGATCGTTCAACTCGGTGAAGGCATTGCACAATTCGAAACCTGCCGTGTAGACCTCGAAGCGTTCGACGGTCAATGGATCGCCGGGGATGGACTTCGCCAGCGGAGAGATGTCGCGTGGGTAGTTATACAGGAACGTCGGCTGGATGAGCGTCGGCTCGAGGAATTCGGATAGCAGGAAGTCTATCAATTTGCCGCGCGTGGCGTGCGGATCGGGGGCTTTGTTCGGATGCTTCGCTTTGATCGCGGCGAGCAGGGATTCGGCGGTGGGATGTTCGGCAATGTCAATACCGCTGATCTCCCTGATCCCCTCGCGCATTTCGAGCCGTTTCCACGGCGGCGCCAGGTCAATTTCGCTGCCTTTGTAGGTGATCTTATGCGTACCCAGTACCTGCTGCGCCGTGTACGAGACCATTTGCTCGGTCAATTCCATCACCTGCAAATAGTCCGCATACGCCCAATAGAATTCGAGTTGCGTGAATTCGGGATTGTGCTTGAACGACACACCCTCGTTGCGGAAGTCGCGCCCGATCTCGTAGACCTTTTCGAGATTGCCGACGAGTAATCTTTTGAGATACAACTCGAACGAAATGCGCAAATACATTTCCCGTTCGAGCTCATTATGGTAAGTCACAAATGGGCGCGCCGCCGCGCCCCCATACAGCGGCTGCAGGATTGGGGTTTCAACTTCGAGAAAACCATGATCATTGAGAAAATCGCGCAATGCCTTGACGATGGCGGCGCGTTTGCGGAAGGTCTCGCGCACTTCGGGATTCACCGCCAGGTCGGCATACCGCTGCCGGGCGCGCAGCTCCGGGTCCTCCAACACGGCATGCCGGACGACGGCGCCGTTTTCGAGCGTCTCATCCTTCGCGGCAGGGAGCGGATTGATGGATTTGGCAAGCAGTTTGAAGTCGTGGACGTGAAGCGTCACTTCGCCGGATTTGGTGCGGAACATTACGCCATCAGCCTGGATGAAATCGCCGATGTCGAACATCCTGTTGAAGAAGTCCACGCGTTCCTTGCCCAATTCATTGGCACGGAAAAACAATTGAACCTTTCCCGCCCCATCCTCGATGTGCGCAAAGGAGACCTTGCCCATGGCGCGCGCGGCGCGGATGCGTCCCGCAAGCGTCGCCTTGACCTCCCTGCCTTCCGGCTCGGCGGCTTCGAACTCCGCGATCGCGTCCGCGCTCAAGTGCGTGCGATACGCACGCGTCGGGTAGGGTTCGACCCCCTCGGCGCGGAGTTCCTCCAATTTTTGCAGGCGGATTTTTTCGAGTGAGTTGTATTCAGCCATAGTGATTGTTCCTTCATCGTCATTGCGAAGAGGACGAAAAACGCGAAATAAAAACCCCGCGCACACAGGCGCGGGGCAAAGCAGTTCGCTCCTGTGACTAACCGATCTTCAGGATTTTAACATTATACGTGCCGCTGGGCGTTTCCACTTTTACAGAATCGCCGGCCTTGTGATTGAGGATCGCCTTCCCGATCGGCGACTCATGCGAGATCTTGCCTCCGCGCGGGTTGGCTTCCGCCGCGCCGACGATGGTATACGTCTCGGGATCATGGTTCCCCTCCTTGATGGTCACGGTGGATCCCAATTGAACGGTGTCGCCTTTCTTCTTGCCGTTATCGTCAATGATCTTCGCCGTCGCAAGGAGAATCTCCAGTTCCTGAATGCGCCCCTCCACGAAAGCCTGCTCATTCTTGGCGGCTTCGTATTCGGCGTTTTCGATCAGTTCCCCGCCCTCCATGGCCTCATGCAGGCGGTTGGCAACCTCCTGACGCTTGGCAGTGCGCAGGTAAACCAGTTCATCCTGAAGTTTTTGATATCCTTCTTTGGTCAAAAAATTGTTCGGCATCTTTCGTTCCTGCTATGAAAATATTGCATCTCTTCCCAGAGATGCAAGTGGCGTGGCCCGATTTCTTTCCGTCAGGCAGGCTTAATATATCACGGTTTGAGAGTCAGTACAAGACATTTTCGCCCAACCTATCCAAATTGCAACATGCGGATCCCGCTCCGCTCCGCCCAGTAGGACCGGATGGATTCCCGCGCTTTTTCAGTCGTATTGAACGAATCTCCAAGCACGGCAAGCTGGGATGTGTACGCCAGGACCGCCTCCTGCCAACGCTCCAAGCCTGCCTCTGTGACCGAATGGACGGCTTCCTTCATCCCAGCCGATTTCGGCGCGAGTTCCTCAGGCTTGTAGAACAGGTAGGGGATGTCAATATCGTAGATCAGGGACATCCCGAGCAATTCCGCCCCCTGCCGCACGAGGACGTGGTCCACGTGGGAACCTACCGATAACTGGCAGACCAACACATCGTCCCGCGTGAGGCGGGAAGAGATCGCCTCCGCAATTCGGGAGGGGAGATCCGCGTCGTCTGGGTGAGGCGGGTATGAAATATCCGAATACAGCCATTCACCGTTCCTTCCGCGCCGGTAGATGCAATCCAGAAAATCGAAGTGCACGGCTTGCGCGCCGAGGAGGTTCGCCGCGTTCAGATCCTCCTTGCGCCGCTCGCGGACAGCCTCCTCCGCGGAAGAAAATCCCCATTGTGCGTGAAGCAGTTGGGCGAACGGGGAATACTCACCCTCAGTCGAATACCCGCACATGAACGTCCAGATTTCGACCGGAATGCCTGCCTGCGTTTGTTCGTAGATCAGCCCTCCGGCAGAGAGGGCGGCGTCGTCAAGATGAGGGGAAAGATAGATCCAGCGCATGAAACGATTTAACCACAGTTGCAACGAACCCGCGCGGATTTTAAGACACCAATGCAATTGATTGCGGCGGGTAATTCATGTACACTTGGATCGGAGGCAGCAATGCAGGAACGACGCAAACAACCACGCAAGGACTTGATGGCATATTCACAGGTATACGACCAGGCTACCGGCAAACTGATCGGCTATCTCGGAGACCTTAACCTGCTCGGCGCGATGGTCATCGGCAGCCAGCCTATGCCGGAGGACGAGGAACTGACCATTTCCATCGAACTCCCCGAACTGCCGGGCATTACCGAAACCAGCCTGTTCCTCCCCGCGCGGGTCATCAGGAGCCACGAAGACCTCAGCCCGGATTATTTCAACATTGGTCTGGAATTCAAGACCGTAAACGACAGACAGAAGGAAATCATCGAAGCGGTGATGGAGAATTACGAGTTCCGCAGGCAGGCGCCAAACTACCCGCTTCACCCGACCGAAATGGATCAACGCGAATAGTTTGGGTTCTGAATTCCGTACGCGAATCAACAAGGCGGACTCTGCGAGCAGGTCCGCCTGATTGATTCAAAACAACTACGGGCAATCGAACGTGTATGTCACCTGTTGAACGATTTTTTCACTGCGCCCGACCACGCCGCCCGACCTGCTGGTGCCGACGAACTGATAATCGAACCAGGCGTTCGGCTTTCGGAAGTCCGCCTTCACCTTCTCTCCCGAAAAGACGAGGGAGAAAGTGCCGTCTGCGTTGGGCAGCATCCTGCCGGCATTCTGCCAGTCGAAGATCGCGCCGCTCGAGCGGTCATGGATGCGATAGTAGAAATCCACGAAGGCAATGTTGGGATCGGTCGGCTTGACGCTGAAAGTGATCTCCTTGTTGAGTTGACAGCGCAGGGAAAAATCGTTCAAAGTACCCATTTAACATCACTCCATGATGTCAGACAGCACGCGGATTCTTCCCGCAAAACGGGTGATATAATCCCCGCCATGCTTACCAGTGAACAGATCGAAAATGAACTCGACCGAATTCTCTTAAAGGTACAGAAGCCCGGTCGTTACGTCGGCGGCGAACTCAACAGCATTCAAAAGGATTGGGACTCCGTTCAAACCAAAGTCGCCTTTGTCTTTCCCGACATTTACGACATCGGCGTTTCCAACGTGGGACTTAAGATCCTCTACGACCAGGTCAATCAAAGGGAGGACGCGCTTGCTGAACGCGCCTACGCGCCCTGGCTGGATATGGAAGCCCTGATGCGCGAACGCGGGATTCCGCTCTACGCGCTCGAATCAAAACGACCCTTAGCCTGCTTCGACCTCATCGGCTTTACCCTCCCCTACGAGACTCTCTACACCAACACGCTCAACATCCTCGACCTCGCCGGCATCCCCGTGCGTTCCGCGGACCGGGACGATACCCACCCCATCATCATCGCGGGCGGACACTCCACCATGAACCCCGAACCCATGCATGCGTTCATTGACGCGTTCGTGATCGGCGAGGGGGAAGAGGTGATACACGATATTATCAACACGATTATGTCATTGCGAGGAGGAGCCGTTGGTCGAGTGGCCCCGTGTAGTTCGGGGCATATCGAGACCAGGCGACGACGAAGCAATCTCCCGGCTAACGAGGAGGCTGCTTCAACGCCTGGTCTCGATACGGCAAAGAACACGCCTACTCGACCAGCGTCTCGCAATGAACTCTTGAAAGCTCTCGCCTGCATCCCCGGTGTCTACGTTCCATCATTCTACGAAACCTTCTACATGGACGATGGCACGATCTCGCACATCGAACCGACGATTCCCGACATTCCCAAAACCGTCACCAAGCGCATCGTCGCGAAACTGCCTCCCCCACCGACGAAGTTCATCGTCCCGAATATAGACATCGTCCACAACCGCGTGTCGGTGGAGATCATGCGCGGATGCACGCGCGGGTGCAGGTTCTGTCACGCAGGGATGATCACGCGTCCCGTCCGCGAACGAAGCGTGGACGAGG
>CAYQOF010000240.1:0-4908 GCA_964419035.1 uncultured Anaerolinea sp. | reverse complement strand
TTATGATAAGTTGATCCGCCAGTTCAGGAAATAGTTGTTCGCTCGGATGAGCAAGGTGGCTGTCACATTCTAATGTGACAGTCACCTTTTTTATCAAGGCGTTGCGCCGACGAAGTTGAGCGCGTACAACGCGTCCTCATAGCCCGGGCGGACGGAGAGCGCCTTGCGCCAGTCGTTGACCGCGCCGTTTGTGTCGCCCTTGCGATAGAGCCCCCATCCGTGCCAGAGCCACGCCTCCTCGGACATTTCGGTTCTTTGGATCGCATATTCCGACAACGCCAGCAGGTCGTCAATGCGCTGCGCGTGGAAGTTGGCAAGGAACGGTCCGAACTGATAACGGAACATGCGCTGAGGCAGGCCGATCTCGCGTGCCTTGTCGTAGGCGGCGTTGGCTTCGTTGTAACGCGCGAAGTATACGAGATTGCTCCCGAGGTTGAACCACGCGAACGCGTCAGACGGGTCGTCCACGGTCGCGGCTTCAGCGATGGCTAATGCCTTTTGCCGATTCAGGTCGCGGTCCCAGTCCGAGCCGAGCAGGGATTTGATCTCCTCCTCCTGCTGGGGAAGATAGACGATCATGTACACGTAGTTGAACGGCTTCCACTCCGCTTCGAGTTGCTCGTACGAGACCTGCTTATCCGGTCCGCGATACGGGTCCTGCGCGGTGAAGGTTTGGGTCGCGTCGTCGTAGGCGGTCAGCAGGAGGTAATGCGCCGCCCACAGATCGTCGTTGGGCCAGCCGGTGTCGTCGGGGTTGAGCGAGGTGGTGCCTTCGATGATGACGGGATGGCGCGCCGCGATGAGACGTTTGAGCGTATCGAGGTCGCCGCCCACGCGAAATTCGATTCTCAGCCAGCCCGCGAAGTTGCGCACCCAATAAGCCATCTCTTCGGGGTTGACGTTGCGGTCTCCGTTGACGGGTTTGATCACGTCCGAGATGTCCTTTTGCGTGCCGTTCCAGCCGAACATCTTCAAGGTCATCGAGAGCGCGGCGGGACCGCAGTTGTTCGGGGTCTGCTTTTCGTACGGCGGCGAGTTGAGGAACGCCTGCGCGGGAGGCGGCGATAGGGTCGGCGTGGCGGGAACAGGCGTCTCGAGGATTTGATCCGTCGGTGTGACGCGGGGCGTCGAGGTTGCGGGGCTTGGCGTGTTGATCGGGTTGGGGATGGCGGTCGGCACGTTGCCGACGGGACGCAGTACGTTCCGGACGTACGTCCGCGCCACCTCATAGCGCCACGCCACGCGGCTGTTGACGGCGGGGATCTGGTAGAGCAGTATTGCGAGAGTCAACAGACCTGCGCCGGTCAATAAGATGTTTCTTTTCGACATGCGGGGAAGTGTAACAGAGGAGGATGAAAGGAAATTAATGTCATTGCAAGGCGGGTTCGCGCTGAGCGGATGCAGAGCGAAGACGAAGCGTAGCCCGATGAAGCAATCTCCTCTTCGCCAATGAGCGCCCTCAACACACCCTCCCTCCCATTCAACAGGAGATTGCTTCCCCCGCGAGGCGGGATCGCAATGACGTGTCGCTATCTATGCCCCAGCAGCCCCAGCGCCGCGGCGATGGAGGGATCGGTCTCGAAGGTGAACGTATCCCATTCCGCGAAGGCAAACAGATCAGGGACGATGCCGGTCTCCTCCCAATCCACGTTCGAGAACGCCGAGACGAAGGTCTCCGACGCGATCCACAACACGGAACCGTCCTCGAGATCGTATCCGTGCAGGACTTCCACGTTGCCGAGTGTGGTTTCCCCGACGATCCTTGCCCTGCCCGCATCCCTCAACACCCCGGCGAAGATCTCACCAAAACTGACCGTATCCTCGCCGACCAGGATCACGAGCGGCACGGTCTGCGAATTCTGGATCGGATTCGCCCTGATTTCCATCGGTCTCGACGATTTTCGGCTCACGAACTGCCCGAGCCTGCCATCCGCGAACAACTCGAGGATCGGGTACGCCACCGTCGTGCTTCCCCCGCCGTTCAACCGCACGTCCAGGATCAATCCGTCCAGTTGACCGAACGCGTTCAGCGCATCTTCGATCTGCCCCGGCAGGGTCTCATCGAAGAAGGAGGGGATGAAGAGATAACCGATCTTCGAGCCATTGGTCGTGGGGACGAGGCGCGCGTCGATCGGAACGTTCCCGTCAATCGGCGTACGGACCAGCATCGCGTCGCGCGGCGCTTCGCCCGGCGATTGCACGGTGAGAATCACCGCCGAACATTCGGGTCCGCGCATACGGTTCCCGCTGATCTCCTCGATGGGCAGGCTGTCCACGAGCAGGATGCTGTCGTGCGGCTGTATGCCGGCATATTCGGCGGGCGAACCGGGGAACGTGGAGATGACGAGCATGCGCCCGCGCTCGTAATCGGGCAAGCCATAGATGCCCACGCCCACAAAACGGATTTCGCCTCTCAACTCCGCCTCCGCCTGTTCCACCTCCACCGGCGAGGCGAAAGCCGAATGTTCGTCGCCCAATTCGTTGATCATGGCTTGCATTTCGCGGTAGAACGAATCCGTGTCCAGTCCCGACTCGATCTTTGTGCGGTAGCGCGCCTCGATCTCGTTCCAGTCCCTGCTGTTGAAATCCGGGTACACATACGCCTCCCGCACGATCTCCCCGATCCTCCTCAGGATGCGCGATTGCTGTTCCTGCGAAATCTCCGGGTTGGTTCCAAACTCCGGCGTGGATAACGAGACGACCTCCGGCGGGACCGTGGCAAGCGGCACAGCCGCGCACTGCGGCGGGATATACGCGGGAATGAGCGGAGTCGGCGTCGGGGTGGGGGAGGCGGTCGCTGTCGCCGTTGGCGTTGGCGTCCATGTGGGGGTGGGCGTCGGCGGCGCAGCCATCTGCGTGACGACGTTGCACGCCAGCAGGGACAGGACCAGCAACCCGAATGTGAATCGTTTTATCTTCATGACCGGATACCTTTATAGTATTGCTCTCTAAAAACTACGCCAACCGCGAAGATTCTGCGGGGTGGTCAACCGTCCACGAATTTTTCACGAATACACGAATGGGGCGTTTATTCGTTGTATTCGTGTTCCCATTCGTGGATGGTTCCCTTACACTCGCCTGTTTGCGGCTTGCCGCGCTATGAAATGAATGGAGTGAATTGTACAACATGTCAGGAACGGAATCGAAAGTCTCCCGGCTTTCGAACAGTCCGCACAACCTTTACGTGCTCCCAGTCGAAGCGATGCGCGGGTTTACAAGTAGAATATCCCCATGCTGCGTTTCCTGGAATCGCGAAGATCCATTCCGCTTCTTTTTGCTTTCATCACTGTCCTCGCTTACGGATTGCTCCTGCCATTCACAGGCTTTTACTGGGACGACTGGCCCTTCGCATGGATCGCGAAATTTTTGGGTCCGGCGGAATTCATCCCCGCCTTCCGGGCTCTTCGCCCGTTTCTTGGACCGATCTTCTTCGTGACGACCAGCCTGATCCCGCCGGTCCCGCTGTATTGGCAGGTCTTCGCGCTGGTCATCCGCCTCCTTTCGGGACTTTCAGCCTGGTTCGCGTTAAACCAGATTTTTCCCCGCTTCAAGCGGCAGGCGCTGGTCGCTTCGCTCCTGTTCCTTGTCTTTCCGGGTTACAGCCAGCATTGGGCGGCGTTGACGCACATCAACCAGGAATGGATCCCGCTCATCTTCTATCTGCTTTCCTTCGGCTTCACCGCGCGCGCGTTGCGCAAGAATAACGTCATTGCGAGGAGCCGCTGGTCGAGCAGATCGAGCGTTCTTCCCGACCGAATCGAGACCGAGGCGGCGAAGCAATCTCTTCCCGAAGGCCGCAATGGCATACGCAACACCATCTACGCGCTCCTGCTGCTGGTCGGGGGCGTCTTCCCCACCGAGTATTTCATCGGGCTCGAACCGCTGCGCCTCCTGTTCATCTGGGTCATCCTTGCGGAGGATGTGAGCGGCTTCCGGCAGAGATTGATTCGGTCGCTGAAACACTGGTTCCCTTATCTGCTCATCTGGCTGGCGAACGCGGCATGGCTGTCATATTTCTATGCGTCTGGAACATACATTTCCTATGATGTCGAGGTGACAGGAGATCCACTGACCTTAATTCAAATCCTTTCGGCGTTGGGGGATGTGATCTGGAAGGCGGGCTTCTACGTTTGGGGGCAGGTATTGGTTCTCACTGCGCAGGCGGCCGCCGCGCCGTCCTCCGTGTTGACGCTGGTTCTTATCGTCGCGTCTTTTGGCTTGCTGCTGTTTTATCTTTCGAAACTGGACATGCCTGCCGGCGACCCAAAGGGTTTCGCGGTTCCCGCGCTTCTCATCGGTCTGGCGGGGATGGCGCTGGGTCGTGTGCCGTCCTTTGCGGCGGGGCTTCCGCTCACGCTTCAATCCAGCAACGATCGCTTCATGGTTTCGATCATGCTGGGAGGCGCGCTATTTGTCGTTGGGCTGGTCGAACGGGTCATCGCGAAAGACCGCCTCAAAGAGGTGCTCTTTGCCCTGTTGATCGCGCTCGGCATCGGACAACAGTTCTTCAATGCCAACATCTTCCGCAGGGATTGGGCGAAACAACAGCAGGTCTACTGGCAATTCGCCTGGCGCGCGCCGGCCATTCAGCCCGGCACGTTGTTGTTAACTTCATACGTGCCGATTGACTACGAGACGGACAATTCCTTCACCGCGCCCATCAACTGGATGTACGCGCCGGAGTATGACGGGGGAGATCTGCCCTACCTGATGCTTTACATGGACGTGCGCCTGGGCGGTCCCACACTGCCCTCACTTGAAAGGGATGTACGAGTTCGATATTCCTATCGGACGGAGGCGTTCGAGGGCAGCACCTCGCAGGCGATCGTGTTTTATTTTCCAAAACAGGGATGCTTGCGCGTGCTCGAACCCTCCATTGGAGATGCGGGCATCCGTGAAAATGAATCG
>CAYQOF010000239.1:0-4929 GCA_964419035.1 uncultured Anaerolinea sp. | reverse complement strand
TAGATACGAGGAATCGCCATGGATCCGCGGAAAATTCCCCCGAAACTCGAAGTTCAACGCCTCCTCCCCACCCTCAGCCTGGGAATTGTGATCGGAGCCATTGCCCTGCCGACGGTCATCTCCTTCGCGGTCCTGATCTATTCCGGGGAACTGGCTCCATTCGCAGGGACAGGCATCGGGTTGATCCTGTTCGGGGGCTTTGTCGTTCAATTGATCATTGCGCTGACAAGTTCCATTCCCGGCACGATGGGTGGACCGCAGGACAGTCCGGCCGCGATCCTGGGGCTGATGGCAGTGATCCTTCTCGCGCAGATGCCGGCGGCATCCGTCGAAACGAAATTCATCACCGTGACGGCGGCGGTCATGCTCACATCCATTGCATCCGGTGTGTTCTTCATGTTGATCGGCGGATTCAAACTGGGGCGCTTCGTCCGTTTCATCCCCTACCCGGTCATTGGCGGATTCATTGCCGGGACCGGTTTTCTGCTTGCGCAGGGCGCCTTTGGGGTAATGGTTGGTTTTTCACCCGCCTTGTCCAACGTTGAACTCTTATTTGCCTGGGAAAATCTCATCCGTTGGGTTCCAAGTTTGATCTTTGGGATCGCGCTGGTCGTCGGTTCGCGCCGCTTCCAACATTACCTGACCATCCCAATCCTGCTGACTGTGACCGTGATCATCTTCTACGGAGTGATGTGGGCAGGCGGACAGACCTTTTCCGAAATCCAACAGGCGGGCTGGCTTCTGGGTCCTTTCCCGGAAGGAAGTTTATGGAAGCCGACGGACTTGTCCCTGTTCGCCCAGGTTGATTGGGCGCTGATCGCCGCCCAGGCGGGCAACATCGCCGCGGTGGCATTGATCGGCATCGTTGCCATGCTGTTGAATTCGAACGCGCTGGAACTGATCGCCAAAAGGGATATTGACCTGAACCGCGAACTGATCGCGACCGGCTTCGCGAACGTCGCCGGCGGGCTGGCGGGCAGTTCTGTTGGTTATCATTACCTGGGGTTTTCATCCATCCCGTTCCGCATGAACATCCACAGCCGCTGGGCGGCGGTCATTGCCGCGTCGGTGACCGGCTTCGTATTGCTGTTCGGCGCGTCCCTGTTGTCGCTCATTCCGACTTTGATGGCGGGCGGGGTATTGTTCTTTTTGGGAATCTCCTTCCTGACGGAATGGTTGTACGACGCGTGGTTCCAGTTGCCGCGCGTGGATTATTTTCTCATCGTGTTGATCCTCGTCGTCGTGGCGGCGGTCGGTTTTCTCGAAGGCGTGGGAACAGGCATCGCCATCTCCATCATTTTGTTCGTCGTGAATTACAGCCGCATTGACATCGTCAAGGACTCGCTCACAGGCGTCAACTATCGAAGCAGCACTGAGCGTCCCTTCGAGCATCGTCAACTCATCAAACGCATGGGCGGGCAGATCGAGATCCTGCGCCTGCACGGATTTGTCTTCTTCGGCACTTCGCAAAGCCTCGTCAAACGCATCAACGACCGCTTGAAGGACACAAACCGCGAGAGGCTCCGTTTTCTCATCCTCGATTTCCAGCACGTCACCGCGCTGGATTCGTCCGCCGTGTTCAGTTTCGTCCGCCTGAAACAACTTGCGGATGCGCACCAGTTCCACATCGTGTTGACCGATCTCGACCAGGAATCAAAAATCAAATTCAAGCGGGCGGGTCTGGACGAAGAGGGAGATCGGATCCATTTTTCCCCGAACATGGATTACGGCATGGAATGGTGCGAAGATAAATTACTGCTTGAGGAGGGCGGCTCCACGATCATCCGCGCCGGGTCCCTGCGCGCCCAACTGAAACAGATGCTCCCCTCGGACGATCACGTGGACAAATACATGACGTACCTCGAACGGCAGGAAGTGGGGGAATATCACATCGTGATCAACAAGGGCGACCCGCCCGACTCCATGTACTTTGTCGATTCGGGGGAACTGACCACGCGCCTCGAAATCTCGAAGGGGAAGTTCATCCGCCTCGGGCTTCAGGTCGGCGGGACGATGGTCGGCGAGATGGGCTTGTTCCTCAAACAATCGCGCACCGCGACCGTCGCGGCTACAAAACCCAGCGTGTTGTATAAATTGTCACTGGATAACTACAATAAAATGATGCGCGACGATCCCGAACTTGCCTTCCACCTGCATCAATGGATCGGGCGCGTGCTCTCCGTCCGCCTCGCCGAAAACAACCAGACGCTGGAAGTGCTGTTGAGTTAGCATCGTTACTCACCGTCCCGAAGGCTTGCATTTTGCCCCGCCATGTCTTTTCAGGAAGCCTTCGGGACGCTTAGGAATCGCTATAGTTCAAACACAGGACGGGATTGACCGGTGACGATGCCGCGGTGATTCTGGACGGGCTTCACGGGTCCGAACCCAGCCAAAACCTGCTCCTGTTTCGATGACATGACTCCCAACTGACGCAGGATCTCGAGCGTCACTGCCGGGCGGACGCGGTTCACGTGAACGAGATCGAGCGATATGCGCGAAGCGTCGCCATCCGACACTTTGAATGCGATGCCAACACCCGGCGCACCGGGACTTAGAACTCCGGGCATGAGACCGACGATCTGGTATCCCTCCGCGCCGCGCTTGCAGACGATCCTCCCTTCACCCGCTTTCATCAACTCACAATCGAATTCGCCGTATCCGCTCACCATTTCGGGATGGGAAGTCATCGCCGAGGCGATCTTGTGACACGCCTCGGCGCGCGCTTCCGTCAGTTGGCGTGGATCGCACAGGCGCGCCATGCCGAGCGCGCCGTTGTATAGCGGAACGGCAAAATTCGGCGCGGAACAGCCGTCGGCGCCGAGCTCGATCTCTTTAACGGTCAGCAGGCACAGGTCCGCGAAAGAGGCGAGAATGTCCTGCTGGATGGGATGTTCGAGGGCGAGGTAATTTTCCAGCGGCAGTCCGCGCATCCTGGCATAAGCCAGCATGGCGGTATGTTTGCCGGAACAATTGTTGCAGTTTGGCGCGGGCTGTCCATCGTTCTTGACGTGGAATTTGAACGCCTCCACCTCGGACGGCAGATGGACGCCGCATTGAAGATGACCCTCTTCGATGCCGATCTTCTTTTGCATCTCCTGCACCGTCAAGACGTGCATGTCGCTGCCCTCGTGCGAGGCGCAGGCAATGGCGAGTTCGCGCGGCGTGAGGTGGAAACGCTCCACGCCGCCATGCTCGACGAACGGCAATGCCTGGAACGGTTTGGCGCTCGAGCGCAAAAAGGCGACCGTGTGCGGGTCGCCATACGATGCGATCAATTTTCCGTTCGAATCGACGACGGCAATCGAACCATAATGCACGGATTCGACGATGCGCCCGCGCGTCGTTTCGAAGAGGGGCTGGTGAGCCACTACTCCTCCACGGAGCGGCGTGAAGTGGGCTGGTAATGGTTGATGTAGTAATGGCGCAACCCATAGCGCAGGCGGTGGGCGTATTGCTTTTGCCGCGCGGCAGGCGCCTTGTAACTCTTGAGGATCTGGTCGGCGAGTTTATCGGTGATGGTGGGGGAGGCGCGCTTCTTCGAGAGTTTTTCGATGCGCTCGTGGATGCGTTTCAAAATCTCAACCTGGGTGCGGACAGCCTGCGGAGTGACCACGCCGCCGCGTCCGCTGACGATGGTGAAGCCCTTGTATTCCGGTCCCTGCAAAATGTCGAGCGCTTCGATCCATGCGGGGAGGTCGGCGTGCGCCAGAAACGGAGGCTGGTTCTTCAGCACCGCATCGCCGACGAATACGACCTTTTCCTCCGGCAGGGTGACCCAGACCGCGCCGGAGGTGGGACCTGGATGACTCTCGAGGATCACCGGCTCGTCCCCCCAATGTAAAGTCATTTGCTGCGCAAACGAGATTTCCGGCGGCGCCCAGCGCACACTGCCCAGGCCGGGGATCGCCTCCCAGTTCGCGCCGGTCTCGTCGCCCTGCGCCTTGAAGGTGTTCGGGCGGTTCTGGAATGCCTGCGCGGTCATCTCGTGCGCGATGACCGTGCAATCCATGGCGCGGACGCCCAGCGTGCGGTCGGGGTGCGAGTCGAGGTTGACCAGCACGCGTTCGTGACCGTCCCCCATGCCCATCAACGCCGCGCGCCACGAACGGCTGTCTTCCGGCGCGGGAGGCGCGTCGATCTGGATCAACCCGCGCGGCTGGACGATCACGCCCAGCGTCACGCCGGGGAAACGGTCTTCGATATACACGTTCTTTGAAATTGCATCCATCAATAACTGCTCCTGAATGTTTCTGTGCGCTTATCTTACCACCAACCGGTGGATTGAATTATAACGCCCATGCTGGATGCTGGTGGGCATGGGCGTATGATGTGTGCCAGGCATTGGCAAATCAGTTTGTTTGATCCAGTTGGAGCCGGGTGTTTCGCATTCTCCTCACGGAACGTTTCCGCCGCCAAAGTCGTCAATCCGCACATCCTTGGCGTTGCCGAACCAGAGCCCCAGATAGCCTCCGCTGGAATAATTGGGCCAGGTCGAGACGTTCCGTGTTCCCAAGAGCGCCCCATTCCGATAGACCTCCACCGTGCCGTCTGCCCGCGCCCGGGCGCCGAATTGGTCGCCGTTGACGAAGGTCACAGGAATATCCGCGCCGTGCTGTACCCACGACTGCCATTGATCGAACGTCCAAACCTGGACGCGGTGACCTGCCGCGTCGTACCAGATTTCAATAAAACCCGCGCCCCAGCCGCTGGTGCTTTGCGCCTTGAGGATCAGGTCCTGGTCGGTGGCGTTGTTACTTACCGAGGAGAAAGTGAAATAGACCTCCTGATTGGGTCCGAAGTAGGTATTTTTCCAATAAATATCGAGGTTGGCATTCCTGGACTTCACCAGCAGTTTATTGGAGGAGATGCTGTAACCGGCGGTATTGCCTGACCAGTTACTGCCGATTGAACCATTTGCCCGGTTGAAGT
>CAYQOF010000238.1:0-4980 GCA_964419035.1 uncultured Anaerolinea sp. | reverse complement strand
TTTTGTGATCGGTCAGTTTCTCCACGATTTCTTGTGCCAGCGGTGTACAAATCAGCAAAACGAACTCTCCGTTCCTCCACCGTTGCATGATCTCACGGGTGGGGCTGGAGGGATTTTTGCTCAGCGCGGCAGATACGAATACATTTGTATCAAGAACTGCGCGAATTGATCTAGCCACCTTCCAATTCCCCCTCGATGGCGGTATTCTTGGCGATTGCATCCGTGCGGATCGCTTCGAGCGTTTCGCCAAACTGCTTCATCAATTCGTCACGCGAGAGATGGCTGGTGCTTTTTGCCCGCTCCCTGGCTTGGGCGACAATTTTTGCCGCCAACTCACGATTCGGGTGAGCGCGCTGTTTTTTGAGGTTGTCCACCATTTCAAGGACAACCAGGAGTTCGTTCTCGGGCAATTGAGCCACTTCGACCACGGCTTTTCGAACCAGGTCTTGCGGGGCAATGGATTGCGGGTTCATCTTTCGTTCCTTTCCGGTCGTTCAGTCCGTTGCGACCGGGCGATTTGTGTGATGGGGGGAATTGTAGCAGAAAACGAAGAATATAGGATGAAGGCGGCATTTTTCCACTTTCTACCCTTCGAGAGCCTCAGAACAACGCTTTCCACCGTCCACTGATCACTGACAACTGATCACTGATCTCTTCCCCCTTCCTCCTTCATCCTTTTTAAGTTATCCTCCCGTCCATGCAGCCCTCCCTCTTCCCCGCGCCGATCCCACAGACGTTCACCGTCTCCAAACTCACCTTCCTCATCCGCAAACTGCTCGAAGAGAACGAAATCCTCCAGGATGTGCGGGTGCAGGGCGAGATCTCGAATCTCTCGCGTCCCGCCTCGGGTCACGTGTATTTTACGCTCAAAGATGCGAACGCGTCTCTCCGATGCGTGATGTGGAAGACGAGCGCGGCGCGGCTCACGCTCCCGCTCCGTGATGGGATGGAGGTGGAAGCGCACGGGCGGATCGGGGTCTACGAGGCGGGCGGACAATACCAACTCTATGCGGACCAAATCCGGCCCGTGGGCGAAGGCGCGTTGTATCAGGAATTCCTGCGGCTGAAAGCCATGCTCGAAGCGGATGGATTGTTCGACCCTGAGAGGAAACGCCCCATTCCGGAGCTTCCGAAACGAATCGGGATCGTCACTTCTGCAACGGGCGCGGCATTGCGCGACATGCTCGATACCCTGCGCCGCCGATTGCCGCTTGTTGAGGTCATCCTTGCTCCCTCGCCGGTTCAGGGAATTGACGCCCCTCCCGCCCTCGTCAAAGCCCTCCAATCTCCAATTCTCCAATCCTCCGATGTGATCATCATCGCACGCGGCGGCGGTTCCATCGAAGACCTGTGGGCTTTCAACGATGAACGCGTCGTGCGCGCGGTTGCCGCATCGGACGCGCCTGTGATCTCGGGCGTCGGTCACGAAACGGATTTCACGCTCTGCGACTTTGCCGCCGACCTGCGCGCGCCCACTCCCACCGCCGCCGCCGAACTTGCGACTCAAACCACGATTCAGGATCTGGACGCCACAGTCTCCAGTCTCAATTCTCTAATTCTCACCTACACTACCGACAACATTTCCTCAAAGCGATCTTCTCTTTTGTCCCTCTCCGCCCACCTCCGCTACCTCTCCCCGGAACGCCGCGTCCAATCCGAGCGCCAGAGCGTGGACGAGTTGTCCCGCCGCGCTTTCTCGTCCCTGGTTCATCGTATAAAATTGCATTCAGCGCATTTGCATGGAACACGAAACAGGCTCGAAGCGTTGAATCCGCTGGCGGTGCTGGCGCGCGGTTATGCCGTCGTGACTCGCAAGGAGGATGGGCGCATGGTCTCGCGCGTGGCACAGGTGAAAGCCGGTCAGGCAATTCAAGTGCGCGTCGCAGATGGAAGATTCGATGCGGAAGTCAGGGAGCAGTGATCAGTGATCAGTAACCAGTGAGCGGTGACCAGTCATCGGTGAATAATCTTGTGATCCATCAATTTCGCGCAATCGTAAATCGCAAATCAAAAATCGTAAATCACAAATGGAGTCATCATGCCGAAAGGATCATCCAAAAAAACAGAAAAACCCGTCGAGGAATTGACCTTCGAAGAGGCGCTTGGAGAACTGGAAGGGATCGTCGCTGCACTGGAGGGGGAACAGGGTCAACTTGAAGAGGCGATAAAACTCTTCGAACGGGGACAGGCTCTGGCTTCGCGATGCGGCGTTCTCCTCGAAGCCGCGGAACTCAAAGTGAAGCAGGTCAGCGGGGAGGAGGTCCTCCCGTTCGAGGAAGAGTCCGAATGAATCTCGTTGGCGTGCTTGAAAACAAAGCCTTGATCGCGGGGTTGCTCGCGTGGTTGATCGCGCAGATCATCAAGATGCCGCTGGATTACCTGCGCACGCGCAGGTGGAATTGGGCGCTGCTCGTCACTACGGGCGGCATGCCCAGTTCGCATTCGTCGCTGGTGACCGCCACAACTCTTGCGATTGGGTTGTATCATGGCTTCGACAACCCGCTTTTTGCCTTGGGCGTCGCGATCACCATGATCGTCACGTACGACGCGGCGGGCGTGCGCCAGCAGGCGGGCATCCATGCCCAGCGCATCAATGTGATTTTTGACGAACTCCTGCGCGGACACATCTTCAGTGAGAAGGATTTGCGTGAAGTGCTGGGGCATACACCGCTGGAGGTCGTGGGAGGAATATTGCTCGGCCTCGTTGTGGCAACCGTGCAGTGGATGATTTGGAAGTAAAATTGTGGTTGTCGCCATCTTGTGACGGATCTCGAGGAACACATCAAAATCAAAGGAGCATCGAATGGACGAACTTGTTGATCTCGTAGTGAAGAAGACCGGAATCCCCAGGGAGACTGCGCGCACGGCTGTCGAAGTTGTTCTCGACTATCTCAAGAAGAAACTGCCCGCCCCGGTCGGCTCGACGATTGACGGCTTCCTCGGCGGCAAAGGCGATATCGCCTCTGCCGCGAATCTGCTCGGCGGCTTGATGGGCGGCGCGAAAAAGAAAAAGTAGTCCAAGGTAGTCCGAGGGATGTCATTGCGAGGAAGGCGCAGCCCGACGGCGCAATCTCCTCGCAATGACGTTGATAAGCGTTTTCACTTCGGGGACTCTGAGAATCATGACGCCGGCCAAATAGACGATGCTGCCGACTGCGACTCCTCCCAAAGCGGCGAGCCAGCGGTTCATTCCCCCCGTAACCTGAATCCACAATCCCAAGCCGATTCCCATCCCCAGCGCGGACAGCGATACGCGCCACGCGCCGTCCGCGATGGATCTGCCTTCGATGCCGTTCAAGCGCCTCCGCATGAAGATGAACAGCGCGGTCGCTTCGAGCGCGGTGGCAAATGAATTGGCAAGCGCCAGCCCCCCCAGCGGAAGCCAGCCGATCTGCGCGAAGTAACGCGAAAACAAAATGCTGCACGCTACGTTCAACCCCATCGCAAGCGTGCCGATGATGACGGGAGTCTTTGTATCCTGTTGCGCGTAGAAGGCGCGCGTCAACACCTCCATGACCGAGTGACCGATGAGACCCGCCGCGTACCAAAGCAATGCCCACGCCACGAGTTCCACGGAGCGCTCGTCGAATTCGCCGCGTTGGTAGAGCAATGAAATCAGCGGTACACGCAGCACGATCAATCCAATACTTGCAGGGACAGCCAGCAGCAATATGCCGCGTAACGAAGCCGCCAGCGATGCCCGCATCTCATCCGTTTTGCCGAGCGCGTGCTGTGCTGAGAAAGTCGGCATGGCGGCGATAGCCACGGATTGCGCGATGGCGGCTTGCGCCATGAGCATGAGCGAGAAACCGTAATACAACGCTGAGACGCTCCCCGCTTCCATGTGCGAGGCGAGCCAGGTGTTGACCCAGAAGTTGAGCTGCACGACCGCCACGCCGAGGAGACGCGGTCCCATGAGGAGGAGGACGGTGCGGACGTTTTTATTGTAAATGCCCAGTAATTTGTAATTGGCAATTGGAGACTGGAGATTGGAGATTAATTTGAAAAGCGACGGAAGTTGTATGACCAGATAAAAAACTGCGCCAATCACAACTCCCCATGCCAGCCCGTAAATGCCCATGGATGGCGCGAGGAAAACCGCGCCGAAGATGATTCCCAGCTGGTACATGGCGGGAGTCAACGCGGGGACGAGGAAGATTCGATGCGCGTTGAGGATGCCGACGATCAATCCGCCCAAGCCGAAGAGGACTGCGGAGATCAATTGAATGCGGAGGAGTGATATTGTGAGGGCAAAGAGTTCGGGGTCGGCGGCGAGACCGGGGGCAAGAGCGTAGCGGACAACCTGCGGGGCGAAGACTGCCAGTAAAACGGCGAGCAGGCTGATGGTCAGTGCGACCGCATTCGCCAGCGCGGAGGCGAGTCTCCAGGCGGAGTCCTTTTCATCTTTGGCGAGCAATCCAGTGAACGTCGGGATGAACGCAGAGCCAAGCGCGCCGCCTGCGACGAGGAGGAAGAGAGTCTCGCTGACGCGGTTGGCGGCAAAGAAGGCGTCGAGTTGCGGAGAGGCGCCGAAGATTTTGGCGACGATGATTCCCCGCGCAAGTCCTGTAAGTTGACCGAACAGGATGGCGAACATCACGGTCCCCGCCGCGCGCGCGATCTGACGATTTGCTTCAGATGTGGTCACGGGAGGGGATTATAATCGTGAAAAGTTTTCGAGGAGAGAATGAGCGCAACCGCACAGCACGGTTATTTAGTGATTGCCGATATTTCGGGTTATACATCCTTCGTCGCAGGGACGGAGTTGGAGCATTCCCACGAGATCCTTTCAGACCTGCTCACTGCCATTTGCGAAAAGATCGAAACTCTGCTGACCCTTCACAAACTGGAAGGCGACGCGGTCTTTGCCTACATCCCCGAAACGAAGGTGACACGGGGCGAAACGCTCCTCGAGTTGGTCGAATCCACGTACGTCACTTTTCGCGACAAGCAAGCCTCGATGAAGAGGGCAACGACCTG
>CAYQOF010000237.1:0-4985 GCA_964419035.1 uncultured Anaerolinea sp. | reverse complement strand
AACATGACCTGGATCTTCGCCCGCTCAGGCTTGATCGTGTACAAATCCGATTGGACGGACGCGCACAGCGTGGAGAACGCGATCCAATATTTCAGTCAAATCCCGAGTCGACGCAGGGCGGGCGAGCGTCTCGCGCCTTTCCATGTCGAGCGGCTGGATTATCGCAATCAGGAGCGTGACCAGTTTTACAAGGCGCTGGAGCGCAACGGACAAAAAGCGCTGGATGAGTTTCGCAAGGCATTTCCAAGTGGGTAGTGCGAAGTTAATTTCGTGTTTCCTCCCGCTTGCGTACCAAACGGTACATGCCGATGCTGAAAGCGAACATCACGGCAGAAAGCGCCAGCGCCTGCGGGTTAAGCGAAACGCTCTGGGATGCGAAGTTGCCGTCAATGGACGCGCCCAACATGCCAAATGAAATCGTGCCTGGGATGCTGCCCAACACGGTTGCCAACATGAACCAGCCCAGGTCAATGCGCAGGAAGCCCGAAAAGTAACTCACCAAATCATAAGGCAGGAACAGAAAGCGCAAGATCATCGTTGTCTGGAAACTCTCGCGGCGCAGGCGGTCGGCATAGATGCCGACCGTTTTGTTTTGTTCGATATTGTGGAGAAACCCGCTCCCGAAATAACGCCCGATGAAATAAGCGATCATCGAAGAGAGATTGCTGGCGACCAGGGCATAGGCAATTCCCTGAACGGGTCCATATAGATAAGTGGCGGTCATGGTGACCAGAGTGGCGGGAAATAAGAATACGGGTCGAATCATATATATTGCCACGTAAATGGGAAATCCATACGGGCTGTCGGAAATAAAGTGAATCAAAATCTGCATGGTCTGCATGGGCGTCAAGCCGTTGGCGGTGGTGTACCACCAGTAACCAGCCAACAGGAACGCCCAGGCAATCATGGCGATGACCTTACTGCTGTCACGCAGGGGATTTGTAGTTTCTGTGCTCATGCTTCCACGCGAATGATGTCGCTTTCGGCGAACAGGGGCGGGACGGCGATGCCCATTTTCGCATACAACTCTGGCGGGACGCTGATGTCGGCGAGATAAAGATCGCCAACATATTTTTTCGCTTCGGGAGTCGTCAATCCTTGTTTGGGTAGTGCCAGCGTCAGCGTGGCGGATGCGCGGATGGTCGGGTCGTGAGCTGTTCCGCTTGTCAGATCCAATCCAGAAGGAGTGTCCAGCGAGAGAATTGAAGCGTTTTGTTTGTTCGCCCAGCGGATGAGATCCGCCGCCGCGCCGCGCGGAGATCCGCTTAGGTTGTAGCCAATGATCGCGTCGAGGATCAGGCTCGGGGGAGGAAGAAGCGAGGCGGAGTCCACGATAGGAATCTCCATCCGTCGCAGAATGTCCAATTGGTGGGCAGGGACGCCGCGCAGTTCATCCGCCGATTTGGTCAACGCGACGAGGACGTCCGCGCCCCAGTTATGCAGACGACGCGCGGCGGTCATCCCGCCCCCACCGTTGTTCCCGTTTCCACAGATGACGACCACGCTGGAACCTTGTACCGCTCCACGCAGTTGACGGCGCGCCAACTCCGCAAGCGCGCGCCCAGCATTTTCCATCATCTGAATTAACTCAATGTGATAGTCTTCGATCATGGCGCGGTCTACTTCGATCATTTGAGAGGTGGTGAGGGAGGGAATCATGTCATACTCCTGATGAATGGATACAATTCGCGCGGAAACGCTTACCCTGATTTATAATCAAAACATGGACAAACGAACCAACGAAGAATGGATTTCAGATGTACGTGGGAGCGGGGACAGGCAGGCGCAAGCATTGAATGATTTACGCTCGCTTCTGGCGCAGCGATTGCAGCCTGTGCTTTTGGAAAAGACCGGATCTAACAGTCCCGATTCGAAGTTGCAGATCGATCCGATCATAGAGGAAACACTTGCGTTCGTTTTGGATAACATGGATTCGTTTGATGAACGCGGTACGTTCACCACATGGGTGTTCAAGATTGGCGTGCGTCAACTGCTTTATGAATTTCGCCGAAATCGTTGGGAGGAGGTTTCCGGTGGTAAAGGCTTTCCGCAGATTCCACCCAATATGTATGACGCCCTCGAACGTGATGACTTCATGCGATATATTCATAGGGTTTTCAAGGAAGAATTGACCGAAAACCAAAGAATAGCTATACGTGCTATGGTCATGTCGCGTGTACCCAAGGAGGAGGTTGCAAAGAGTCTTGGCATGGAACGCTGTGATTATTTCGAGATGATCCATGATGCTCGCTTGCGTTTGAAGCGCCGCATGGAGCGGGATGGTTGGTTCTCCGGGAAATAAGGCATGCAGAAGAAATTCTCGCTTGTTGGTTTATAATCTCAAACATGGATAAACGCACCAACGAAGAATGGGTTGCAGATTTACGCGCGGGTGGGGAGCGGCAGGCGCAGGCACTGGAAGACCTGCGCGCCATCATCCTGCGGGGATTACCGTATGCCATTGCTGGACGACTGGACCCCAACAGCCCCGAGTCAGAGGCATTAACTGAAGAAGTGGTGCAGGAAACCCTGATGAATGTGTTGAAGTATCTGGATACCTTCGAAGGGCGCAGCCAGTTTACCACTTGGGCGCATAAGATCGCGGTGCGTGCCGCCTTGACCGAGTTGCGCCGTGTGCGCTGGCGGGAAGTTCCTTTGCCAGAAATGGAGATGGATGATGATGCAGATACATCATACCGTGAAGTTCCAGACGAACAGGCAAGTCCTGAGGAACAAGTGTCTCAGGCTGAAATGATGAAGCGGGTCAACCATATCATCATGGAGGAACTGACCGATAAGCAGCACCAGGCATTGACGGCAATTATGGAGGGTTTCCCATTGGAGGAGGCTGCGCAGCGATTGGGAACAAACCGGAACGCTCTCTACAAGATGCTACATGATGCGCGTCTGCGGCTGAAAAAACGGTTGGAAAAGGAAGGCTTGACGCCGCAGGAAGTCTTGGCGGTTTTTGAGCAGGCTGGCAGGTAAGAGATTCGACAGGCATTACTATCCATTTGTGGAAGGATTTTTTTAACGTGAACATCAAACAGTTTTTCCAGAGACTCTTTCGATTGAGGAAGCAAAAGCCATCATCAAGCAGAAGTTCGGGAGAGCGTTCCGAAAAAATGCAAAAGATGATGATGATGCTTTCCCGTACGCAGGAGGTGGAACTAACCTGCGATGATGTTTTTGCCCTGCTGGATCAGTTTACTGAACTCGCGGCACAGGGAGAGGATGTTTCAAAGTTGATGCCATTAGTCCAACAGCACCTGGATATGTGTGAGGACTGTCGCGAGGAATACAAGGTATTGGCAAACATCCTGCATGGGACAGCGAACTGAATTCAACGAGCATGACAACCCAACATGGTTACCTCATCCTGGCTGATATCTCCGGTTATACCGCCTACCTTGCGGGCGTGGAGCTTGACCATGCTCACGACATACTGACCGACTTGCTGGAATGTATTGTCGATAAACTGCGCTCCGCTTTGACGATCGCCAAACTTGAAGGCGACGCCGTTTTTGCTTATGTGCCTGAAACGATGATGCCACGCGGCGAGACGCTTTTGGAGCTGAGTGAGTCGACTTACGCCGCGTTCCGTGACAGGCGCGAAGCCGTAAAGCGCCAGACCACCTGCGAGTGTCAAGCCTGCCGCGCGATCCCCAGCCTTGATCTGAAATTTTTTGTTCATCATGGCAGCTATGTTGTCCAGCATGTTTCTGGAATTGACGAACTTGTAGGTTCCGATGTCAACCTAATCCATCGCTTGATGAAAAATCACATTACGGAAGCAACAGGATGGAAAGCTTATGTGTCGGTTACGGAGGCGGGACTCGCTCATATCGGTCTTCAACCCGCTGGATTACATGAGCAAGCCGAGGCATATGAATATTTAGACTCAGTGATGACGTACAGCCTTGACCTCCATGCGGCTTACCAAGCCCTGTTAGAGGCACGCCGCGTCTTTATTGCTCCCGAAGAAGCTGACCTGGTTATCATTCAAGAATTGCCCGCTTCTGTGACCGTCGTATGGGATTGGATTAACAATCCCAACAAACGCGTCCTCTGGGATGAATTGGATAGTATCGTTCCCGTATTGCGCCCGGGTGGACGAACGACTACTGGAGCGCGAAACCATTGTCTGCACGGCAAAGAGGCGGCTGTCGAAGATATACTTGATTGGCGTCCGTTCGATTACTTTACGGTCCGTATCTTGAAGCGCGGTGTTTATGTGAGCCGTACCTGCGAGTTCCAGCCGCTGCCAAACGGGAACACCCGCCTCTCTACCAACTTTATCGTCAAGTTGCCTATTCCTGAGTGGATAACCCGCCGGATTGCAAAACCATTTCTCAATCTCGTTGGCATCCCTCGCACGCGGGAGCAAATGGCGATGTTAGTAAAGCAGGAAACCGAAAGACAACCTGAAACGCGAAACATATCGGTGGGAAAGTAGCTCATACCAGCATTCTTTCTTTGTTGTTCATGCTGTAGTCCCTATCTGTTGGAAACCGGATTTGAATTGGAAAATTCGCAGACGTGAGGGTGTTTAAGGCGCGCTTGGCAGATCACCCAATATGGGGGAATAGGTAGACACCTTTCAAAACAGGAAGGCATCAATAAGATATCCAATTCTGAAAATGGGTAAGGGAAATCAGGCGCTTTGCTATCAGGTGGGTATGAAATCAAATACAGAAGGAGCAACAAATGAATATTCTTAGCGCAGTTATTGCTGGCGTGGTTGCCAGCCTGGTTTTCTCAATGATCCTTGCAGTGGCTCCCAGAATGGGAATGCCGAAAATGGATATTGTTGGTTTGCTCGGTTCAATGTTCGGCAAACCGAATCAGGCGCTGGGCTGGATGATGCACTTGATGATGGGAATCGTCTTCGCCCTGATCTATGCTTTTCTCTGGTCGAACGGAATCGGCGCGGCAACCTGGGTGGGCGGATTGATCTTCGGCGCAATCCACTGGCTGATCGTTGG
>CAYQOF010000236.1:0-5000 GCA_964419035.1 uncultured Anaerolinea sp. | reverse complement strand
AGTTCAACGGGATCGTTGGATGATGTGTCCGCGCAGATGAGGATCACGTCGAAGCCGCGATTCGCAGCAAAGGCTTGGGCTGAGTCCACGGCTTGGGCGCGGGAGACAGCCTCAAATCCAAGAGAAGAGGCGAGGGCGAGGCGGGCGGGATCAAGGTCAATGCCGAGAACTCGGCATCCAGCGGCAGAAGCGATCTGGGCGGCAAGGAGTCCGAGCAATCCCAACCCAATGACGGCAACGGTCTCGCCAATTTGCGGTTCGGCGAGGCGATACCCGTGCAGGGCAATCGCGCCAAGGGTGGTGAAGGCGGCGGACTCGAAATCCACATTTTTTGGAAGAGGCGTGAGCAGGTTGCGCGGCACGACGTTGTATTCGGCATGGACAGCGAAACCTCCGCCCGCGCACGCCACGCGTTGACCAACTCGAAAACCCTGCATACCCTTGCCAAGTTTGACAATCGCGCCGGCGGAGGAATAGCCAAGCGCCATGGGCTGATCGAGGCGGTTGAACGCGGCTTGCGCGGTGGTGAGCAGTCCTTCGCGGCGGGCTTTCTCGATGACCTGCCTGACGAGATCGGGACGCGAGCGCGCCTTGCCGATGAGACTCTTTTCGGCGAACTCGACGACCATGCGTTCGGTTCCCGCGGAGACCAGGCTTGCCCCCACTTTGACAAGCGCCTGCCCCTCACGCGGGGTCGGGACAGGAACGTCTTCAACGGAGGCTTTGCCGGTTTTGATGTTTTGGAGGAGTTGTTTCATGGGGAAGAGAGTAGAGAATTGGAGGATTGGAGATTGATGATTGACGATGCTTCGATGAACATCGGGATAAGTTTTCGATTGGGAAAGTATAACGCATATCAAGGATGGAGAGTTGCGAGTGTTCTCGGATCTCGGATCGCCGCCGCCAGCTGCGCACGCGGACCGCTCGACGCGGGATGAGGTGTGACAGAATAGTGATTTTTGTCAGTAGGAATCGAATGAGGATTGTGCTATGCTGATTCAAAGTATTTTGCCGCACGAAATTCGCAAAACGAGTTTCGTCCGCTGTATTGTGTTTTAACTCCCCTTATCGGTGCGAAATCGAATCCATTTCGAGGCGTTTCCCTTTTGGTCCGTCCTTTGCGGGCATGAATTGGGAAACGGCAAAGGAGGTGCGATCCGCGATCATGCTGTCAACCGTTTTCACTGTCCATGAAAATGATTTTGGAAACCCGTATGGAAGGAGGATAACATGTGGATTGTACGCGTCAACATGACAGACCAATCCTATAAGATCGAGGGGATACCGGAAGAATACAAGTACCTGGCGGGGCGCGCCATGACTTCCACCCTGGTCGCAGATGAGGTCCCGCCGCTGTGCCACCCGCTCGGACCGAACAACAAACTCGTCTTCTCGCCCGGCATCGTCACCGGCACTCCCGCCCCGACATCCGCCCGCATCTCCGTCGGAGCCAAATCCCCGCTGACGGGCGGCGTCAAGGAAAGCAACGGCGGCTCGTCATGGGGCTCAGACCTGGGTGACCTGAACATCCGGGCGCTGGTGCTGGAGGGACAACCCCAAAAGAACGGCAAATACTGGGGGCTGTACATCACATACGACAAGAAGGAAGACAAACCCAGGATCGAGTTCTTCGATGCCAGTGAATATACCGGCAAACCGCTCATGGAGGTTTTTCCGAAGGTTTACGAAAGGTTTGGAAACAGGATCTCCATCAGCGGCGTGGGGTTGGCGGGCGAACACGGATATGGCAACGCCGGCGTGGTCTTCAACGACGAGGCGAAGCGCGCCACGCGTTACGCCGGACGCGGCGGACTCGGGTCCGTGCTTGCCAGCAAGGGCGTGAAGTTCATCATCACCGACCGCCAGGACGCCCCCGGAGCGCCGATCGCAGACAAGTCCCTTTTCAATGAGGGGCGCAAGAAGATGACCGAAGCCCTGCAAACCCACGACATCACCAAGCCCAAGGGCGGACTCAACACCTATGGGACGGCGGTGCTGATCAACATCATGAACGAGGCTGGAGGTCTGCCCACCCGCAACTTCTCCAGCGGACGCTTCGAAGGCGCGGCAAACATCGCGGGCGAGGCGATCTTCGAGGGCAACAAGAAACGCCTCGGCAAGGAACTCTACAACCACGCTTGCAGTCCGGGGTGCATCATCCAATGCTCGAACACCTGGTTCGACGAGGACGGCAAGGAAATCGCCTCCTGCGTCGAGTATGAATCCGACTGGGCGTTGGGCGCGGACTGCGGCATTGACAACCTCGACGACATTGCCGAGATGATCAGGTTGTGCAATGAGTACGGACTCGACACCATCGAAACGGGAACAACCATCGGCGTCGCGATGGAAGCGGGTGTGATCCCATTCGGAGATAGCAAGGGCGCGATCAACCTGATCCACGAGATGGGCAAGGGAACGCCGCTGGGACGCATCTTGGGAAGCGGAACCGAGGGCACCGGCAAAACCTATGCCGTGACGCGCGTCCCGACCGTGAAGGGACAGTCCATGCCAGCATACGAACCGCGCGCGGTCAAGGGCATCGGCATCACGTATGCAACCACAACAATGGGCGCGGATCACACTGCCGGCTATACCATCGCGCCTGAGATTTTGGGCGTCAGCGGCAAAGTGGATCCGCTCAGCAACGAAGGCAAGGCGGCTTTGAGCCGCAACTTCCAGGCGGCTACGGCTTTCATTGATTCCACCGGTCACTGCCTGTTCATTGCCTTCGCCGTGCTGGACATCGCCAGCGGCTATCAGGGGATGATTGACGAGTGCAACGGCGTGTTCGGCACGAATTGGACCGCCGATGACGTTGCCGCTTACGGCGCAAACGTCCTGAAGAAGGAACGCGCCTTCAACGAAGCCGCGGGTCTCGGCAAACTGGCTGACCGCATGCCCGAGTTCATGAAGATCGAACCACTGCCGCCGCACAATCAGGTCTTCGATATTCCCGACGAAGCCCTGGACTCGGTCTACGGCGAACTGTAACGCTGACCCAAAAGAGGACAGGGCAGAGTTTCTGCCCTGTCTCATTTACAGGTGTGTGTATGCCCAAAGTGAAAATGAATCGTGGAAGGGAGATCCATCTGCCCGAGGATTTTCTCGAGCGCAGGCGGGTTCAGCCGGAGCAGGAATACTGGCTGGACGAGCGCAACGGGGAACTGATCCTTCATCCCCGCCTCCCCGATGTGCAGAAACTGTATCTCGAGCCGACCACCGCCTGCAACCTGGAGTGCATCACGTGCATCCGCAATACGTGGGCGGATCCCAACCAGCACATGAACATGCAGACCTTCCAGCGCGTCGTGGACAGCCTCAATGACTTGCCCGATCTCAAACGCGTGGTCTTCACCAGTTTCGGCGAACCGTTCACCCAGCCGCGTCTGTTGGATATGGTCGAAGCCATGCGGAAGCGCGACCTGGCGGTCACCATCGGGACGAACGGCTTGCTTCTCGACTCCAGGATTGCTGCTGAACTGATCAAACTGGGCGTGGACCGCGTCGTCATCTCCATTGACGGCGGCACGCCCGAAACCTATGCGGGCGTGCGCGGGGCGATGCTTGCCCAGGTCATTGACCACATGCGGGGCTTGAATGAAGCGAAGCGCCAGCATCGTTCCCTCTTCCCTCACATCGGCGTCGAATTTGTGGCAATGAAGAGCAATGTCAATGAATTGGATGATCTCGTTGCGATGGCAAAAGAACTAAATGTTTCTCGATTACTAGTCAGCAACGTTCTGCCGTACACCGAGGAGTTGCGCGAGGAAGTGTTGTACGGTTATCAACCCGTTCCTCCGTTCAAGGCAAGCGGCTGGGCGCTCAAACTGGATGCCTGGGTTTCATGGGCGACGCAGGAACTGCCGCGCATGCACTGGGGCGCGGAACGCAAATGCAAGTTCGTGCAGGATCACGCCATGGTCGTCGGCTGGGATGGAGGCGTCGCGCCGTGTTACGCGCTCTCGCACAATTACAGTTACTACACCATTGATGGGATCAAGAAGCAGGTCGAGCGTTATGTTCTCGGCAATGTCAATGACCAATCCCTTGCCGATATTTGGATGAGCGAGGATTACGTTCGTTTCCGCAGCGAGGTCAAAGTCTATCATTTCCCCTCCTGTCCGAACTGTGACCTGCGCGAATCCTGCGACCTGCGTAAAAAGAATCAGGGATGCTGGGGCTGGAATCCCTCCTGCGCGGATTGCCTTTGGGCGCAGGGAATTATCCGCTGCCCGTGAGGTGTGACCATGCAGGTGACGGTAAAACTCTACGCGGGATTGACCCGCTTCGGACGCGGCGAACGGGCTGGTACGCCTTTCACAGTTGATCTACCCGAAGATGCGACTCTGCTCGATCTGATCAACCAATTGAACATTCCGCCCGGAGAAGCCCGCGTCACGTTCGTGAATGGACTAACGCAAGAGCCTTCTTACAAACTCAAAGACGGGGATCAGGTCGGGATGTTCCCGCCCATCGCAGGAGGATGAATGACCGAAATCATCGTAGATGTCTGGCTGTACGGTGAACTTGCGCGTTACGGGGGCGGAGACAATCGCGGCAGTCATGCCAACCCAAAAGTGAAATTGCCCGAGGGCGGGACGATCCGAGACCTTTTGGAAATTCTGCAAATGCCGGCCGAGGCACGCGGTATCTCGTTCATCAACGGTGAACTGAGCGCCATGCCCAACCTTCAGCCCGATCTCGATCATCCTCTCAAAGATAACGACCGCGTGGCGTTCTTCGATCTGCACAGCATGTGGCCCTTCCAATATCGTCACGGCATCCCGATGGTGGGAGAAATGTCCGAGGCGATGCAATCGAGCGAAGACAAGGGGCTCCGCCACGCATATAAACAGAAATAGGTTTGAGACCCAATGCGGGACTCTTTACACGGAATGTTGTTTTGGACGCGGAGAAACGCGGAAAACGCGGATTTTCAACCTTTTTCCGCGTAAATCGGCGCTCGTCCGCGTCCCATAAACGGAAGGCAGGTGTTT
>CAYQOF010000235.1:0-5002 GCA_964419035.1 uncultured Anaerolinea sp. | reverse complement strand
GCGGATAACCGCGTGATTCAAGCGCTGGATTTGCTCCGCGCCGCGATGCGCGACAGACTGACCCAGCGCGCAAACCTCGTCAACGAGCTTGCACAGGAGAATGTATGAAACGCATCCCCACCTGGATCTTGGGACTGCTCGGCATCATCCTAGTGGTCCTCGTCCCGGTCCTTTACTTCCTCCCCCGCGCCCAGGCAAAGACCGACCCTGCGGCGTATCTCCCAACCAAACCCGTGCACGTTGACCACAGCGACATCATCAAAGGCAAATTCGCAACGGGACAGGACGTAACCCGCGCCTGTCTCGAATGTCACGAAGACGCGGCGACGCAGGTCATGGCGACCACCCACTGGACGTGGGAATCGAAAGCCTTCGACGTCCCCTGGCGCGACGAAGACGTGACCATCGGCAAGATCAACCAGATCAACAACTTCTGCATCGGCTCACAGGGCAACGAGAACAAGTGCATGTCCTGTCATGCAGGGTATGGCTGGGAAGAGGGAAAAGAAATCGTATTAGCCAACCCCGAAAACGTGGACTGCCTCGCCTGTCATGCGGATACGGGAATGTATGGAAAAGGCGAATATGGCAACCCCGCCGAGGGCGTTGACCTGCTCGCTGCGGCGCGCTCTGTCCGCGCGCCAACGCGCGAGAACTGCGGCGCGTGTCACTTCGATGGCGGAGGCGGAAACGGCGTCAAGCACGGCGACCTCGACGAAAGCCTCTACTTCCCCCGCGTCAACAACGACGTGCATATGGGCGGCACCTTGAACATGCAATGCACGGATTGTCACTGGGCGAAAGACCATCAAATCCTCGGACGCATGGTTGCGGACAATTACACCATCAATCCCATAGAACAGGTTTCATGCGAACGATGCCACGTCAATCAACAGCATGAAGACCAGCGCATCAATACACATCTCGCATCCGTCGCCTGCCAGACCTGTCACATCCCTGCCCTCGCGCTCGAAGACCCGACCAAGGTCTTTTGGGACTGGTCGCAGGCAGGTCAGGAGGGACGCGTCGACGACCATTTTGTCTATTTGAAAATCAAGGGTGAATTCGTCTACGAGAAAAATTTCGCGCCGACCTATCTCTGGTTCAACGGGGATAACGAATATCGCTACCTCCTCGGAGACAAGATTGACCCAAACGGCGTCACCTATATCAACAAACCTGCGGGAAGCATCAACGACCCGAACGCAAAAATCTTCCCGTTCAAATTGCACATCGCCAAACAGCCCTACGACGTGGTGAACAACTATCTGCTCCAGCCCGTCACCTCTGGCGAAAACGGCTTCTGGACCAACTTCGATTGGAACAACGCGTTCGAAATCGCCGCGCCGATTACGGGTCTCGCATACAGCGGTCAATATGGCTTTACGGAAACATACATGTACTGGCCCACCACTCACATGGTACAGCCCGCCGCGAACGCCCTCCAATGCGACTCCTGTCACGGCGAAAACGGGCGCATGGATTGGGAGGCTCTCGGCTACCCCGGTGATCCGATTGAATGGGGAGGAAGGAAATGATCGCGCTGAGCGGAGTGGCTTCATCCTGAGCGGAATGAAATGCAGACGAAGGACAAGCCACGTAGACGAAGCGCGCTTTGCAAGGATACAACAATGACAAAGAAGACTCTCCTCATCACAGGACTCGTTATCATCGCCCTCGCATTTGGGATTGGAACGGCTCTCGCCTCGCCCAAGTCTGTTCCAACGACCCAGGCATCTCCCCTCCACCCGACCTTTGCCCTACTCGACGCGGACGGCGAGAATGTTCTTACATCGGGCAATGCAGTCTCGACCATGCAGACCTGCGGACAATGTCACGATACCAAGTTCATTCAATCTCACGCCTTCCATTCCGATTTGGGATTGAGCGATTATCAGGAAAATGGCGAGTTCAACGCCAGCACAGGGACATTCGGCAAATGGGACCCGCTCACCTATCGCTTCCTGTCACAGAAAGGCGATGAACGCCTCGACCTCTCCACCGCGGAATGGCTTACCCTGAACGGGAGCCGCGTCGGCGGCGGCGGACCCGCCACAACGTCACGCGATGGAAAGCCGCTCACAGACCTGACCCCCAACAAAGAGAATCCCGATATTGCGTTCCTCAATCCGAACGGCGAAGTCTCCACGTGGAACTGGAACGAATCAGGCACGCTGGAAATGAATTGCTTCCTGTGCCACCTTGAAAATCCAAACAACAGTGCCCGCGTCGATGCGATTCGAAACGGCGATTTCGGGAACGCCAACACGGCAACGTTACTTGGATTGAACATCGTCACTCGATCAAATAATGGCTGGCAATGGAACCCGGAAGCCTTCGATGAAAATGGCGAACTCAAGACCGAATTCGTGAACATTCAGGACCCGACCAACGCGAACTGCGCGGCGTGTCACGGCGAAGTCCACACTGACTCAAACAACCCGCTTACGATCACCGCCTGCGATTTGGATTACCCGCAAACCGCGACGACAGGGCAGGTCATTTCGCCGCAAAAGATTTCCGAATCGGGGGTCAACCTGAGCGGCAAAAAAGACCTCAATCGCTCATGGGACATCCACGCGGAACGACAGTTGAAATGCACGGATTGCCATTACTCGCTAAACAATCCCGCGCACGCCTTCGAAGCGCAGGGACCAAAACCCGAGCACCTGATTTACGACCCGCGTTTGCTGGGCATCGGTGAGTACCTCGAAAGACCCGACCATAACTTTGCGCGCGGTCAGAGCGCGCAGTTCAACGTCGCGCCAGAACTCAAAGGCACGATGCGCCGCTGTGACTCCTGCCACGACGCAAGCAAGGGTCACGAGAATTGGCTTCCGTACATTGATACACACGTGGCGGTTGTCGCCTGTGAAACCTGCCACATCCCGCAGATGTACGCGCCCGCCATCCAATCCTACGATTGGACCGTGCTCACGCTCGAGAGCGAACCTCTCAAAATATGCCGCGGCGTGAAGGGCGAGCCCGATCAAATCACATCCCTCGTCACTGGGTACGAACCCGTCCTGCTCAACCGTACCAACATTGATGGGAACACCCTGCTTGCGCCGTACAACCTCATCACAACATACTACTGGGTCTACGACGATACCAACGGGAACAAACGTCCCGTTCGCCTCCTCGACCTTGAAACTGCGTTCTTCGAAAACGGCGGATACGCCTCTGACATCGTTTCCGCGTTCGACGCGAACAACGATGGATTCCTAGCCGGCGACGAACTCGTAATTGACTCGTCCGCGAAGGAAGATGTTGTCAAAACAAAACTTATCTCACTTGGATTGAACGATCCGCGCATTGAAGGACTTGTCCAGCCGTACAGCATCAACCATAACGTGGCGCGCAGCGCCAATGCGGTCAACGACTGCAAAGCCTGCCACAACGACGAATCACGCATCACGCAGCAAATCAAATTATCAGACCATGCTCCAAACGGAACAATGCCCGTCTTTGACTTGAACAACAACGTAATTGCCTCTGGTGAAATCGTCAAAGGCGATGACGGCGCGGTGTATTACAACCCCGTCCCCGCCAACGACAGGATGTATGTGTTCGGCTCCAGCCGCGTCAACTGGATTGACTGGCTCGGCGCGTTGATGTTCACTGGCTCGCTGTTGGGTGTGGTCGGGCATGGGACGCTGAGAGTCCTCTCGTCGCGGAAACAAGCCAAGGCTGAGAAAAGAACCGAGCGGATTTACATGTATCAGGCGTACGAACGCTTCTGGCACTGGCTTCAGACGGTCGCCATCGTCGTCCTGTTGTTCACCGGTTTGATTATCCACCGACCCGATATCTTCAGCGCGTTCTCCTTCAACGGCGTGGTCATCGTCCATAACGTATTAGCCGCCATCCTCGCCGTCAATGCCGCGCTTGCGTTTTTCTATCACATCGCGACCGAGAACATCCGCCGCTACATCCCGCATCCGCATGGTTTCTTCGATGACACTTTCAAACAGGTGGTGTATTACACCAGGGGCATCTTCCAGGGCGGAGCGCATCCCTTCGAAAAGAGGCCTGACAAACGGCTCAACCCCCTGCAGCAGGCAACGTACTTCATGATTTTGAACGTGCTCCTGCCTCTGCAGGGATTGACTGGCATCCTGATGTGGGGCGTGCAGAAATGGCCCCGCGCCGCGAACCTGTTTGGCGGGCTGCCTGTTCTGGCACCTCTCCACTCGCTCGTCGCCTGGACGTTTGCATCGTTCATCGTCGCCCACGTTTACCTCACCACCACCGGCGCGACCCCGCTCGAAGCCATGCGCGGGATGATTACGGGATATGAGGAAGTGGAAATGAACGGACATGAGGAAGACGTGAAAAAAGAGAAAAAGTGATTCCTCGCGCTGAGCGGAGGATAAAGTCCGTAGACGAAGCGCGCAGGTTACAACGACGCTTCGACTTCGCCCACGGCTCCGCTCAGCGCGACAATGGAGAATAATATGACAACCGCTCCTGTTACAAAGAAAAGTCCCGTCAAGCGGGATGGCGCCATAGGCGCTCATACTTTCAAACGACCCGAAAAGCCCTACGTCCATCCTTACCTCGGCGGGGTGATTCTCGGAATCGTGCTGTTTCTCGCGTTCTTCCTCACAGGGAACGGACTCGGCTCCTCCGGAGCGACCAGCCGCATTGATGCGTTGATCGTGGACTCCATCTCCCCTTCGCACGTGGATAACAATCCGTATTTATTGAAGATGGCGGGCGGGGATAAAAATCCATTGGACGATTGGATTGTGCCAGTCTTCTTCGGAGCGCTGCTTGGCGGTTTCGCCTCGGGCTTTTTCAACGGACGCCTCAAACTCATGACCACAAGAGGACCGCATATTTCCGACCGCACGCGCTGGCTGATGGCTTTCCTCGGCGGCATGCTCTTCCTCTACGGCGCGCGCCTGGCGCGTGGATGCACGTCAGGTCAGGCGCTCTCGGGCGGCGCGACATTGTCCGCTGGCTCGTGGGTCATCATGTTCGCCATCTTCGGCGGCGC
>CAYQOF010000234.1:3536-5014 GCA_964419035.1 uncultured Anaerolinea sp. | reverse complement strand
CCGCGCTCGTGCCCATCGAGAGTTCGCGCCAATCCGCCCGGGGGAAGAGGGAGGCGAGATGGTCACGCAGCAGCCTCAGGCGTTGGAAGAAGCGGCGCGAGTCTTCCGCGTCCGTCCCCAGCGGGGGCATGGTCATCAAGCCTTGAACCCGCAAGTTGGGCAAATCCAAAATCGAATTCACATCGGGAAGAAACAACTCCCAGCGCGATTCGTCCGAGGCATCCCAGCCTGATTTGCTCTCCTCGCCGCCCACGTTGAATTCGAGCAGGACGGGCAGGATGTGATTCGCTTCGGCGGCAAAACGGTCGAGGCGCTGCGCGAGTTTGAGGCTGTCGAGGGAGTGTAAAAGTGCGAAATGACCGGGGACGAGGCGGGCTTTGCGGCTCTGCACGTGACCGATCATGTGCCATTCTACACCACTTTGCGAAAGGATGGCTTGAATTTTCGCGACGCCCTCCTCGGGATAGTTTTCGCCAAGGATGCGCACACCGGCTTCGATGCAGGCTTGCACAATTTCGAGCGGCTGGGATTTGGTGACGACCACAAGGCGAACATCCTGCGGATCGCGATCGCTTTTGCGGGCGGCGTTGGAGATCTGGTCGAGGGTATGTTCGTATCGTTCGCGGATGGAAGCGGCGAGGTCGGGCATGAGGTTATTATAACCTTGCGGAATTCGCCCTCACCCCTACCCCCTCTCCCAGTGGGAGAGGGGAATGCTACTATAATGAGATCAATGCGCCGAAGCGGCCTGTGCGTCCCTTTTCGGCGCGGTGGGAGAACCAATCGTCGGTGTGGCAGGCGGTGCAAATGCCGGCGATCTCGATCTGCCCCACGCCGGCGCGTTCGAGCAGGAGTTGATTCGTCCTCCAAAGATCGAAATGTATCTTGCCGTTGTTGGATCTCAACACCAGATCGGATTCATCCCCGAATTTTTGCATGACTTGAAGGATCACGTCCGCGCCGACCTCGTAATGGTCGGGGCCGATGGAGGGCCCGATGCAGGCGATGATGTCCGCCGGGCGCGAGCCGTATTGTTCCCGCATCGAGTTGACCGTTGTTGTTGCGACATCGCGCAAGGTCCCCATCCAGCCTGCGTGCGCGACCCCGACCACCCCGTTGCGCGGATCGTGGAACAGAAGCGGGACACAATCGGCAAAACGCATGAAGAGGGTCACATCCGGGCGATCGGTCAGGATGATGTCCGCCTGGCGCAGGGATTCGCCTTCCCTGCGGGGCTCGCCGGCGCAGACCACGTCGGCGCTGTGCACCTGCCACACATCGAAAATCGTTTTCGGCGCGCAACCCAATGCCTCGAACGAAAGATGGCGATTCCTGCGGACGCGCGCGAGATCGTCGCCCACCGTGCCGCCAACGTTGAGTGAATTCCACGGTTCGGGGCTGATGCCGCCGCGACGCGTAAAGATGGCATGGCGGGTCTGCAGCGATTCAAACTGGAGGTAACGGATGCCGTTATGGTG
>CAYQOF010000234.1:0-3436 GCA_964419035.1 uncultured Anaerolinea sp. | reverse complement strand
CGCGTCTCGGACATGGAGGCTTCCATGGCAGGATAGGCAAACCAGGCGGTTGCAAAACCGAAAAGCGCGCCGGTGAGCACGCGCAGGAAAGGCGTGCTTTCGCGATACGGAAGGATGGATGAAAGCCACGACCATTCCATCTGGCTGAACAGTTGCGAAAAACCATCCAACCCGATGGGACCCATGCCGATCAAAATCCACAACATCCAATGCAGTGGTTTGATGCGGCGGTTCGTCATGGCAAAAAGCACACCGAAGAACAGGATCGCGCCGTAGATCGCCACATCCCGTTCGCAGAGCGCCATCTTGTACCCGACCGTTTCATTGCCGGTGAATTGACGCGCTTCGAAACGGGCAAAACTCGTCGGGTCGCGAGCATCCGCAATGCCGGTTGCCTGTTCGAAGGTCTTGACGCCCGCCATGCCCGCATCCGCCAGCGGATAATAAGCCTGTTCGCCAAACAAATAGAATGACCTGAACCCGAACTGATGGCACAGCGGCTTGTACATGGCATAGATCACGTTCGCGGGGAGCGGCGCGCCGGCTTTCATGAAGACAGGCGCAAGAACGGGCAAGCCCACGTAAAGGAACATGACCAGATTGAGCAGCGCCAGATAATGCCGCGAGACCCAGAACATGGCGCGGTCGGCGCCGCTGACCGCGCCTCCGCGGCGGACGCGTTCGAGGTGATCCTCGCGGCCCAGTTTGTCCAATTGACCGCGGCGATGGCTTGCCGCGCCGAGCGTCATGGTCAATTTTTGTTTATCGAACGGCGCCTTGAGAACGTAAGGACCCACCTCAACGACCGGGATCTCGGCGAGATAAGCCTTCAGGAGGGCGGGATCCGACTCAATGTCAATTTCCACGAGGCGGTGAGGATATTTTTCCTGCAAAGACGCCAGGTCGGCTTTCGCCTGACCGCATAAATGACATTCCCTGCGCGTATAGAACGTGACAGTAAGCATGGGTCGGCTACAGCCCGAAATCAATCCAGAAGAATTGACCCGCCTGCGCTATCCGCTCGAAGATGCCGGTGAAAAGCATGAAGCCAATGACCACCAGCACAACGCCCATGAATATTTCAATATAGTGCATCACTTTGCCGTATTTGCGCAATGTAAGCGAAACCCAGCCAACGCCCAGCGCGGCAATGAGGAACGGAATTGCCAACCCAGCCGAATACGACGATAAAAGAGAAACGCCGGTCGAAACCGAACCGCCATTCAGCGCAAGAGTAAGGATCGTGCCGAGCACGGGTCCCACACAGGGAGCCCAGCCCGCGGAAAAGAAAACGCCCATCAACACAGACGATAGATAACCCCATTTACGGTCGGGCAGCGTCTGAACGCGCGTATCATATTCGAGGAACGGGATGCGGAACACGCCGATCATGTGCAAGCCGAAAATAATGACGACGACCCCGCCGACCTTGGCGAGGATGAAGCGCAGGTCGAACAACAGCCTGCCAAGCGTGGAGGTGGCGACGCCGAGGGTAATGAAAACCAGGCTGAACCCCAGAACGAACGCCAGTCCGTGCGTAAAGGTGATGAAACGGCTGCCCTCCGCCGCTTCGCCGCCCGCGGCACGCCCGCCCAGATAACCAATGTAGGCGGGAACCAGCGAAAAAACGCACGGAGAGAGAAAGGACGCCAACCCCGCAAGAAATGCCAGACCGATGGTGACTTGTGAAAAATCCATATTTCAATCGCTTTTAGAATGTTGTTTCTGTGGAAGTGACAACCGTGCCGTGCTCGGGCAGGTTGCGCCGTTCTTCACCGGCGGCGAGGGAGACGTAGGGAGTCGTCCAGCGGAAGATCCATTTGGCATCTTCGGGCGTGACGTTGACACAGCCGCGCGAACGGCGCTCGCCAAAGGCGTTGTGCCAGTGCGCGCCGTGAACGGCGATGCCGCCGGTGGCAATGAACGTGCACCAGGGGACAGCCGGGGTGGAATACCCGGCGGCTTCATCCCCGGCGGTCATGTTCTTGGAAATGATCTTCCAGTGGGTCAACAGCGTGCCGGCGGGCGTGGAATAATCCACCGTCTCACCGGTATTGAAATCGAAATACTTCAACCCGCTGGAGACGCGGCAGAAGTAGACTTCGCGGCTGCCCTCGAAGCAGGACAAGGTTTGATAATCCAAATTCAAGACCATCTTCTTTTCGTTCGGGTCCACATCCGGGCTGAGCATGGATACGTCGTCATCGGTCAGCACCTTGAAGCCGGCGCCATCTCCCCAGTAGTATTCGCCATACGAGCCGCCGTAACCATAGCCGCGTCCGTTGGCGTCCTCATTCCAGCGGTATTCCACAAAGCCGCTGCCCGCGCGGATCTGATCCATCCACACCACCTGCCCATAGTACAGGCGCGGCGGGAAGTTGTATTGAATGTGATCGCGAAGCCAGGGCGAGGCGACAACGCCTTCATGCGCCAGATCAACGTACGGCACGGTCACCTCCGCCCAGAAGCCGGGCTGACCGGCGGGAATTTCAGTGATGGGTGTGTTGGGATGATTACGCGTGGGCTGAAGCACAGAACCGTAGACGTACCCCTGCGGCGTTTCGACGTAACGCTGGTTGGACAAGCCGCCGACAACGTTGCCGACGACTTCGCGGTTCCATTCCAGCAATGTATCCGCTTCGAGTTTGGCGATGGAGGTGTTCAAGCCCGGGTCGTTGGTCGGCTGGCTGCGCAGGTCAACGCCCGTATCCACCACGCGCCCGATGATCTGGCTGGCAGGGAATTGAGGGAGCCGTTTGGGGAGGGATAAATATTCAAGATCGGGCAGGAATTTCGGATTGAACGCCATTGCGCCCAGACCCAGCCCAGCCAGTTTGAGAAAGTCGCGACGGGAAAGATTTCGTTTCATTCACACACCAGACATTGTCATTGCGGTTTTTTAGAGAGTGTTTAATTACCTTACACTTTCAAAATCGGGACGCTGATTCACGCTGAAAACGCAGATTTTTATTTTTGAATCAGCGAAAATCAGCGTTTTTCAGCGTCCAAGAAGCATTGTGTAAGGTAATCAGAGAGAGTGTTTAGATTTTCACCGCGAAGGACCAAGAAAACAGGGAAAAAAATCTGCGTAAATCCGTGAAATTCTGTCTTGGTCAGAATCATCTTGATCACTTTTTGAACCACAGTCCCCTGAAGGGGATAACAAAGACACGGAGACGCGGAGAAAACCAAAGAAAAACTCCGTGACTTTGTGTCTCTGTGGTCGGTGAAAAATTCTTGCACACGTGCGCCTGCGACTCTGCGCAGGCAAAAAAACAAGAACTTCATTGATAAGGTACTTTGAGGAGAGGCTTCGCTGCCTGGTCTCGATAGGGCGGAAGAGCACCGCCTACTCGACCATCGCTCGCAATGACATGAACTACATGAACTGTACAAGGATACTCACAAAAGAATGAGGCGTCAACATGCAGATTAG
>CAYQOF010000233.1:0-5058 GCA_964419035.1 uncultured Anaerolinea sp. | reverse complement strand
GTGGATGAGATCGTCGCCAACCTCAAGAAGATCGTCAAAGCCGAGAACATCCAAGCCGACGACGACGCGCTCATCCAGATCGCACGTCAGTCTGCGGGCGGGATGCGCGACGCGCAATCCCTGCTCGATCAACTCGCGTCCACGGGCGAAAAAATTACGCTCGCCCTCACGCAGCAAGTCCTCGGCACCGCTACGAGTCAATCCGTGCTGGATGTGCTCGACGCAATCGCCGATCACGATCCGGCGCATGGACTGGAGTCCATTCACAAGGCGCTGGATGCAGGCGCGGATCCGCGCTCACTGGCGCGGCAGGTCGTCGAGTATCTGCGCGGGCTGATGCTCATTCAAATGGGCAACACGAATCAGGTCGAAGCCACGGCAGATGTCAAGAAACAGATGCAGGCGCACGCCAAGTCCTTCACGACGAGCGACGTGCTGCGGATGATGAAAGCCTTCAACAACGCCGCAACGGATCTGCGCGGCGGCTGGCAGCCCTCTTTGAGTCTGGAACTCGCCTTGGCGGAGGTGTTGGACGCTCCAGCAGAATCTCAACCTATCGCCACGCCGTCTCGACCCAAGCCTCAGCCCTTCGGCTCGGCTCAGGACAAGCCTGTATCAACTCCCAGAATGGAGACTCAGCCTCAAGTTAAGTCTGACGCGCTCCCGAAAGAGTATCGGGACGATGTGAGCGGAGGCGGAGCCGCAGACGAAGCGGCGAAGCGTCCCGTTGAAAAGCATATCCTCAACGCGGGCGATGTCATCAAAGCGTGGAAGCCGATGTCCGCCGCGCTGCCGAAGTCACAGGCGAACCTTTCGGCATTGATGAACTCGGTGCGGATGATTGACGTGCAAGGCAATACATTAATACTGGGTTTGGCGAGCGATGTACTGGTCTCAAAAATTGACAAACCCGATCAACTCGAAGCGATCCAGAAATTGATCAAGGACCAATTCGGTGTGGACGTGTCCATCCGTTGCATGGTGACGAACGCCAAAGGCAAGATTCCCCCGAACGTCGCGCAGGATGGCATGGTGGCAACCGCCATCCAACACGGCGGCGAGATCGTGGATATGCAGGATTAGTCTTAAAGTCTGATAGTCAGTTAGTCGAATAGTCCACTGTGCTGTTTGACAACTGCGAATGGACTACAAGACTATTCGACTATAAGACTAGGAGACTATCGAATGGCTAAAGGATTCAACAAAGGACCACAAATGGGGCAGGGTGGGATGATGCAACAACTGCAACGGATGCAGAAACAAATGGAAGAAGCGCAAGCTAAACTTGCCGAAGAAACGGTCACTGCTACGGCAGGCGGCGGCGCGATCAAGGTTGTGATGACGGGTGATCAGGTCTGCAAATCGGTTGAAATCTCACCTGACTTCATGAAAGATGCCGATGCTGAAATGTTGCAGGATATGGTCTTGTCCGCAGTGAATATGGCGCTCGACCAATCGCGCGAACTTCAACAGAAGTTGATGGGTCCGCTGGCGGGGGGATTGCCATTCTAACTTTTCCGTCATTGCGAGGAGCCCGAAGGGCGACGAAGCAATCTCCAACGCAGTGGTGGGGATTGCTTCGGGCGAAGAACATCGCCCTCGCAATGACGAGATAACCTATGCTCTTACCCGAATCCATCCAATCCCTCATCAACGCCCTCGAACGCCTCCCCGGTATCGGGCCCAAGTCCGCGTCGCGGCTGGCGTTTTATCTCCTGCGCGCCACCGACGATGTCTCGGACGATCTGGCGCTGGCTTTGGCGCATCTCAAAAGGAACACGGCATTCTGCCAGGAATGTTTCAACATCACCGAAGCAGGGCGCGAACGCTGTGAGATTTGCGAGTCCATGCGGCGGGATGGCAGCCTCATCTGTGTTGTGGAAGAAGCATTGGATGTCCTTGCCTTGGAGCGCACAGGCGGCTTTCAAGGCAAATATCACGTCTTGCAGGGAGTCCTGTCTCCCATCGAAGGCATCGGCCCCGACGATTTGAAGATCAGACAATTGATTGCGCGTGTTGCAAATGGTGGAGTGAGTGAAGTGATTATTGCGACCAATCCCAGCATGGAGGGCGATGCGACGGCGTTGTATTTGCAGAACCAGTTGAAGCAGTTCGGTGTGCAGGTGACGCGCCTCGCGCGAGGTCTGCCCATGGGCGGCGACCTCGAATATGCCGATCAAAGCACGTTGTTGCGGGCGTTGTCGGGAAGACAGGAGATGAATTAATTCATTGGTGGTCGAGTAGGCGGCGGGTTTCGATACGGACCTCGTCCTACTCAACCAGCGCCGCCGTATCGAGACCATGAACATCACCATCCTCACCTACGGCTCGCGCGGCGACGTCCAGCCGTTTCTGCCATTATCACTTGGATTGATGGCGCGGGGACATTCGGTCAAACTTGCCGCGCCGCAACGATTCAAGAACCTTGTTGAAGCATACAACATAAAATTTGTCCCTCTGCCGGGCGACCCCGAAGGTCCGATTCGCAAGATCAACGATGGCGGGTTGAACTTCATCACCATGTTGCGCGAGGGGATGAGTCACGCGCTGGAGGTGGGCGGCGCAGTTTTCTGTCAGAGCGAAGAAGCGTGCAAAGATGCCGACCTCATCATCCACGCGTTTTCGCACACCGTGGATGGTCACACGCGCGCACGCGAGTTAAACATCCCCGACATTCACATCCAAACTTTTCCCATGTTCGCGCCGACGGGCGATTATCCCAGCGTTGTTCTGCCTGATTTAAAATCGAGAGCGTTGAATATTTTCACTCACGTCCTCGGGATAAAAATCATTTGGTGGATCAGCCTCTTCGGATTTGAACAACTTCGTCGCCGCGCGGGACTTCCCAAACGCAAACTGTATTTTCCTTTTGACAAAGACCCGCTTCGTCCTCCGACGCCGATCCTGTGCGCGTGGAGCCCGAACGTTCTCCCGCCCTCAAGTGACTGGACCTCGAACGTCCACGTCACTGGTTATTTCTTTTTTGACACAACTGATTTGTATCAGCCGCCCGTCGAATTGCAAAACTTTCTTGACGCGGGCGATCCTCCTGTTTGCGTTTCGTTTGGGAGCATGGTCAACCGCGACGCTGAAAAAATCGACTCTATTGTCCGCGCCGCGCTCGCCCAAACAAGCAATCGTGGAATCATTCTTTCAGGGTGGGGAAGCGCGCACAAACAATCGTCGGATGAGTTTCTCTATCTCGAATCCGCTCCGCATGATTGGCTGTTGCCGCGCTGTAAAATGCTCCTCCATCACGGGGGCGCGGGGACAGTCTCTGCTGGGTTGCGCGTGGGAATACCGCAAGTTGTTATCCCATTCATGACCGATCAACCGTTTTGGGCGCGAAGAGTTCACGCGGCGGGCATAGGTTCACGACCCATTTTAGTAAAACACCTTTCAGTCGAACGATTGACTCAAGCAATCATCGAAGCAAATCAAGAGTTAATCCGTACACAAGCACATACGCTTGGGCAGGTTGTTCGAAAAGAAAAAGGCGTGGAGCGTGCAGTAGAATTGATTGAATCTCATGTGAGACGTTGGGTCGAAATTAACAACAAAACCAAATGAACATTACGATCCTCACTTACGGCTCGCGCGGCGACGTCCAGCCGTTTCTGCCATTATCACTTGGATTGATGGCGCGGGGACATTCGGTCAAACTTGCCGCGCCGTTCCGATACAAGGATCTGATCGAGGGGTATGGAATCGAATTTGCACCTCTGGCTGGCGAGCCCGAGGATTTGAGCCGGCGTTTCAATGATGCAGGGTACAACTTCGTCAAACAAATTCGTGGGATGCTGGATCATGCAATCGGGATCGGCGCGGATGTTGCAAGGCGGATCGCCGAAGCCTGCGAGAATTCCGACCTCATCATTCACACATTTTCACATGCGGTTGGCGCGCATACCCTTGCGCGCGAGAAAAATATTCCAGATATTCACATTCAAACCTTTCCGATGTTCACGCCAACGGGCGATTATCCCAACGTCACCATGCCGAATCTGAAGGTCCCCGCGCTCAATCGTTTTACGCACAATGTTTCACAAAAGATAACGTGGTGGACTTCGATATTCGGCTATGAACAAGTCCGCCGCCGCGCGGGACTCCCGAAACGCAAACTATATTTCCCGTTTGAGGACAATCCGCTTCGCCCTCCGACCCCGATCCTGTGCGCGTGGAGCCCGAACGTTCTCCCGCCCTCAAGTGACTGGACCTCGAACGTCCACGTCACTGGTTATTTCTTTTTCGATGGAAACACATCATATCAACCTCCAGAGGAATTGCAAAACTTCCTCGATGCGGGTGAACCCCCCGTCTGCATTTCATTTGGAAGCATGGTCAACCGCGATGCGGAGAAGATTGACCGCATTGTGCGTGAGGCGTTGAAGCAAACCAATCAACGCGGCATCATTCTTTCTGGGTGGGGGAGTGTGAAATATCCTTCATCGAAGGATTTGCTTTACCTCGACGCGGCTTCGCATGATTGGTTGTTGCCGCGCTGCGGGATGATCATCCATCACGGCGGCGCAGGGACCACGTCCGCGGGGCTGCGCGCAGGCATCCCGAACATCGTCGTGCCATTTACGGCAGACCAACCGTTTTGGGGACAACGGGTCCAGGCTGTAGGCGCGGGTCCCATGCCGCTCCTTGTGAAAAAACTTTCGGTGGAGAAATTGATGGGGGCGATTGCCGAGGCAGAGGGAAATGCAGTTCGCAAACGCGCGCAGGTCGTCGGTCGGATGATAAGAGGCGAGGACGGGGTGGGGCAGGCAGTCGCGTTGATCGAATCGCGTGTGTCCGGACATGGGATTTTCTGAATCTTTAAGGTTTAATTGTCCATGGCTTTCTCAAAGTCCGAATTTTCTGTCTTCGGAACACGGATTTTACGGATCGGACGGACTTTTTCCGCCGTTCTATGGAAGAATCCGTGTACAAAAAGGCGATTTTGTCAAGCGATAATGAGAAAGCCCTGACCCGCGTGCAATGAAATAGTTATTCATCTGATGTTACGCACCGTCCCGAAGGATTTCCTGCAACCCAGTCTCGTTCCACGAG
>CAYQOF010000232.1:0-5071 GCA_964419035.1 uncultured Anaerolinea sp. | reverse complement strand
TTCCGTCGGCGTTGAGGAAGTTCTTCAACACCTTGCGGACATCCTCCTGTTTTTCATCCTTCGCTTCGTACACGGGACGTTTGCCCTCGAACTGACCCCGCGCCAAAGCCTCGATGGCTTTCTCGTTCAGGTCGTAGACTCCGTCTGTTTCGGTGACCACATTCACATAGGCGAGAAAAGCGAGATGGTTATATACATCCCGCACAGGGATATGCAACTGCCCGGCGATCTCCGTCTGTGTTGCCCGTCCGCGCGCCAATACGCCCACCACACGCAGTCGCTCGGCGGAGGTCATGGCTTTGACAAAATCAAGGACTTCGGTTTGGGGTTCCATCTTTCACCTGTCGTCCGTCATTGCAAGTCTTCGGGAAGCAATCCCCAACACGATGACGAAGATTACTTCGTCATTTCATTCCGCGCAATGACAACATAAATCTAATTCGATAACTATCGAATTAGATTTTAGCCAGATTCCGCCGGGTGTCAAGAGGCGGTCCCTTGAACGGAAGCAGGCCGGGCCGGCAAGGAATCAGACCACATCAGTTATAATTCGCCTGTAAGAGCCGGTCCCAAATCACTTTTTGGAGGTGTCTGGTGGATCTCTCGAAGCACGCTTTCTTTGAGGGCAAGATCGTTCCTCTTTCGGAGGCGAAAATCAGCATAGCAACGCATGGCTTTTTATACGGTACAGCCGTGTTCGGCGGCATGAGGGCTTATTGGAACGAAGAGATGAAACGTCTCTTCGTTTTTCGTCCCTATGACCATTTTCGGAGGCTGCTGCATTCGGCGCGCATGATGGCAATGCAGACGCATTACGACGAGGAGAGTTTGATACAACTGACGCTCGATCTGCTCCGCACCGACAACTGGCAGCAGGACATTTACATGCGCCCGACTTTTTACAAGGCGGACCTGGGCATCGGCGTCAAACTGCACGACCTGAAGGACAGGTTCTGCATGTTCGTGATGGCGTATGAGCCGTATATGAAGAACGACACCAACGCGCACGTGACCATCTCCTCGTGGCGGCGCATTGACGATAACGTCATCCCGGCGCGCGGCAAGGTGGCGGGCGCGTATGCCAACTCAGCGCTGATCAAGACCGACGCGAACCGCGCCGGCTTCGATGAGGCATTGGTATTGGATCAGAATGGTCACGTCTCGGAGGGTTCGGCGATGAACATCTTCATGCTGCGCGACGGCATCCTCGTCACGCCCCCTGTCACGGACAATATTCTCGAAGGCATCACACGCCGATCCATCATCGAACTGGCGCGCAGGGAACTGGGGCTGGAAGTGGTCGAGCGCTCGATTGACCGCACAGAGGTGTTCATTTGCGAAGAGATGTTCATGACCGGCACCGCCGCGCAGATCACTGCCGTGACGAAAGTGGATCACCGTCCCGTCGGCGCGGGCGTGATGGGACCGGTCACCACGAAACTGCGGGTCATGTATGAGGATATATTGCGCGGGAAAAACAGGAAGTACGAACACTGGAATGTGTTGGTGTAAATAAAAAGAGACTGTCACTCCGGAGTGACAGTCTCTTTCGATCTACCGGTTCCTCTTGAACCGCACGATCACCAGGTTCTTCGTGCAATCGGTGGAGGTGGTGATCTCGATCTTGTCCGAAAGCGGGATGCCGCTCAAATCCACAAGCTGGACGTATAAAGTCTTGTTCGAGGCAACGGGGGTATTGCCGAGAACGAACTCGTAACCGGATGGACCGTATTCCTTGTTGATGCCGGTCACGGTCGTCATGTCAACCGACTTGCCATCCAGAAATCCTCTCAGCACGACAACCGTCCCGATCATGTGGCTGTTGTTCGTGTCCACGACCGTCCCGCCCACGCCCATCCAGTTACAGCCTGATTCCGGATGGATGACCGTGCTGTCTATGTTCGTGATCTGGATGGCGCTGAACGGGGCGCGCGGGGTCGGCGTGATGGTGGGAGGTCTGGGTGTTCGTGTGGGGGGAACGAGGGAGAAAGGCGTATTCGTAAAGAATGGAGTGAACGTGGGACGCGGCGTGTTGCTGGGCGTCATTTCGAGTGTGGGGCTGGCAGTCCAGGTCGGTTGCAACTGAAAGGGGGTGGGCGTATCGGTGGGTGTTCGAGGACCAAAAAGCCCGCCGCCCGGCGGCATTATGTTCAACCGCGAAGAAGGATTGATAAAGATCAACAGGAAATACCCCGCCAGGCAGGCTGTCAGGATCAGCGCAAGGATCGAGAGCATATCCCACATTTCCATGGGCGCGCCCCGCGTTCTCGTTTGTTTTCCATCGAAATCAAAGTTTTCGCTCATCTACGTTGCTCCATCTTCGGATTACGGCGGCGCAAGCACAACTTCCGCATTGGCTCTCTGTTCCGCGACCCAATTCCTCAATGCCAGTTCCTGCAAAGCCAGAAGCGCGTCCGGTGAAAGCGGTCGGCTGGGGTCACGCGCCAGGATCCTCAGGATGTGAAACCCCGCATCGGTGGCGATCACATCGCTGTGTCGACCGACCTCCAGGCTGAAGGCAGTTTTTTCGATCTGATCGTTCAACAGATAACCACGCGGCACCCATCCGAGGTCGCCGCGCGTAAGAGGGTCTGCCCGCGATGCCAGTTCATTAAAATCGGCTCCACCGTTCAACTGCGTCAGGAAACTTTGAGCCGTGTCTTGATTATAGAGCAGAATTTGCTGGATGTGTACCTGCTCGGCGGTACTGGGGACATTTGAAATAATCCTGTCACGCATCCAGGCGGATTCCGCCGCCCGCCTCAACGCGGACCGAAAAGCCTGCTCGCTGTACCCATGCTCAGCCTGCCACGCTGACAACTCCTCCGCCCCTCCGATTTGCGCGGCAAGTGAATCAATTCGCGCCTGCAATGCGGCGTCGTCCAACGTGAACCCGTTGGCGCGCGCGGCTTGCGCGAGGAGCAATTGCGCGGCGAAGTCCTCGATCACTGCGCTCGTCGCCTCAGCGGAAGTAACCGGCTTGCCTAATGCCTCTTGCGCGGCGATGTAACGCGCCACCTCCGCGTCGAATTCGACGACGGTGACACCCTCACCGTTAACGGTCAATGCCATGGGTTCGGGTGTGGCAGTGGGAGGCGCGGGCGTGAACGTTGCTGTCGGTGTGGAGACAGGCGCGGGCGTGGAAAACGAAGCGCACGCGGAGAGTCCGAGTGCGAGGATGAAAAGTATCCAGATGACGTTGTTGCGCTGAGGGGTCATTGTCCCCATTATAAATTAAATACGCAGGGGCGGACTTGCGCGTCCGCCCCTGTAATCGAACGGTTTAGTAGTCCATGCCGCCCGGAGGCATAGCAGGAGCCTTTTCCTTTTCCGGCATGTCGGTGATGAGCACGTCCGTGGTGAGGATCATCGCCGCGATGGATGCGGCGTTTTCGAGCGCGCCGCGCACCACCTTGACCGGGTCAATGATGCCGGCGGAGATCATGTCGGTGTATTCCTCCGTCAACACGTTGTAGCCGATGTTCTTGTTCTTCTTCTCGGCGGCAGTGCGGCGGACCGTATCAATGATCACCGAACCATCCTGGCCCGCGTTGGAGACGAGTTTGCGGATGGGGGCTTCGAGCGCCTTCTTGACGATGTTGATGCCCATGCGGCTCTCTTCGTTCTCGTAGTCGTTTGCCTTCAGCAGTTTGTCGAGTTTGACGCCGGCGTTGATCAGCGAGATCTCGCCGCCAGGCACGATGCCCTCCTCGACCGCCGCGCGCGCCGCAGAGAGCGCGTCTTCCACGCGGTGCTTCTTTTCCTTCATTTCGGTCTCGGTCGCCGCGCCGACGCGGATGATTGCGACGCCGCCGCTCAATTTGGCGAGACGTTCCTGAAGTTTTTCCTTGTCGTAATCGCTGGTGCTTTTATCGATCTCGGCGCGGATTTCCTTGATGCGTCCTTCGATGGCGGACCTGGAGCCCTTGCCGCCGACGATGGTGGTGTTCTCCTTGTCGGAAACGATCTTCTCGGCGCGGCCCAGGTCCTGGATGGTGACCGTCTCGAGTTTGCGCCCCGTCTCCTCGGCGATGACCGTGCCGTTGGTGAGAGTGGCGATGTCCTGCAACATGGCTTTGCGGCGGTCGCCGAAGCCGGGGGCTTTGACAGCCAGCACGTTCAACATGCCGCGCAGTTTGTTGAGCACGAGGGTGGCAAGCGCTTCGCCGTCAATGTCCTCGGCGATGATGACAAGATCGCGCTTGCCGATCTGGACAAGTTTCTCGAGGATCGGGACGATATCCGCTGCCGCGGAGATCTTCTTCTCGTTGATGAGCACGTATGGCTCGTTGATCACGGCTTCCATCTTGTCCGCGCTGGTGATGAAGTAGGGCGAGAGATAGCCGCGGTCGAACTGCATACCTTCGACATATTCGGTCTCGAACTGCAGGGATTTGGATTCCTCGACGGTGATCACGCCGTCCTTGCCGACCTTGTCCATCACATCGGCGATCAGGTTGCCGATGGCTTCATCCGCCGCGGAGTTGGTGGCGACGTGACCGATTGCCTCCTTGGTGTCGATCTTGACCGACATCTTGCGGAGTTCCTCCACGACGGTTTCAGTGGCGTGCAAAATGCCGAACTTGAGGAGCATCGGGTTGTAACCGGCTTCGAGCGCCTTCAAACCTTCGTTCACGATGGCGTGCGCCAGGACGGTGGATGTGGTCGTGCCGTCGCCGGCGATGTCATTGGTCTTGGTGGCGGCTTCCTTGAGCAATTGCGCGCCCATGTTCTCGAACGGATCTTCGAGTTCGATCTCTTTCGCGACGGAAACGCCGTCGTGCGTGATGGTGGGGGAACCGAACTTGCGGTCCACCGCCACGTTGCGTCCCTTGGGACCGAGGGTGGCGCTCACCGCGTTGGCGACGACATTCATGCCGTTCTTGAGTTTGCGGCGGGCGTCCTCTGAAAAGACAAGTTGTTTAGCAGCCATTTTTATTCCTCCGATTATTTGCGTAGAGCGCGCTCTCTTGCGCGCTGCAGCGTTAGAGAACGTTGCTTACGCGGAAATGATTAGGGTGTGTTTCATTTCAGTTGAAACAACCGTCCCGAAGGTTTGGAAAACGGCCAA
>CAYQOF010000231.1:3956-5084 GCA_964419035.1 uncultured Anaerolinea sp. | reverse complement strand
CGCCGATCACAAAAAAGGCGGCGGAAAACTTCACGTAGATCGCGAATCCGCCCAAAAGTCCCGCGAGAAGCGCAGCCCTCACCTCAGCCCCCCTCCCAGTGGGAGAGGGATTCAGGGTGAGGGTCGTCCAGCGATGAAACGTCCACCAGAACGCGAGGATCAACGTCACCATCAAGGGGTCGGGTTGGAAACTGCGGCTGGCGAGGATTGCGTAGGGCAGGAAAAGATAATAGGCGAGCGAGACGAGCGCGCCGCCCTCGGAAACGAGTTCGCGGACGAGGAGATAGAGGAAGGCCCCGCCGATCAGCCAAAAGAGGGACGAATAGACGCGCGCGATCCAGATCTGCTCGCCGAGGAAACGATAGGTGAACGCGACGAGGTTTTCCATCACAGTCGGCTCGATGGATGGCTGGAGTTGCGCCTGGCGAATGGCGGTCTCCAGTTTCCACGTGGGGATGCCGTCCGGTTCGGTCTCGAAATACAAGGCGCGCGCTTTGATCACGGAGACGAGTTGACGCGTGGGATGAAAGTCGAGCGGCAGGTCGGTCAGGTCATAGAGGCGGATCGTCAACGCCAGACCGAGGAGGAATACCAGAGCGAAGACCCGGGAGATGCGGGATGAAAACAGGGATTCTGCCTGAACCATAAGCCTGAGAATTGTATCAGATTCAAATTCTTGTAGAACGTCCCGAAGGTTTGCAGGAAAACCCCCGCTGTGTCACGAGACCCCTTCGGGACGGCTGACAATATCTGTCAAATTTTCATTCCCCACGCGGAATTCGACGCTGACGGATGCGCACATAGAGATCGCGAACATGGCGCAAACCAAACAAACTCAAGATCGCGTACATGACGCGCTTCCAATCCCTCAAAGCGGTCATGGGATGATTGATGAAAGCCCGCGCGTATGCCGTCAGTCCCGGCCAATTGTTCCCTCCCTCGACGAGATAGTAGGCATTCAAGCGATGCGCTCCCGCACGGATTCGGCGGCGGTGCGCGGCGAACTCGGACGCAAAGGCCGGCTCGGAGCGCATCCACTCGAGGATGCGGAAAGCCTCCGCGCCGAACGCATTTGCCCGCGAAATATTCTTGGCTTCAGAGTGATACCGCGCCGCGGCAAGCGTCTGC
>CAYQOF010000231.1:0-3856 GCA_964419035.1 uncultured Anaerolinea sp. | reverse complement strand
ATTGCGCCGGGCTGATACACGTCATCCGAGTTGAGCCATGCCACGATCTCACCGCTGGCACGGCGCAATCCCTTGTTGATTGCATCCGCCTGACCTGCATCCTTTTCCGAGACCCAATATGCCAGACGATCCTGATACTGACTGATGATTTCCACCGAACCATCCGTTGAGCCGCCGTCCACCACGAGATATTCGATGCGCGGATACTCCTGTGCGAGGACAGATCGGATCGTCTCTTCGAGGTAGCGCGCCTGATTGAAGGACGGGGTGACGATGGATACGAGCGGCAGATCGGACATGGTCTTTACGGATCCCCCATGGGAACGGAACGGATCGAGTTCACGCCATAATATTCTGCGGCGCAAAGGTTTACCCAGTGACCGGGATCCCCGTCTATCTCCTTGACTTCCTGCCAGCCGGGCAACAACCGCACAACCAGATCCTGTTCACCCGATGCGATCATTTGACGGATCTCCGCTTCACGCGCGTCCCAGGCGGTCGTCCACTGACGATAAGCTTCCGCCTCACCGAGCAGGAGGAACCCGGCGCGCAGCGGATAAATTGCCAAAACGAGGAACAGGATTCCAATCAAGGGACCGGCAAGGCGGCGACGGGAGATAAACATCCCGGACTGCGCGATCAACGCGCCCAGCATGGCGCCCTCAAGCATCAACGCGGCAGTCATGATGAGACGACCGAGGAAGCGTGCCCGGTCCACGGGATAGGACTGTCCATACGCGCTGGGAGCGAAACTGGCGGCAATCAACAGGTAATGGATCAAAGGAATCAGCACGATCCACATCCAGAGATGACGTCTCGTTTCCGGTGAGGATTGTCTGTTCAGGTACGGATACGTGCAAAGCATGAACAATGCGAGGATCAAGATCGAAACCATGGTCGGCACCGGCAGCACCAACACCGTGTCCCAGATGAATTCGTATGTGAACTTGAATGTCCTCCCAACCAGTGACAGGATATCAGGAGACGCGCCGGATGAATTCAACCGGTTCGCCGGCGAGAGGAACATGACGAGGAATGAGACCACCATCCCAGCCAGCGTCCATGCCTGTAAATGGACGGCAGGACGGGTTGCGGAACCGCGCGCCCATCTCCATGTATAGATCAACAACAGGCTCAGAGCAGCAATCGCAAACGTATTCGGGGGTTCCGAAAAACCGCCGATCAAAAAGGAGGCAGCGAACACGATCAGGCATATCCAAAGAGGTGGCGTTCGTTCCTGATGGAAGCGGATCTGGCGAAGCAGGAAACCTCCCAACAGGGTCAGGAAGACCAGCGGCACAAAATGCGTTGCCATGCTCGACCGCCAGAAGAAGGTCTGGAAAAGGCTCGGCGCCTGCCACATGGAAAGGAAGATCAGGGAGGCAGCCAGGAAACAATCCACCAGGATCGAACCTTCCCGCCCGGCGAGTCTACGAATCTCATGAGCGACCCAGGTAGCGGAAATGACCCAGAGAAATAACATGAGCACCGGCAGGATCTGGACATTGGATTCGCCGATGACCACGTCAGCCAGCCCGACAAACAGGAGGTTGGAATAGCGGTTTGCCGCCCTCCATCCCCCCTCCAGGTAACGGTTGACCACCGCGTCCATAGGGGATGAAAACTTGCTGACTTCGTTCGACTCGCAGTAATCATCCGCCATGTAGCGCGTAAATGTGCCAAGATATGCAATCGCTCCCAACGCGAACAACCCGGCAATTACGCTGAATACCGTCGCCGTACGGAACAATATGTTCCCTGTTTTCCGGGTATCGAGCATCTGCAAGTTTGATTCCTCTGAGAAAAAGTCGTCCACATGAATTCGTCAGCGCACAGACCGAGGGGATGGCAGGCGCGGGTAACGGAGTCAATTTCAAGTCGGGAAAGAAGCGGGTCGGAAGAGCGAGTCGTAATCCACTTTGGAGAAGATGGTCAATTTGCCGCCGATGGTCGCATCCAGCACTTCGCGCCCGGCTTGATGATATGCCTCACGCGCGAACATGTATCCGATCTCGGAGGTATCCAGGTCGGGTAGTTGCCATTTGACGCCCTTGCCGAAGTAATTCGGCGCGAAATGATTCGGGTCGTCGCCCTGCGAGACGATGGTCTTGTTCGCGTCGCCCCTGGAGGCGAAGTTATGATCCACGCCAATGAGGATGGATTGTTGGATGCCCATGTGAAAGGCGATCTGAAGCGCGAGGTTGGTGACGGTCGCGCCCTCCCACACGCGCCCGCGTACATCTTGAGCAAAGCGCGGACCGGTGTAGGATGTATGAATGAAGGTTGGTAATTGAGTAATTGGTAATTGAGGCGGGAAATGACGATGCGAACGCCATGCGATGAATTTCGGAATGGTCAGCGCGCTGATGTCGTCCACGAATTGTTCGACGACAAGATCATTGGTCACGCAAAGACAGGTTGTGGTGAATCCAAGTTCGGGAAATAACAGATAAATGCGATTCATCCCGAAGGTGATCTCGTTCTTCAACCTGCCGAGATCGGTCTGCCTGAGGCTGGGTCCATTGCCAATGATGAAGGCGCGTTTGCCCTTGTGAACATCCTTCAATTCAGCCAGACGCCGGACGCTTTCGCGCCGCCAGGGATGCAGGTACGCAGACGGCAGTTCTGGAATGCGGCGGATGGCATCGTAGGTGTCGCGCGCGAAATCCCAGATGGGTTTGGGGAGGATCTGTTTGAGGGTTTGTTTCATGGGTATACGGATTGCGTATTGCGTGTTGCGTATTACGTACTTAACGCGGGGAGGAATTCTTTGCGCGCCGTGATCAACGCGATCAATGTAATCAAGTTCAGGGACAGGAAGAGAAAGTCAACCAGACCGAATTGATCGAAGATTATCAGGGCGATGTTGAGGGCAAGCACAAAGACAAGAACATGATAGATTGGCTTTGTTCTTTTGACCATCAACTGCGCGCAAAACAACAGGACTGCCGCATCCCCAAACATGAGGAATGCGTAGAAAACATACAAGGCGGACCGGTCCGGGTTGGCATTGATGCGCAGGAGCGATCCAACCCCAAAGGCAAAAAGGACTGCAACAGTGAACCAAAGCAAATATCGTGTCAATTGAAAAGAGGAATGTTTCATGTTACTCCGTGCTCAATCTGGCGGTCGCGCCGCCGTCCACAACCAGCGCCTGACCTGTCATAAATGACGATTGCTCATTGTCCGCGAGGAAGTATATGGCATGAGCGATCTCCTCGGGCTTGCCAACCCTGCCGCTGACGGTTTTGCGCGCAAGATTATCGAGCCGCTCCTGAATATCGCCGTGACCAACATGACCACGCCCGAGTCCCGCGCGCAGCATGGGCGTATCCACCGCGCCGGGCAAAATCGCATTGACACGGATGTTATCCGGCGCGAACTCGATTGCCATGGCGCGCGTCAGGGCAAGCAGTCCGCCTTTCGACGCGGCGTACGCGGCGATGTTGGCGGAGGTCTGAATCGCATGGACGGAGGACACATTGACGATCGCGCCGCCGGTCCCCGCCTTGAGAAGCGGATGCGCCAGTTTGACTCCCAGAAAGACCGAACGCAGATTGGACGCCATGACCGCGTCCCACTCCTCGACGGTTGTTTCCACCAAAGGTTTTGCGACCTGCAACGCGGCATTGTTCACCAGCGCGTCGAGGCTGTCGGTGAAGGAGTTCGCCTGCTCGAAGATGGCTTGCATATCCTCCGCGCGCGAAATATCGGACTGAATGAACACGCCGTTGGCAGGGAATCCGCTTCCATACTCGGCGCGGTCCACGCCGATCACGCGCCAGCCTTTTTCAGCGAAGAGGGAGACGGCCGCCCTGCCAATGCCTCCCGCCGCGCCGGTGATGAGGACGGTTTT
>CAYQOF010000230.1:0-5123 GCA_964419035.1 uncultured Anaerolinea sp. | reverse complement strand
ACAGATTGTCATAAAATAAACAGCCCCGCCCGCAAGGGTGGGACTGTGTTATCTACGCTTCGGCTCCGCTCAGCGCGAGAGTCACTTGATCCCGGCAACTTTCAAGCCGTCATCCAGAATTGCCTGGACCTTGTCCTTGTGCGTCGTCTCGCAGTAGATGCGCATGATTGGTTCGGTTCCGCTGAAACGGATCAGCAGCCAGCCGCCGTCTTCGAGTTTGAACTGGAAACCGTCCACTGTCACCAGTTCTGTCACCCTCAATTCGCCGAGCGTTTTTGGGTTCGCGTTGAGGATGGCCTGTTCGCGATCCTTGCGGTCGCCTTTGAAGGGGGTATCCACGCGGTCGTAAAAATATTCATTGCCGAGTTTGGCGAAGAGCATTTTGAGCAATTCGGTCGGTTTCTTGCCGGTGCGCACCATGAAATCGAGAAAATACAGACCTGCGAGAATTCCATCGCGCTCAGGAACATTATCGCGGAAAGCGTAGCCGCCGCTCTCCTCGCCGCCGATCATGGCGTTCGTCTCGATCATCTTTGGCGCGACGTATTTGAACCCCACGCCGGTCTCACGCACAGGCACGCCGTACATTTCGCCGAGTTTGTTTAGCATGGTGGTCGTCGAAAGGGTCTTGACGATATCGCCGCGTTCACCGCGGATTTCGAGCAGATAAAAAGCGAGCAGGGCATATACGCGTAACTGGTTGATGAACTCGCCGTTCTCGTCGCCGATGCCGACGCGGTCTGCGTCCCCGTCGGTAATCAGCAGCACGTCGGCTTTTTGCTCGACCGTTGTCCTGAGTCCCACGTCAATATTCGGGCGGATGGGTTCGGGACGCTTCATCTCCGGGAACGACGGGTTGCGTTCGTCATGGATTTCGATCACCCTGGTCTTGCCGCCGCTGAGCAGCCTCGTGAACCAGCCCGCGCCGTTGCCCCACATCGCGTCCACGAGGACGGTGTAACCGGCATCCTTGATCTTTTGGATGTCAACCAGTTTTTGGATGTGCTCCACGTACGCCTCGGAGGCGTCGAAATAAACGATCTTCTTATCGCGGATTCCGTCGCTGAGACTGATGCGCTTCACCTCCTCGACCGAGTCCGGGATCAGCGCCTCGATCCTTTTCAGCCCTTCGGGGTCTATCGCGCCGCCGTTCTCATCGCGCACCTTGAAGCCGTTATCCGTGGGTGGGTTATGTGAGGCGGTAATATTCACGGCTCCGCATGCCTTCTTGTTAACCACTGCAAATGCAATGACGGGCGTCGGGGTTGCGCCATCTGTCAGGTATACATTCAAGCCATTCGCGGCGAGCACCTCCGCCGCAGCCGCCGCGAAATTCTCGGAGTGGAAGCGCTTGTCATGTCCCACCACAACCCATTTGCCCGCGTTTTCCTTTTCGATGAGATGGGATGCGAATCCCTGCGCCGCGCGCCGAACGTTGTCGAAGGTGTACTCCTCCGCGATCACTCCGCGCCAGCCGTCCGTGCCAAAGATGATTTTGTATGCCATGCCCATGTCTCCCATGAAATTTGATGGGGCGATTATAACATTCAAAATTACTCCGCCTTTATGCGATGAAAATCGGCGTGCATGCAAAGATTGTCATCGGCTAACGCTCAAGCCGCCGTCCCCGGCGGCGTTTTGCAAGGGGGGTTCTGCGCCGGGGACGGCGCAGGGAGCAAATTACCCGGCATGTTTTGCGTGCGCACAAAATCGAAGTGGGTCTCGACAAAATAGTTTGGCTAGCCTATACTAAGACCTGCCTGGAGCGATGAGGAGTTCAATGACCAAACATCTCGTGGTTGTCGCTGGGAACATCGGAGCGGGGAAAACTTCGCTGACGGAACGGATCGGTTCACGGCTGGGCTGGTGGACCGGATATGAATCGGTGGCGGACAATCCATATCTGGCGGATTTCTATTCGGATATGCGCGCCTGGGCATTCCATTTGCAGATCTTCTTTCTCGGTCATCGGGTGGACCAATATCTCGAAGCCGCGCGCGATCCGCGCTCGGCGATCCTCGACCGCAGTATCTACGAGGATTTTTACATCTTCTCGCGCGCCCTGCATCACATGGGCGACTTGTCGGAACGCGACTATCTTGCCTATCGCCGCCTGTTCGAACTGATGGCGAATAACATTCCGCGCCCAAACCTGCTGATCTACCTCAAAGCATCTGTGAACGTGCTGATGGATCGCATCCGCCGCCGCGCGCGCAACATGGAGACCGGCATCACGCCCGGGTACCTGTCCCTGCTCGATTCTTTCTACGAAGAATGGTTGGGCGCCTTCGACCTGTGCCCGGTCCTCACGATCCGCACAGACGACCTGGATTTCGTCCATCAGCAAAGGCATCTCGATACGGTGGTGGAACGCATCCAGGATAAACTGGCTGGCAAGGAAGTGATGGAATTCTAGGAGAAGTTCATGACCGCAAACCTTCTTGCCCGTATTCCGTTTTTCACTGATCTGCCGCCTGATGAATTGGACCGCCTGGCGGCGGAGTTGGATGTTGTCAATCTCTCGTCCGGGGAGATCCTGTTCCACGAGGGGGATCCCGGCGAACATCTGTACGTGGTCGTCAAGGGTGAACTCGAGATCCTCATGGCACCGGATACAGACAATGAACTGATCCTCAACATCCTGTATGAGGGGGAATATCTCGGCGAAATGAGCCTCATCCAGCCGGGCGGACACCGCACCGCGAGCGCGCGGGCGCGCGGCGAGGTCGTCCTGCTCAGCATGAGCCGCACCCAGTTCAAGGATCTTTTGAAGCGCCATCCTTATCTGGCAAACGCAATGGTGCGCGTCCTCAGCCAGCGGCTGGATAACACCAACGTAGCCACCTTCCGCGACCTGACGGAGAAGAACCGCCAATTGCAAAAAGCCTTCGACGAACTCAAAGCCGCGCATGAGCAGTTGATTGAAAAGGAGCGCATGGAACGGGAACTCCAGGTCGCCGCCGAGATCCAGATGTCCATTCTCCCCAGCGTCCTGCCCGTGCACGAGAAGTACGATTTCGGAGGACGCATCCTCCCCGCCCGGCAGGTGGGAGGCGATTTCTACGATGTCTTCGATCTGGGAGACAACAAATTCGGCGTGCTGATCGGCGATGTGGCGGATAAAGGCGTGCCTTCCGCGATCTTCATGGCGAGGGCGCATGCGCTGATCATTGCGGAAGCCGATACCGGTATGACTCCGGGCGAAGTATTGCGGATGGCGAACAAGCACATTACGCGGCTCGAGAAATCCACACAATTCGTCACGGCGCTGTATGGCGTGCTGGATGCCGAGAGGGGTGAATTTTCCTATGCCCGGGCGGGACACGAACCGCCGCTCCTGCTCGATGAAAAAGGCAAAGTCCAGCGCCTGCCTCATCAGCCCGGCATGGCGCTGGGTTTATGGGAAAACATCCTTCTTGACGAGTATCGCCTGTTTCTGCCGCGCGGTTCCTGCCTCTTGATGTTCACAGATGGGATGACAGACTGCCGCAACCCGAAAGGCGAGCCGTTCGGGTTGGAACGCATCAGGAACACGCTGGCGAATTTAAATGAGACTTCCGCGCAAAGCGGGTGCGATCTGCTGATCGAGACCCTGATGAAATATCAGAATGGCTCGAAACAGGACGACGATGTGACACTGTTCGCAATCCATGCGAAATGAAAATCGGGCTTCCTTCGAAGGAAGCCCGATTTTTTAGGCGCGTTCCAGCGCCTGTTTCAGATCGTCAATCAGGTCGTCCTTGTTTTCGATGCCAACGGATAAGCGCACGAGGGAAGGGTCAACGTCCAGTTGCGAACCAGCCACCGAGAGATGCGTCATTGCGGCGGGGACCTCGATCAGCGATTCGACCCCGCCAAGCGATTCGGCGAGCATGAAAATTTTTGTTGCTTCGACAACCCTGATCGCCGCCTCGCGTCCGCCTCTGACAAGGAAGGAGATCATGCCGCCGCCGTTCTTCATCTGTTGTTTCGCGATCTTTTGTCCCGGATGCGACGGGTGAATGGGATAGAACAATTTGTCAACCTTTGGATGTTTTTCCAGAAATTCGACAATTGCCAGCGCGTTTTCGTAATGCCGGTCCATGCGGAGGGGGAGGGTCTTGATGCCGCGCAGGACGAGAAAGCAATCCATCGGTCCCGGCACCGCGCCGACCGCGTTTTGCAGGAAGTAAAGTTTATCGGCGAGATCCTTGTCCCTGACGATCACCGCGCCGCCGACCACATCCGAGTGACCGCCGAGGTATTTGGTCGTGGAATGGACGACGATGTCCGCGCCCAGTTCGAGCGGACGTTGGAGATATGGGGTTGCGAAGGTGTTGTCCACAACCAGCAAAGGTCTGTTTTCATGAGAATGGACAATGTCCGCCACAGCGCGAATATCCGTAATTCGCAGATAGGGATTGGTGGGAGTCTCCAGCCAGACGAGCCGCGTTGACGGAGTCAATGCCTCAGCGACGGATTCAGGATCGGTGGTGTCGGCAAACGTAAAGTCCAGATTGAAGCGGCGCAGGATTTTGTCGAATAACCGGAAAGTGCCTCCATACGCGTCGTTGCCAGCGAGGACGTGATCTCCCGCGTTCAACAACCGAAGCACGGTATCCGTCGCCGCGAGTCCCGAAGCGAAGGCAAGTCCCCACTTTCCACTTTCCAGTTCTGCCAGACAATCCTGCAATGCCTTACGCGTGGGATTCATCGTGCGCGAATATTCATAGCCCTGGCGCGGCTTGCCGACGCCGTCCTGCATGTACGTGGAGGTGAGGTAGACGGGCGTCATCACCGCGCCGTTGTTCGGGTCGGGTTCCTGCCCTGCGTGGATGGCGAGGGTTTCGAATCTCATGCGATCTCCTTTGTCGTAATTTTCATGTGTTCTGTGTCGTCATTCGGTGTAAGTTCATTGCGATTATACGAGGAAACATGACGAAAACGATCCTGGCTGTTCTTGCGCATCCTGACGACGAGTCTTTCGGTTTGGGCGGCACGCTGGCGCTATACTCCCGAAGGGGGTATGACACGTATCTCGTTTGCGCGACGCGCGGCGAAGCGGGAACTGTGGACGAGGAACATTTGCGCGGTTTCAAAGACATCGCCGGGATGCGCACTGCTGAACTCATGCGCGCCGCGAA
>CAYQOF010000229.1:0-5126 GCA_964419035.1 uncultured Anaerolinea sp. | reverse complement strand
TCCCCACCATCCACTGCACGCTTTGTTGGCACGCTTTTGACCTACAAGACTCTACATGTTTTGAAGTTGCTCCCGAATTAAGGTGCTTAACTTCTTGACGACTTCATTGAATTTTTCGGGCGGCAACTTACAACTGAATTCGGCTTTCCTTGCCTTCCAATCAAGGCTTTTCACTTGGTCAGATAAAATTGCGCCTTTTACCTCCAGACCTTCGGGTATCAAAACTTCAAACGGATATCCTTTGACTTGGCTTGTAATAGGGCAGAGGAGGGCTAACCCAACTTTCCCGTTATACGCCTTTGGGGACAAAACCAACGCTGGTCTATGTCCTGCTTGCTCATGCCCTGCTTGCGGATTGAACGTAATCCAAACAATGTCGCCGCTGTCGGGAATGTATGCCATGGTTTCACCAGACTTCATTTCCTACGGCAAAACCCGTGTCAACTTCATTGTGAAGATTATCTTTTGTGATACCTGCAAGTAATTCATCAAGCGTCCAGCTCGGCGCTGGAACTGGCGTAATAACAATTTTGCCTTTTACGATGCTGATTTCTACAAAGGAGTCATTTTCAAGTTGAGCGTCAACCGCAAAGGCTTTTGGTATTCGGAGGGCAAGACTATTGCCCCATTTCTGAATTTTTGTGAGCATAAGGTTATCTCCTGTCTGTTTCTACAACAAAGATACACCTTTTTGCTGGATTTTTCAAGTGCTTATTTTACAAGGGGCGTGCCAACGGTTTGCGTTATTAGAATGAACTTGCCTGGGACGTGGGGTCAGCGTATCCTTGGAGTGATACCGCCGCGGGGACGCTGACGGGGCGTGAGCCCTTCGACAAGCTCAGGACAGGCGTGAGGGTTGTCCGGTCGCAGCTATGGGACAAGTGAGCCCGTTGCGTTACCCTTCGACAGGCTCAGGGCAGGTCTGGACACCTGCGGAACCTAAGCGCCTATTCCCGCATTATACGCCGCTTCCGCCTCCAAAACCAGACAACCGTACTATAATTCCCCCCAATGCGCACCATCACCCTTCCCATGCAGAGCAGGGAACATCCGCACCTGCGCGCGATGAACGTTCTCCGCGACCTGACCGCCGTCGCCGACCTGATCGAACTGTGCTTCGCCAGCACGATGGACAACGAAGGTCAGCGCTACGTGTCCGACATGCGCCGCGCCGGGCGCGACAGCGGTTTTTTGCACTGGGCGAACCGCATGGCGGAGAACACGTCCCTGCCGCTGACGGGTTACGTGTGGGAGGAGAATGGAAGGATCGTCGGCAACGCCAGCCTGATCCCGTTCCGCGACCAGGGCAAACGCATCTTCCTCATTGCGAACGTGGCGACGCATCCCGATTTTCGGGGGCGCGGTATTGCGCGCCTGCTCACCCAACGCGCTGTGGAACACGCCCGCGCCAAAAAGGCAAACGCGCTCTGGCTCCACGTCCGTGACGACAACCCCGGCGCGGTCAAACTCTACGAGGAACTCGGGTTCCGGGAGATCGCGCGCCGCACCACATGGATGGCAAAACCCGACTCCCTCCTCCCCGAGCCTGCTTCCGATATACAGATCGTTCCGCGCCACCCGCGCTTCTGGCAGGCACAGCGGGACTGGCTTCGCCGCCTCCACCCCGACGAATTGGGCTGGTACCGCGCCTTCAGTCTCAACGTCCTTCAACCCGGGCTGATGAACTGGCTCTATCTCCTGTTCATGGACGTGAACATCAAACAATGGGCGGCAGTGCGCGGGGATGAACTGCTCGCCGCGCTTGCCTGGACTCCGCAAGGGGGCAGATCAGAATCGCTGTATCCCGCGACCAAACCCGCGCTCCCGAAAGAGTATCGGGACCATGAGAGCGGAGTGAGCCGGCAGGCGAGCGTAGACGAAGCGCCTGTACCCGAAGCGTTGACGCAACTTCTCATCCACGCGCGCCGCGCCTTATCCAATCAAGCGTCCCTTTCGCTGGAATATCCCGCAGGCGAAATGACGGAGGCCATCCGCGCGGCGGGCTTCGAACCGCGCCGCACCCTGATCTGGATGAAAGCGTGACGCGACTCGTTTGGTTCCGCTGCGTATAAAAAGGTGACTGTCATCCCCGAAGATGACAGTCACCTGAATTTGAGAGGAGAAACCCATGACAAAATTCATACTTCGTCTGGCGATCAACGCCATCGGTTTGTATCTGGCAGTGACGATCGTGCCGGGCATTGACCTGCGCGACGATCTCGTTTCGATCATTTGGCTCGCGTTGATCTTCGGCATAATCAACGCGCTCTTTCGCCCGCTGCTCCAGTTTCTCACCTGCCCGCTGATCGTCCTTACGCTCGGCTTGTTCACCCTCGTCATCAACACCTTCCTGTTCTGGCTGACGAGCGTCATCGGTCAATCGTTCGGCATCAGCCTGGAAATCAATGACCCGGTCTGGTGGAACGCGTTCCTCGGCGGATTGGTGGTCAGCGTGGTAAGCGTAGTGATGACGATGATCCTGAAGGATGAGTTGAAGGGGAGAAGAAGGTAGGCGGTAAAACAGGTGGAAAGCAGAAAGTAGAAAGTGAACAACAAAAGGATGGTCTCTAAAACAGACCATCCTCTTGTGTTATTTGCCAATTACTCGATTACTCTTGAGACAACCCCGGCAATCCCCCGGCTGGTTTCGCAGTCTTCACTGCGCGCACGATTGCCTCTGCCATCACTTCCGCAGCGAATGCCCCAACGATTGACACATCCGCCTTTTTCGCGCCGGTGGATAACGCAAAGATCACGTCGCCATCCAGCATCGTATGAGCGGGTCTGATCGTCCGCGCCACGCCGTCCTGCGCCATTTGCGCGGCCTTGGTCGCCTGTGCCTTTGTCAACTTCGCGTTTGTCGCGATGACGCCGATGACCGTGTTGGCGCGCGTCGCAAAACCGAGCAGTCCGCGCCCGATGGATTTTTTCATCATCACGAGCGTATCGGCAAATTGACCCTTCCCTCCCACACGCAGCGGACCGACCTTCCCGGATCGAAGACCTGCGATGATCTGCCCGGTGTGCGGATCCACCACGTCACCGAATGCATTGACCGCCACCAGCGCGCCCACGATGACGCCTCCGCCGATGTTCATGGATGCGGTTCCGATTCCCGATTTGGTTGCGAGGCTCAACCCGAACATTTTCCCCACCGATGCCCCCGTCCCCGCGCCAACATTTCCCTCCGCGGGCGCGTCGGGTGAAGCCGAAGCCGCGGCGCGGTATCCCATGGCGGAATCAGGCCGAACGTCCGCGCGACCGAGGTTCAGGTCGAAGAGAATCGCCGAGGGAACGATGGGGACCTTCGCAACGCCGGTGTTGAATCCGATCTTCCGTTCCTCGAGATGGCGCATCACGCCGCTCGCCGCGTCCAGACCGAACGCGGAACCGCCGGCCAATACGATGGCATGGACTTTCTGAACGAGGTTGATCGGGTCGAGCAGATCCGTTTCGCGCGTGCCGGGCGCGCCGCCGCGCACGTCCACGCCCGCGGCGGCTCCCTTCCGGCAGAGGATCACCGTGCAGCCGGTCAATGCCTCGTCATCCTGCGCGTGTCCCACTTCGATGCCGCGCACGTCGGTGATGGAATTGTTGAGTTTCATTTGCATTTATGAATGTGCGTCGCGCTCGCGACCCGGTCATCCCAAATTGCGGACCAGTTCGATGAATTCGTTCCACTCCTCCTGAAAGAAGTGGAGCGTGACGTTGTTCAACTCGATGTGATAGGTGGTCTCGCCGTCGGGTTCCTCCGCCTTCCACGCCATGAAGTTATCGGTTTCGGCGATGGTCTCGGTTCTTGGCTCGCTGTGGTTGTCGTTCATCTGGTTTCTCCTCAGGTTGATTCCCTTCCCCCTGCGCCTTCACAGGGAATCGGGTTTGGATGAATTTTTTGATCTGCGCGATCCATTCCGAAGCGACGGGCGGGGGCGGTTCGCTCTCCGGTTGGGGCCAGGGATCCAGATCGAGTAACTTGCGCGTGGTGTAACGTCCGAAGAGGGTGATGGTCGCGAGGAAGGGCGCGGCGATGATCACGCCCAGTATGCCCAGCAGGTTGGCGGCGATCAGGGCGGCGACCAGGATCGCGCCGGGATGCACCTTCAACGCGCGTGCCATGATGCGCGGCGTGATCAGGGAATCGATGATCCAGTTGTCTATGATGAATGTGGTGATCACAATGATCAGCATGTACGTCAGCGGCTGGAGGTCGAACGGTTTAACCGGCTGGAAGAACGTGACCAGCGCCATCACCAGCCACGTTATTGCAGGCCCGATGTAGGGCAGGAATTTTGCCAGCCCTGCCATAAAGGCGATGCCGAGCGCGAACCTCACGCCCAGCGCCGGCAGGAGGATCGAGTAGATGATCACCGAGAGCGTAAAGATGATGATCTGCCCGCGCAGGAACGCGTTCCAAATGTTGCCCAGTTCATTGCCCAGCCGCCGAAGATCATCCTCATAGCCGGGAACTTCGATCCTGAGCAGGTCGCTCCGCAGACCACTGCTCTCGACCATGACGAAGTACGAAACGATCAGGATGAAAAACATCCATCCGAAGATGGTCGCTGCGCCGCCCGCCACCGCGCCGACCAGGTCCCCGGTCCTGCCCAGAAGCGGCTGGATGATCGAAAGCAGTTGCTGGCTGACCAGGTTGAGGTCCAGGTTCAACGTCTGCATATCGAATTCGAAGGGACCGAATTGGTAGACTTGTGCGGAAATGTCCGCCACGTACGCAGGCAGGTTTGCGATGATGAACTGCACCTGCCGGATCAACATCTGCACCTGTCCCACGAGTCCCACGCCTCCCCAGGTGAGCAGACCGATCAGGCTCGCCAGAATAAACAGGTAAAGGATGTTGACCGCCGCCCTCCAGGAGATGCGCAAGCCGCGCGAGATCAGGGAGGCTACGGGATGCAGCAGATAGGAGAAGATGAAGATCATCAACAGCGGCGGGATGAGACTCGAAAAACGGGCAAGCAGGAATGCGATGATGCTGACAAGGATCAGCCCAGCCAGTAACTTGGTCGTTGAACTCCAGCGCGGCGACGATGTTGTCTTTTGGTTCATGAACTCTCCGGACGATTATCCATATTCTAGCCAATCGGGATGTCTTTGACAACCATTAAAAC
>CAYQOF010000228.1:0-5165 GCA_964419035.1 uncultured Anaerolinea sp. | reverse complement strand
TTCGGGCTGATAGTAGAAGCCGAGGGCGCGTTGGAAGTCTCGCGTCTGCGGGTCGTCGGCATCCAGATAGACGAAGTTGATCCTGCCAAAATATTTTGCTTCGAGCCCATGAACCATGGGCGCCATGGAGCGGCAGGTGCCTCAGGTAAAGCGGAAGAACTCGACGAACTGCAACTGCCCTGAAGCCAGGCTGACGGTTGACGGGTCGGTGGCGTGGAGGTCGGGTCCGCGTGAGGTGGCAACGGGAAGGGCTGTCGGCGCTGCCGCGACGGGGGCTTCGGCTGCTGATTCGAGCGTTGGCTCTACAAGCGAGGGAGATGTCGCAGTGGGTTCGACGATGGCAGGCGGCTCCGATGTCTCGGTCACTGCCGAGGGCGCGCACGCTGCCAGGATTACGGTCAACAGGCTTAGGCTTAGAATGAAGCGGGTTTTCGTCATCGGCACATCCTTTGGGGGTTTGGGTATTCAGACAAGATATATCAGAAAATCCTTACAGAAGAATTAACACCTTGCGCGAGTGCGTCGCGCCCACTGGGATGACTGCATCTCGAAATCGGACAGAATCCAGCGACTGGAATTGTCCCAACGAAACAGGCGCGACGCACCTTCATGGCGGTGATTTTCGTCACTTTGACGGTTGTAAAATCATGGACTATACTTCGATTTGTCCAAATACAGCCTATCCAACTAACAAACTATTCAACTACCAAACTATTCAATAATCAGGAGGAAGCATGGCTTTCAAACTCACGTATGCCACAATGTTCAACCCGCCCGAAGACCTGCACAAGGGATTCGACAGGGCGGTGGCAGCCCTCAAGGCAAATCTCGGAAAAGAATATGGGATGATCATTGACGGCAGGGATGTATTCGCAGACGAAAAATTCGAAGACCGTTCGCCCGTGAACACGAACTGGACGCTGGCGATCATGCAGAAAGGCAACGCCGCGCATGCGAACATGGCAATCGCCGCGGCGCGCAAGGCGTTCCCCGCATGGAGCCGCACACCGTGGAAGAAGCGCGTGCAACTGGTGCGCAAGGCGGCATCGCTCATCGAAAAGCGCATCTTCGATCTCGGCGCGGCAATGGCTTTGGAGGTCGGCAAGAACCGCATGGAATCGCTCGGCGACGTGCAGGAAACCGCCGACCTGATGTACTGGTCCGCGCAGATGGTGGAGGAGAACAACGGCTTCATCAAACCGATGGGCAAGGACCCGCTCGTCGGCTACGACTCGACGAACATCTCGGTGCTAAAGCCGTATGGCGTGTGGCTGATCGTCTCCCCGTTCAACTTCCCCTTCGCGTTGACCGGTGGTCCGACCGGCGCGGCTCTCGTGGCGGGAAACACGGTCGTCATCAAGCCTGCAACGGATACCGCGTGGATCGTCCGTCTCTATGCTGAATGTCTGCGCGACGCCGGCTTCCCGGATGGCGTGGTGAACTTCGTGACCGGTCCCGGCTCGACGCTTGGGCAGGCGCTCGTGGACAACCCCGAAGTGGACGGCGCCACCTTCACCGGCTCCTTCGACGTGGGCATGAGAATGTTCCGCGACTTCGCCAACCGCAACTACGTCCGCCCCATCGTGCTCGAACTCGGCGGAAAGAATCCCGCCATCGTCTCACGCAACGCGAACCTCGAAGACGCGGCGACCGGCATCGTCCGTTCGGCGTTCGGTTTGCAGGGGCAGAAATGCTCCGCCGCCTCACGCGTCATCGTGGAGGAACCGGTCTACGAGGAATTGACCGCCAAACTCAAGGCAAAGACCGACGCGCTCGTCATCGGCGACCCGACCGAACGCGCCACACATCTCGGTCCCGTCGTCAACAACAGCTCCTACAACGACTTCAAGAACTTCAACGAGGAGATCAACCAGGCGGGCGGCAACTTCCTGACCGGCGGTCACGTGAAGACCGGCGGCATGTACGATAACGGCTACTTCTGCGAGCCGACCCTCGTCACCGACCTGCCCTTCGATCACCGCCTGTGGCAGTATGAAATGTTCCTGCCCATCACCACCATCGGCAAGGTGGGTGACCTCGACGAAGCCATGCAGATCGCCAACAGCGTCAACTACGGTCTCACGGCAGGCTTCTACGGCTCGCTCGCCGAGACCAAATGGTTCTTCGATCACATCGAAGCCGGCGTGACGTATGCCAACCGTCCACAGGGCGCGACGACCGGCGCGTGGCCCGGCTTCCAGCCTTTCGGCGGGTGGAAAGGCTCGGGCGCCAGCGGCAAGAACGGCGGCGGATATTACTACGTGCAACTCTACATGCACGAACAGATCCAGACGCTCGTGAAACCCGCCAAGTCCGACGGCAAGGGTGCGGCAAAGAAGGCAACGAAGAAAGCGGCTAAGAAAAAGGTTGCGAAGAAGGCAACAAAGAAAGCGACGAAGCGCAAATAAGATCAAAGCCCTTCCGTAAAAGGGAGGGCTTTTTGTTATGTACGTCATTGCGAGGAGGGCTCGCGCTGAGCGGACACTGAGCGAGCAAAGCGAGACGAAGTGGAAGACGAAGCGCAGCCTGACAAAGCAATCCCATCCTTTCGCGAGGAGATTGCTTCGTCACTCCGTTCCTCGCAATGACATGGACACATCCATGCCCTGGAACCCCGAGCAATATCACAAATTCCAAGCCGAGCGTTCCGCGCCGTTTTACGATCTGCTTACGCTGGTCGAAGTGCGCCCGAACCTCAAAGTCGTTGACCTGGGATGCGGCACCGGCGAACTGACGCGTCAACTTGCGGATTCTCTCCCGAACAGCGCGGTGACCGGGCTCGACAACTCTCCGCAAATGCTGGATGCTGCGCGAGCCGCATCATTCTCAACCCCAAGCCTGGTCTTCGAACGAGGAGACCAATCCCAACTGACAGGCGAATGGGACCTGATCTTCAGCAGCGCCGCCCTTCAGTGGAGCGAGAACCACCGCGAGTTGATTCCCTTTCTCTTCGACCGGCTGAACCCCGGTGGACAGATCGCCGTGCAAGTGCCGTCGAATCACAACCACATCTCGCATCAACTCTATCGCGAGACGGCAAACGAGGAACCATTCAAGTCCGTTTTGAACGGCTTCCAGCGTTACGCCCCTGTGCTGTCCATTGACGAATATGCCGGTCTGCTCTTCGATTGCGGCGCAGAAAATATCATCGTCCTCGAGAAGATCTACCCCCACGTTTTGGAGGATTCCGACGCAGTGGTAGAATGGATTTCAGGCACTGCGCTCGTCCCGTACTTCGAACGGCTTGGCGAACACAGAGAAGAATTCCTGAATGTCATACGCGAAAAGATGCGCTCGGCAATGCCGGGCAGTCCTGTCTTCTATCCGTTCAGAAGGACGTTGTTTTCGGCGAGGAGACCAAAGTACATATAAAACCTGACAGGTCTCCACAGTGATCTTCCCGACCCTCAACTATTGTCCACGTGGGAAACCGCACCGGACAAGGCGCGCATGAGACCTGTCAGGTTTACGCAACACGTTATGGGCGAACCTCAAGGATTCAACCGCAAGCAATTCATCTACCGCACGGGGAATTTCTTCCTATTGGTGGGATTCACGCTGTTCGTCTTCTTCATACTTTCAGAAGCACAAGCAAAACCCGAACTGAACTTCTTTTGCTGGAGCACGATACTCATAGTGCTGGGGTTCTTCTTCCGCGCACAATGGAAGCGACCTGTCTCGCCCAGCGGGCGGTTCAGCATTTTCAAAAGATTGAAACCAAAACCCAGAGAAGAGAAAAAGAAATGACCAAACTGACTTCACTCTCCGAAGCCGTCTCGAAGTTCGTCAGCGACGGCGATACGGTCTACGCGGCGGGGTTCACCCACCTCATCCCGTTCGCCGCCGGGCACGAGATCATCCGCCAGGGAAAAAATAATCTCACCCTCGCCCGCGCCACCCCGGACCTGATCTACGACCAGATGGTCGCGGCGGGATGCGCGAGGAAGGTCGTCTTTTCATATATGGGAAATCCAGGCGTCGGGTCTCTGCGCATCGTGCGCTCCTTCATCGAGCAGGGAAAACTCGAATGGGAGGAATACTCTCACTTTGGAATGATCACGCGTTTGCAGGCGGGCGCATCCGCTTTGCCATTTTTGCCCATGAAACAAACAGGCGCAACCGATCTCGAACGCGTCAATCCGAACATCAAACGCATCCCCGATCCGTATGGAGGAAAGGACGTGATCGTCGTCCCAGCTCTCAACCCGGATGTGGCGATCGTCCACGTGCAAAGAGCGGACGAGAACGGCAACGCGCATCTGTGGGGCATCATCGGCGAGCAGAAGGAAGCCGCGTTCGCCGCGCAGAAGGTCATCGTCACCGCGGAGGAGATCGTGGACGAAGCCGTCATCAGGTCCGACCCGAACCGCACGATGATCCCCGGCATCGTCGTCAGCGCGGTGTGTCACGTCCCATTTGCGTGCCATCCCAGTTACGCGCAGGGATATTACGACCGCGACAACGAGTTCTACCTCGCCTGGGACAAGACCAGCGAGTCGTTTGATTCGGTCAAATCCTGGCTCGATGAATGGGTCTATGGCGTGAAGGATCGAGAGGAATACTGGCAGAAACTGGGAAGCGAGACGCGCCAGCGGTTGAAGGTGGAAGCAAGGCTGAGTGAAAGGGTGAATTACGGAGAGTATTGAGTGGGAAGCAGAAAGTGGAAAGTGGAAAAAAGATGAAAGAAGGAAGATACGGAGTTAAGTCTATTCCGCACTTTGACCTCGGTGGAGAAAAACAGCCGCTCCACTTCTTACACGCCAATGGTTACCCGCCCGCCTGCTACAAACCATTGCTTGAACTTTTGAAAACCGAATATCACGTCTTTGGGATGTACCTTCGTCCGCTGTGGGAGGATGCAAAGCCGGAGGAAATTCAGAGTTGGCATCCGCTTTCGGAGGATTTGCTCCGGTTCCTCGCTTCGACTGCGCCTCACAACGATCGTTCGGCTCCGCCACCCTTCGGGCACAATGTCAGCGCGACAAATCAATTTGATCCCGTTATCGGAGTAGGGCATTCCATCGGAGGCATCGTGACCTTGCGCGCCGCGCTGCGCGACCCGCACAAGTTCCGCGCGTTGGTGTTGATTGACCCCGTGTTGTTTGTGCCGGGCCGCCTCGTCTGGTGGAACCTTTTTCGCGCCGTTGGTTTGGGATTTAGAGTAC
>CAYQOF010000227.1:3872-5167 GCA_964419035.1 uncultured Anaerolinea sp. | reverse complement strand
GCCGGGTCCATTCGTCGAATGAGTCGTCATCCGCCGCAGGGCGGATTTTTTGTCATCTATCTTATAATTGCATTTATGAGCCCCAAATTTCTTGTGTTCGGCCGACTTGCGCGCGAGTTCCTGTTGCCCGCCTCCGGTCCGCCGCGGCTGGATGCGCCGGGCGGAAGCCTGTTGTATGCGGCGGCGGGGTTGGGGGTCTGGGAATCAGATATCGGCTTGGTGGGACGCGTCGGGAACGATTATCCGCGCGCCTGGTTGAACGATTGCAAATCGCGCGGTTTCGATACGAGCGGGGTCCGCGTCCTTGCGCAAAACCTGGACGTGCGTGAATTCATCGCGTACAACGGATCGTTCGAGGCAAACCGCGTCAATCCCGTATCCCATTTTGCGCGGCGCGAAATGACCTTTCCCAAATCCCTGCTGGGTTACCAGCCGGACAGGAAACCCGATGAGGCGCGCAATCTGACGGTGATGGACATTCCCGAAGATTACCTGACGGCGCGCGCCGCGTACCTCTGTCCGATGGACCTCATCACGCAGACGCAGTTGATCGCCGGGCTCGAACGCGGGAACGCGCACACGTTCATCCTGGATCCTGCGCCTGCCTCCATGATCCCAGCCGAGCGGCGCGAACTGCCCGCCCTGCTCAACGGTGTGACGGCTTTCCTGCCGTCGGAGGAGGAGATTCGTTCGCTGTTCCAGGGTGAAACGCACGATCTGTGGGAGATGGCGGCGGCGGTCTCGCTGTACGGTTGCGAGTACGTGGTGATCAAATGCAGCGCGCGCGGACAGTTGCTTTATGAGAAGGATTCAAAGCGTAAATGGGAGATCCCCGCGTACCCGGCGCGTATCGCGGATGTGACCGGCGTTGGCGATGCATTCGGCGGGGGCTTCATGGCTGGTTATTGCAGGAATTTCGATCCGCTGGAGGGCGTATTCCATGGAAATGTCTCCGCGTCTTTGAAGATCGAGGGATGCGGCGCATTCTATCCGCTGGATGTGTTGCCCGGCCTGGCGGAAGCGCGTTTGAACGCGTTGAGGGACGGGGTGAGGAAGATATAATCCGCGCTGAGCGGAGGGGCAATGGTTTTCTGCCCAGAAGACGAAGTGTTATGGGTACTTGGAGACTGGAGACTGGACGCTTCGGCAAACTCAGCGCGGCGGACTGGAGATTGAGAATTGAGGTTGGTTGAATGACGGGTTTGATAGGACGTTTAGTTGACCTGGCTGTCGAGATCCAGCAAATCCCTGCGCCGACTTTCGAGGAGAAGGAGCGGGCTGAGTTCGTGCGCGGG
>CAYQOF010000227.1:0-3772 GCA_964419035.1 uncultured Anaerolinea sp. | reverse complement strand
GAAACTGGACGTGAGGCGCGAAGGCGATAAGATTTACGGACCTGGCTTGGGCGACAACTCGATTGGCGTCGCCGCGTTGTTCGGTTTGATATGGATGTTGAGGGAAAGTTTTCCCTCAACCCAACCCTCTCCCAAAGGGAGAGGGGGATTCGCTGGCGAAATCTGGTTTGTGGCGAATGTCTGTGAGGAGGGATTGGGCGATTTACGCGGCATGAAGGCGGTGGCGGATCGTTTTGGAGGCGACGTGACCGCGTATCTCGTCCTCGAAGGTCTGGCGTTGGGTCACGTTTATCATCGCGCGGTGGGCGTGAAGAGGTACCGCGTGACGGCGCGCACCTCAGGCGGACATTCGTGGTCGGATTACGGTCAGCCTTCGGCGGTGCATGAGTCGTCGAAGTTGATTGTCCAACTGGCGTCGCTCGAGTTGCCAAAGGAGCCGCGCACGACGATGAACGTCGGAAAAATCTCGGGCGGGACTTCGGTGAATGTGATCGCTTCGGAGGCTTCGTTCGATTTGGACCTCCGTTCGGAGGGACGCGCGGAATTGACGGAACTGGTCTCGGCGGTGGAGAGGTTGATTGGCAGCGCGAACAAGCCCGGGGTCAGCGTGGAAGCGGAGGTGATCGGCCAGCGTCCGCCCGGGGAGATGCGTCCGGATCATCCGCTCGTAAAATTGGGGGAGGCATGTGTGAGGGATCAGGACTTGAACCCGATATTGACCTCCGGCTCGACGGATGCGAACCTGCCGTTGAGCAGGGGTTATCCGGCGCTGGTGTTGGGCGTCACGACCGGCGGCGGCGCGCATACGGTGAATGAGTATATTGATCTTCCGCCGGTGGAAAAGGGAATGGGGCAGTTGGTTGATTTTGTGGGCAGGCTAATTTTGTCCCGCAGGGATGCTTCGCCATGACTTGTAAGGGGGGAATGAAAAGACCAGGCTTCGCAGCCTGGTCTTTTGGGCTACTGCGTCACTTGTGTCTGTTCGGGAATGATCAACGCCATGATCAGGTAGACGATCACGATCCCGCCGAAGCCCGTAAAGAATGCCAGGACGGTCAGCAAACGGACGATGGTCGGGTCAATACCGAGATAGTCGCCCAAACCTGCGCACACGCCCGCGATCATTCGGTTGGACGTGCTGCGGGTCAGTTGCTTGTAATTGGTGTTCATGTTGCGCTCCTTTCAATGATTTCTGGATGACATACGCAGAATGTTTTGAAAGGTTGCAGCATGGGCATCATTCCGGCGCGGCGAAATGATATTGCGCGTTACGCCGATATTTTGGTATATTTGCTCAAATTTCCCCGATGCAGGTCGCCGTGAATTTCATTTTCCAATCCTCTCATTCCCCGATCACCAGTCTCTACTTCAACCCCGACACCTCATACACCTCCAACGGCACGGTCTTGCCTTTTGCGGCGAGGGGGGTGAACGGTCTCGCCTCCACCTGATCCTTCACGCGTTCGTACGCCTCCCGGCTGATCAGGATCTGGTTGCGCGCGGCGTTTTCCTGAATGCGCTTGGCGGTGTTGACGCTGTCGCTGATGGCGGTGTATTCGAGCCGCTTTTCGGTGCCGATCCATCCCAGCACGGCGTCGCCGTAATGGATGCCCACGCCGAAATCGAGATGCGATTCCGGCGGCAGTTCCCTGTGTAATCTTTCAACCGCTTCGCGTATCGCCAGCGCGGACTTCACGGCGCGCAGGGTGTGATCGGGCTGGGGGAGCGGCGCGTTGTACCATGCCATGACCGCGTCGCCGAGAAACTTATCCACCGTGCCTTCGTGAGCCAGCACTGCTTCGGCGGCGGCGGCAAGATAATGGTTCAATACCGAGACCAGTCCCTCGGGCGTGTGTCGTTCGCTGTACTCGGTAAAGCCCCGCACATCCGCGAACAGGATCGTGATGTCCACCTTCTTGCCGCCGATGTGCAGGCTGTCCAGGTCGAGTTGGTCCAGCACCAGCGGCGAAACCATGCGTTCGAGCAGGCGCCGCTGCGCTTCGAGTTTTTTGCGCTCGGTCATGTCGTCCAGCACAATGGCGACGCCCTGCGTCTTTTGCCCCGCGTCCTTCAAGGGGGAGAGGTTCAACCGCCAGTCCACCACGCCGCGTTCAGGCAGTTGGTGGCTCACCTCCAGACCAACGATGGGCTGTTCGGTACTGCGCACCGACTCCAAATGCGGCTGGATGTCGCCCGCGAGCGTGGGGAGGACATCCCCGATCCTTCTTCCGACGATATCCGCCGAGGCGTGTCCCAGAATGGACGCGGCGGCTCGATTACACAGGGTGATCTGATCCTGCACGTCAGCCGTGATCACCCCCGACACAATGGACGCGAACACATCATCCATGAGGTTCTTGAGTTCGGTCACCTCTTCGAGAGTGCGTTTGAGGGACGAGAACAAACGCGCGTTCTCGATGGCAACCGCGGCTTGATTTGCAAAGGCGAACAACAGGTCGCGGTCCGCCTCCGTGAATATTCCTGCGCGGATGCGGTTGTCGGTGTAGATCACGCCGATCAACTCGGTCTTCACCATCAACGGCACGCACAGGATCGAACGCAGGTTGAAGGCGATGATGCTCTCCTGCCCGTCGAAGCGCGGGTCTTCGCGCGCGTTCGTGGTCAGCACCGCCTGTCCCTCCTCGATGACGCGCTTGATGATGGTGCGGCTGATGGCGAACTCGTTTTTGTTGATCGATTCCTGTTCCCAGTTGCGAGCGATGCGGGTGGTCATTTCGCCGTTTTCATCGCGCAGCATGAGGAAGCCGCGCTCGGCTTCGGTGAGCCGCACGATGGTGTCCATCACGATCTGCAGGACTTCGTCTATCTCCAGCGTGGAGTTGACCACCTGGCCGATCCCTGCCAGCGCCTGCAAATGGGTGAAGCGTTGTTCGTATGGGACGAGGGCTTCGCTGATGTGTGAGAGCGCGTTTTCCAGGGTCTTCAATCCAATGATCGCTTCAGGCGCGCGGCGCGGAGCCAGCGAAGCGCGCAGGCTGGCGGCTTGCCGGATGACGGCGACCAGTTGATTGTTGATCGTGATGATTTTGCTCTTTGCAGTGACCATGAGGTTTCCTTTGTCCCTCCACCCGTTTCAGGAAAAGTTTCAGGTTTGAGTGGAGTATACGCCGGTAAAAAAATATCGAACAATGGATAAAAAGAGCCGCATCCTGAGACGGAGCGCGGCGCGGCGCGCTTTGGCGGCATTTGCGATTCTGGAAGTATAAAGGGATGTCTGATGTTCGTCCAGAAGCGTGCTCACTTCGGCTTTGGCTTCGGGAAGGACGCCGGTCAGGGTCCTTGCGCGTTCGATGGGCGTGGCGTCAATGGGCGCAGGCTGTTTCAACAGGCGCAAGCCAAAGTTGACGCTCTCGAATGAGCGTTCGATGGGCGAGAGCGTCGCCCAGCGTTCCCATTGGATCACCCAGACCGGGGTTTGCCCGCCGCTCCGCTCGATGGAGGCGCGCACGAATGAGGGGATGCGCTCAGGCAGGGCGTAGCGGCGGCTGAGGAAAACCGTCAGCGCGGCGATGGCGATGAATGACGGAAGCAGGTAGAGGAGGAAAAGAAGACGCGATCCCGCACCGGCAGGCGTCGATTCTGGAGTATCTGATGCAGAGTCCTCTCCTGATAGTTCCTCGCTTGAGCTGTTGGGACTATCGAAATCCGGGATGGGCGGTGGCGGGATGTCTGCCAGGTTTTGCTGTGTGGCGGGACGGCTAAGATCCGGTTGACCGCCGGTCGGCTCGAATTCCACCCAGCCAATGCCGGG
>CAYQOF010000226.1:0-5222 GCA_964419035.1 uncultured Anaerolinea sp. | reverse complement strand
ATTCTTCTCAGGAGCTTTGCAAAATAGCGGATACAACGATCCGGTGAATATCCACAAGGTAGGGATGGCATGATATGAGAGTCAGTCGGGTATCCGACGTCGGAGCCATGACTTCCACTGCGGTCGGCTCGACCATCTGCATGCCTGTGACAATGTATGTGTATGTCCTTTGCGTGGTAAATAAGATAATGCTGTCACCAGGCCTCAAACGATCCAGGTAGCGAAAGACTTCTCCATAAACATCATTGTGTCCCGATAGGACAATATTGCCGCTTTCGCCGGGATTTGGTGTGCCGACATGCTGCGCAACACCTTTCTTAAGTTGTTCCCACCCATCCCCCTGTACAACCGGCGCGTCAACGCCAATAGCTGGTATTTGAATTCGGATTGCTTGCTTGACGACAGGAATGGGAGTGGGAAGGTTTGCCAACGACTGCCAGACCGGGCGCAGGTGGGCCGGGATTTCTTCTTCATTGGGTCGGGCCCCACCCGGGCCGTTGGGCGGCGTATGACCGTCCGGCAAGACCACAGCTTGAACCATGGGCGTAGGGGCAAGTGTAGGCTGTAAGAAAGCCGCTGAGACATTGCGGTTTAGGGTATCCAACGCTGCTAAATTGCTTATTACAATGGCAAAGATTCCCATAATCGCGAGGAATTCCATGCCAGCCAGAACGTAGTCCAGCCAAGTGCGGCGCGACTGGCTGATATGCCCGGCTCTTGTCCCAGGTACAAGCCTATTATCAAACACGTCAACGGTATTCCACTCGTTGGCGAAAGGAATTACTCGTCTGGTTCGATGAAAATGTTCGAGGCGCAAATTTCGCCACACGCGGCGTTTTTCAATCAACAGGAATTGTATTTCTCGCACAGAGAGATCTTCCGGCTTTTTCTTGATCATTCGTCTCCGGGATTTGGATTTTCATGTTGCTCATAATTCTTTGTCTTCAACGATGACTTTCGTCCCACCCGGCCACTCGACCGTTACATCTCCCGGATCGTACGGAACCAGAGGCTGACTCCAGCGAAAGACCCATTTCGCATCTTCCGGGCTGGCGTTAACACACCCACGCGACGATGGTTCACCATAATTGTTATGCCAGTATGTGGAATGGACCGCAACCCCAGTCCCCACAAACAGACTGACCCAACCAACTGCTGGCAAGTTCCAACCCGCCGAGGCGCTACCTCCACTCAAAGGTAGCGAGATTGCTTTGCGCCAGATAGGAGACTCCCCCACTGGTGTTGCCCACGCGTCCACACGATTGCCCCAGGCATCGTATAGCGCCCCGCTCGAAATCTTCGCAAAGTAAACTTCCTGATCCCCCTCGAAACAGGAAAGGGTCTGATCCCAAATTCTCACAACGATCCGTTTGTCCTGAACCTCGGGGTTGATCGGGGACACTTCCTCCACGCTCAACGGACGGAATGCCTCCGCCCGCCCCCAGAAAATGTCTCCGGAGCCATACTTCTCGTTGAGCCGGTACCAGACCTGCCCCGACTCATCGGCGCGGATCTGGTCCACCCAGACGATCTGGCTGTAGTAAAACCGCGGCGGCAGGTTGATGGAAAGTTGATATTGCAGCCACGGCGCGCGTGGAGGCGGGTTATCGAGAATCAAATCCACATAAGGAAAAGTGACCTCCACCCACATTCCCTGACCGAGGCTCGTCGTTGGCAGGTCCGTAACAGGAGAATTTGGGCGATTCCACACGGGTTGAACGTATCCGCCCCAGAGGAAACCGTTCGGCGTTTCCACAAAACGCTGATTGATGCGTCCGGGCATCGAGCCAACGACTTCACGAATCCACGGAAAGATGTTGTCTTCATACAACGCGCCGAGGATCTGGCTGTTTGCGTCGGGACGCGAATAGACATCCATTTTGCCGCCGGTGATACGACCCAATTTATCCGCCAGGGGGAATTCCGGCAGCGACAAACTTGTAAATGGGCGCAACGCCAGCATGCCCGCGCTCAGCGCGGTCAGTTTTAGAAAATCGCGACGAGTAAGTCGAGAGTTCCCCGGCATGATCCTCCTTTTGGCTGGTCAGCCGCTTCTTCCCATCATCCGCTGCGTTCGAAGGGCGGAAGGGTGACAAATAGATTTCCGTCTTCAATGTAGGTGACGAATTCGTCCAGCGGGCGCGGCGGGGGACCGCTAATGACATTCCCTTCGATATCAAAATGACCATCGTGACAGGGACTGATGTAGTGTTCGGTGTCGGGATGCCAATGCACGCGGCATCCCAGATGAGTGCAAATATCCGAAAAGACCCGCACCTCGTTTCCGTTCTTTCGCCAAACGTACAATCCATAATTGACAGAGGTTCGCTCCCAGCCATTGACCCTTGTGCGTGTGAAGTCGAAACGAGTCGGCGCTCCAATCGGATAATTTTCGAGCGCTCCAAGGGGAATGGAGTCCGTATCTTCCTCGGCGCGCAGGGAAGGCGAGAGCAGATAGGCGACCGACGGAATCCCTATCAGCGCTCCGATCAAGCCGCCGATGGCTGTCACGGTTGCTTTGATGAAGTCGCGTCGGCTGATGGATGAAGGCTTATCAGACATGGTTACATTTCCCAAAAAGGATATTCCTCCCGTGCAGTTTGACGGGAGGAATCGAATCACGTGTTGGTATTTCTACTTGCGTTGAAAGAGCAGACCGGGCTGCCAGGGGGTTCCCACCTGGACCAACAGCCAGCGATCGAGGCCCAGCCAGCCGGCGGTTTTCCAGGCGAGGATCAGGAGAATGGACAGGATGAGCATGACCGGGTTGACACTTGCGCTCCCAGCCATCATGAAGTTCCAATTCATGAAACCGCCGAGGAAGGCAAACAGCCAGGTGAACAAACCAACCACGAGCGCAATGCCGATGACCAGTTCGCCAATCGCGACCAGTTTGGCGAACCAGGTATAACTGCCGCTTTCCAGCATGGCGGTAATGAACGCGCGGTACCAGTTGAAGGCGATCGCAGGACGGGCAGGCGCATCGGGAATGATGATGGCGCGCTCCCAGAAGCCTTTGAGGGCTTCGCCGGTTTGCATCCAGGCAGGGTTGCCGATCTTGCCCCAGCCTGAAGTGATCCAGGTATAACCAAGGTACAGCCGGACCGCGAGCCATAGCCAGGACATGTACACGCTGTTGAACAGCGAAGTCATCAGTGGCGGGTCAATCAGACGATAATCTTTGGAAGGCGTTTGGGTTGCCATTTTGTCTCCTTTGAATGAGTATTTCGAACTTGATTGCATTTTATTTTCCCTGCCTGGAGGATGGAAGCGTCAGACAGCGTAGTGGGGAATAGGCAGTTTTGCTCATGATGAGTGTTGTCGAGTCGGGTGATGTTTATCATCTGGCTGGATCATCAATGTTACTCGGTGGCTATTCCAAATCCCACTCAAAGATACGAGCAGGCGTATCCACATTCGTAATCGTAAGTGTGAGTTTGTCCGCGCCCTCCAATATGGATTTTCCATCCTGCACGGCGGGAAATACAAGTGTGCCTTCCACGTGATGACCGCCGCGCGGCGCATCCCAAAGCGCGGCTTGGACGGTAATCCCTGTGTCTGTGGTGAGCGTGGAGAGAGTCGCCAGGTCCATGCTCAGATCGACCGAGTGAGTGTCCATGACGATGTCGAATTCCACTGTGGAGGCAGACGCCTCCAGGTTAAGCGGTGTGACTGTGACAGTGACCGCGCCTTGTCCATCGGAGCGGGTCAGATCACCCGCGTCGGATTGGGGGAATTCCGTCGAAGCGGGAGCAGGCTCGTCCTGAGCCGTGTCGAAGGGCTTGTCCAGAGTTGGATCCGGAGAAGAGGTGGTGGAACAGGCGGTCAGAATCAGAATCGTCATCAAGAACAAAGGAAGCAGAAGACGTCTCATTTTGTCTCCAAAAGAACAGGTTGCAATCTCTGGATCGGTTGAAATCTTTTGCGTTCACGATATAAAACAATAAGCATGATGGTGATGCCAATGATTTCGGTGCCGAGACCCACCAGCATGAACGGACGCTGGTAGCGGGTGAGGAAAGTGGCTGCGGCGCTCAAGCCGAGAATGGGCAGAACGTCGGCGACGTGATGCAAGCAGCAGGCGACCATTGCCGTGACGGATGTGCCGCCGCTCGTTCCCATCATTGCCCCCGCATGACCTGTGGATATGACGGGAACGAACAGGCGGAAACGCAGAATGGAATAGAGCGCGGCTTGAATGCCGAAGGCGACCCAGATCGGGAGAACATACCAACGATTAAGAGTGAACTGGCTGACAGCGTACTCCCAGCCCTGCGCCCAGGTGAGGATGCCGAAGTAGATGCCTGCGATGAGCGCCGAGCCGAGCAGGAAAGCGGCAGAAGGAATGAGATAACGTTTCATCAGGATGTCCTTTTAGCCGATGATAGCCTTTGTCCCTCGCGTCGTCTTGCGCCAGATAGCGGTGAGCGCAGCAGGCATTTTTGCTTACACAAAAAGCCCGCCACAAGTGTGGCGGGCTAATTCATCGAGTGATTGCTTATTTGACCGTGATGGGGGAATGCATTCCCGCTTCGAAATGACCGGGCAGGGCGCAGACGAACTCAATATTGCCTTCGGGCACGCTGGTGAACGTGTAATCCACTTCCACTGTGGCGCCGGGAGGCAGTTCATCCTCCTCGATCATCATGAAAGCCAGCGCGTCCTTTTCCTCCATTGACATGCCTGCCATTCCCATGCCGCCCATTTCGACGGGCATGATCATGAATTCGTGAGGAACTACACCTTCGTTAGTTACGATGAAATGGTATTGCACGCCGGGTTTGAATTCCGTCACGGAGGATTTGATCGTGAATTCGCCGAGCGTAACTTTGACGTCCACAGGACCGTTTGTGTCTGCCTGGTTTCCCCCGCAGGCGGCAAGGAGGAACGCTGCAACCGCAACGACCAAGCCGAGAATTTTTATGCGCGACATTTTTTCTCCTTTCCTGGAAAGCCACGTTGTCATTGTATCGTTTCATCCACAGTATGGCTCGCGCTAAATAGCCAATAAGTTCATGGGCATTTTTGCCTATGCAATTCATCCTGTCAATTTGTAACTTCCTTCCATTTGTCTTCTGTAAAATGGATTGGAGCGCGCATAAGCCAAATTGCCTATATGCGAACGCGTTATCTTGCTCTGGCATGGATGAACGTATTTCCGTATAGTTGCCCAAACCTTAACCCAACTCAAAGAGGAAAAAAGATGAAGAAAACATTGTTAC